>DUAC01000069.1 GCA_012961035.1 Acidimicrobiia bacterium
CCCGTTCGTGGGCGGTGTCACCACCGACCTGTTCGGCTGGAGGTGGAACTTCGCCTACTACGGGATGGCCCTGATCGTGGGAGCGGTGGTGGCCCGGTCCCTCGACGACCCGTGGGAGGTCCAGCAGATCCCGGTGGTGCAACGCCTCAGGGAGGCCTTTGCCGAGGTGTCCATCCCGGCCAATGCCATGGTCATCGGCCTCGGCTCGCTGGCCTTCTTCGTCATGTTCGGCGTGTTCCTCACCCTCATCCCCATCCACCTCCACGAGACCTTCGGCCTCAACCCCACACAGCGCGGCATGGTCGCAGCGGTACCTGCGGTGACTTCGACGGCCACAGCGCTCGTGGTCACCTGGTTCCGGGTGCGGATGTCCGCCGGTGTGATGGTGGCCATCGGCCTCGGCGTGTTCGGCGCCACGTTCCTGGCCATGGGCCTGGGGTCGCTGTGGCTCCTCGTGGCCGCGGCAGCGGTGTACGGGCTGGCCGAGGGGATCACCATCCCCACCCTCCAGGACATCGTCGCGGAGCGGGCGCCCGAGCACCTCCGCGGGATCATCCTGGCCCTGTGGGTGAGCGGCCTCCGGCTGGGCCAGACAGCCGGTCCGCTGGTGGTCGGGGTGGCGATCGGCTTCTGGTCGACCGGGACGGTCCTGGCGGGAGCCGGCGTGCTGGTGATGGTCGTCGCCGTCGCCGTCGGCACCTCCCGGGTGCTGCCGGACGGACGGCCGTCGCTCGACGCCAGCCTGTAGGTTCGCTCCGTGGCCACGAGACTCCAGGTGATCGGCGGCGGGAAGATGGGCGAGGCCCTGCTGAGGGGCCTCGTGGCCGACGGCTGGGCGGCGGCCGGGGAACTCCACGTGGTGGAACCCGATGCCGGGCGTCGCGACCTGCTGGCCGAGGCGCTTCCCGGCGTCTCATGTGGAGATGCCGCCCTGGCTGGCGTCGACACCCTCGTCGCCGTCAAGCCCCACGTGGTGGCCGATGTCTGTACCGCTCTCGCCGCCATCGGCGTGCCCCGCGTCCTGTCCATCGCCGCCGGCGTCCGGACCGCCGCCATGGAGGCCATCCTGGGTGACGACGTACCGGTGGTCCGGGTGATGCCCAACACGCCGTCCCTCGTCGGCGAGGGAGCCGCCGCAGTCGCCGGAGGGAAGGCCGTCACCGACGACGACCTGGGCTGGGCGTCGGGAATCCTCTCGGCGGTGGGCGAGGTGGTCGTGGTCGACGAGGACCTGCTGGATGCCGTCACCGGCCTCTCGGGATCCGGTCCCGCCTACGTGTTCCTCCTGGCCGAGGCCCTCATGGACGCGGGTGAGGCCGAGGGGCTGCCACGCGATGTGGCGGTGGCCCTCACCGAACAGACCCTGCTGGGCGCCGCCACGCTGCTGCGCCGGTCCGAGGAGTCCGCATCGAAGCTGCGGGAGAACGTCACCTCGGCGGGCGGCACCACGGCGGCCGGCCTGGCCGTGTTCGAGGCCGGCGACTTCCGATCGATGGTGCGCGACGTGGTCGCGGCCGCCACGGAGCGCTCACGCCAACTGGGTGCCGGCTGATCGTGGGCCGGCGCTACGACACGATCTCGTTCCTGTCCGACTACGGCATCGACGACGAGTTCGTGGGCGTCGTCCACTCGGTGGTCCGGAGCATCGCCCCGCACGCACACGTGGTGGACATCACCCACGGGATAGCGGCCCATGACGTACGTGCAGGGGGCCTGGCCCTGGCTCGCGCTTCCGGGTACCTCTGCCCGGGCGTCGTGCTGGCCGTGGTCGATCCCGGGGTCGGGACCGATCGCCGAGCGGTTGCCGTAGAGGTGGGTGACGGGGAGTCGGTGCTGGTCGGCCCCGACAACGGCCTGCTGGCTCCCGCTGTCGCCATGGTGGGCGGCGCGGGTCGGGCCGTTTCACTGACCGACACCGCCTGGCACCTTCAAGCCCCGGGCTCCACCTTCGATGGGCGTGACGTGTTCGCGCCGGTCTCCGCCCACCTGGCCACCGGCGTGGACCTGGCCGAGCTGGGCGATCTGATAGAGCCGGCGGGCCTTCTCCCCGGGGTGCTCCCGGTGGCGGCGGTCGAGTCCGACGGCCTGCATGCCGAGGTGCTCTGGGTGGACCGCTTCGGCAACGTGCAGTTGAACGTGGACCCCACGGAACTCGACGGCCTCGGCGCCGGTGACCGGTTCCGGGTCCGTGTCGCCGACAGGGTGCTTCCCGCCCGACGGGTCTCGGCCTACGACGACGTGCCGACCGGTGGCCTCGGCGTGCTGGTCGACTCCTTGGGCCTGGTCTCGCTCGTGGCGGCACGGGCATCGGCGGCCGCCGACCTGGCCATCGGTGAGGGAGGGGCGGTGGTCCTTACGGCCGCCGACCCGGACGAAGGCGTGAGCACCCGTGTCACGATCGGCGGACGAACTGCCGCTGACGAATCGGAGGAGACCTGATGCGCCTCGGAACGACCATCGTCACGGCGATCCTGCTGGCGGCCATCCTGGGCGCGGCCGTGATCCAGTTCGTCCTGATCGTGGACTGACCGGGTCGGCCTTCAGCCGTCGGATCGGCTCCCGGTGGCGACCAGGGCACCGGCGAAGATCAGCGAGATCCCGACCAGTAGGGAGACCGCGAACCCGGTCATCTCGTCGAGTACCGAGTTGACCAGCCCACCCCAGCTGAGCACCAGTGCGCCGACCACGATCAGGCCGTTGCCCAGCGCACCACGCCGTGCGGCCCCCGTGCCGATCCGTAGCAGCCTGACCATCGACCAGGTCGAGCCGAGGATCACGACGAGTGCCCCGATCGACGAGGCCACCGCCGCCGCCACCCGGGGTCCCGGACCGAACACGTCGCTGCCACGCGGCAGGACGTCGCTGACGAACGCGCCCTGGATCGGCGAGGCGAAGACCATGCCGGCGGCGAATGCGCCGAGTAGCACGGTGGCGACGGTGATCCGGTCCGCCGTTCGGCGGTTGAACAGGAGGTACACGGTCCCCAGGGCCAGGATCGGCACGTTCAGCACGGCCCCGAACGCGTAGAAGGATCGGAAGGGAGCAGCGGACCAGCCGTTCGAGGCGCCCCACCAGAGGGATGCGGCACCTGCGGCGAACAGGCCGAGGGATGCCGACCATGCGAGGTCCTGGGGGCGGCGTCGGTCCAGCCAGCGTTCCAGGACCGTGGCGGCGAAGGCCAGCGAGACTAGGGCGGCCGCCGCGGCCACTGCGATCTGGTGCGTCACGGCAGGAACGGTATTGGTCGATCGGCGACCACCGGCGGGGAAGCGGCGGGTGCCCGGGGGTGTCCGCCGATGCGGACCCGGAAATGCCATGTGAAATGGTGCACAAGCGCCTAGTTTGGGGGCATGGCTGATGCCGCAGGTCCGAGGAACGATGAGGCGATTCCGGACGCCACCGTCGCACGCCTGCCCATCTACCTGCGTGGCCTCGTCGAGTTGTCGGATGACGGTGTCGGCACGGTGTCTTCGGTGGTCCTCGCCTCCCTGGCCGGTGTGAACGCCGCCAACGTGAGGAAGGACATGTCCTACCTGCACGCTGATGGCACCCGCGGCGTGGGATACGACGTCGACCATCTCATCGGCGAGATCAGCCTGGTCCTGGGCGGCGGCGTCCCCAGCCCGGTGGTGATCGTCGGAGTCGGCAACCTGGGCCGGGCACTCAGCCGCTACGACGGGTTCGTGGCCGGGGGCTTCCCGGTGGCTGGCCTGGTCGACGCCGACCCGGCGGTCGTGGGAAGGAGGGTCGCTGGAAACGTCGTCCGGTCCGTGGAGGACCTGGGGGCCCTCGTCGCCGAGACCGGCTGCACGGTCGGAATCGTGGCCACCCCGGCTTCCGCTGCCCAGGCGGCGGTCGACAGCCTGGTGGCATCAGGGGTCACCTCGATCCTGAACTTCGCGCCGACCGTGGTGACCGTCCCCGAGCGGGTCGACCTCCGCCAGGTGGACCTGGCGACCGAACTCCAGATCCTCGGGTACCACCAGCACCACCGGGCCGTCGAAGCACGGTCCGGCCGGGCGACCGGCTAGGCGTTGGTCGTGGAGCTGGATATCCCGACGTACCGGGACCAAGGGTTGGAAAGAACCGCCCGCATCGGGAATGCTGGAGGTCCGGAGAGGGGTTTCACCACCCCTCCCATCCGCCCCGAGACCGACTACCCGTACCCTTGGCCGGGTAGCCGGAGAACAAGGAGTATCGGCGCTTGTCGGTCGTAGTCGTAGGCCTGAACCACCGCACGGTGCCGCTCGACCTGCTCGAGCGCATGACGGTGCCAGAGTCGCGCCTACCCAAGGCGTTGGCGGACCTCACCTCGCGCGAACACATCACCGAGGCCGTGGTCCTGTCGACCTGCAACCGGATCGAGGTGTACGTATTCGCCGAGAAGTTCCACGGCGCATACCAGGACATCCGCAACTTCTTCGCCGAGGTGTCGCATGTGGCGCCCGAGGAGTTCGCCGACCACCTCACCAGCCTCTACGACGGTGATGCGGCCCGACACCTCTTCTCGGTGGCCTCAGGCCTGGACTCGGCCGTGCTGGGCGAGCACGAGATCCTCGGCCAGGTCCGCAAGTCATGGGAGACGGCCTCCACCGAGGGTGCCGTCGGCCCCGTCCTGAACCCGCTGTTCCGCCACGCCCTCGAGGTCGGCAAGCGGGTCCGCACCGATACGGCCATCTCCCGCAACATCACCTCGGTCTCACAGGCAGCCGTGGCCATGGCCACCGAGCGCCTTGGTGGCCTGGAGGGTCGACAGGTCCTGATCGTCGGTGCCGGCGAGATGGGCGAGGGACTGGCCCGCGCCCTCCACGGCGGCGGCGTGGCCGGTATCCGCGTGGCCAACCGCACCTGGGACCGCGCCGTCGAGGTGGCTGGACGCCTGGGTGGCGAACCGGTACGCCTGGACGACCTGCCCCGCCACCTGGCCGAGGTTGACGTGCTGCTCACCTCGACCGGCGCCTCGGCCGCGATCCTCGAGCACAGCGACCTGGCCTCGGTGGTCGGCGAACGCCACGGCCGTGAACTCCTCGTGGTCGACATCGCCGTACCCAGGGACGTCGACCCGGCCGCCGGCGAGATCGAAGGCCTGACCCTCCTGGACATGGACGACCTCCGGGAGTTCGCAGATGTGGGCATCCGGGAACGCCAGCGCGAGGTGACCGCGGTGCAGGCCATCGTGGACGCTGAGTTGGCTCGCTACGTCGACGTGTCGACCGCCCGGTTGGTGGCCCCGCTGGTGGCCAGCCTGAGGGCGCGTGGCGACCTCGTCCGCTCCGGCGAGCTGCAGCGGTTCTCCGCCCGGCTGGGCAACCTCGACGACCGCCAGCGCGATGCCGTCGAGGCCCTGGCTGCGGGAATCGTGGGCAAGCTCCTGCACGAGCCGACGGTACGAATGAAGGATGCCGCCGGCACCGCACGGGGCGAGCGCCTGTCCGAGGCCCTGCGCGACCTCTTCGACCTCTAGGTCGGGGCGACGGCCGTGCGGATCCGGGCCGCCACCCGCGGCAGTGCCCTGGCCCGATGGCAGACCGACCGCCTGATCGGGCTCCTCAACGCCGTCCGCCCCGATGTGGACGTCGAGGTGGTCGTGGTCCAGACCACCGGTGACCTGGATCGCACCACGCCGCTGGAGCAGATGGGTGGCCGCGGTGTGTTCGTGAAGGAGGTCCAGGCAGCGGTGCTGGATGGTCGCGCCGACATCGCCGTCCACTCCGCCAAGGACCTCCCGGCCCTCACGCCCGAGGGACTGGTCCTGGCCTGCGTACCCGAGCGGGCCGATGCCCGTGACGTCCTGGTCGGGTGCCGCTGGGCCGACCTGCCCGAGGGTGCGACCGTGGCCACCGGTTCGATCCGTCGCCGGGCACACCTCGCCCACCTCCGGCCGGACGTCGTGTTCGCCGGGTTGAGGGGCAACATCGGTACCCGTCTGGAGAAGGCGGCCGGGTTCGACGCCATCGTCATGGCCGCCGCCGCCCTGGATCGGCTGGGGATCAGACCCGACGTGGCGGACCGCCTCGACCCGTCCGTCCTGCTACCCCAGGTGGGCCAGGGGGCCATGGCCGTGGAGTGCCGTACCGACGACGAAGGGGTCCGCGAAGTGCTGGCGGCCGTCGAGGATGCCGTGGCGCGCCGCACCGTCGACGCCGAGCGGGCGTTCCTGGCCGAGCTGGGTGCGGGTTGTGACCTCCCGATTGCGGCATACGCGGTCCTGGACGGCGACGAGGTGTGCCTGACCGGTGCGATCTCGTCACCCGACGGCGCCGTGCTCCTGCGCGAGGCGAGGCGATCGGTCGACGGCCCCACCCTCGGCCGGACGCTGGCCCGGCACCTCCTCGACGAGCGGGGCGGTGCGGCGCTCCTGGAGTCGCAGTGAACCCGCTGGCCGGTCGCACCGTTGTCGTCACCAGGGCCACCGACCAGGCCGGCAGCCTCGCCGGTGCCCTCACCGACCTGGGCGCCGAGGTCATCGAGCTGCCGGTGGTCGCAATCGTTGAGCCGGCCGATGGTGGTGCCGCCCTGTCCGCCGCCCTGTCCTCTGCTGACCGGTACGACTGGATCGTCGTGACGTCACCCAACGGTGCCCGGCGGGTCGCCGACCTGCTGGACGGTTCGACAACGGCCCGCCTCGCCGCCGTGGGGCCCAGGACGGCCGGCCCGCTGCTGGCCTCGGGTCTGGCGGTGGACCTGGTCCCCGGCCGTGCCGTGGCCGAGGGCCTGCTGGAGGAGTTTCCGGCCCCGCCGGAGTCCGGCGGCCGGATCCTCCTGGCGCGTGCCGAGGTGGCCCGCGACGTGCTGCCCGACGGCCTTGCCGCCAGGGGTTGGGCGGTCGACGTCGTCGTGGCCTACCGCAACGTGGCACCCGACGTGGACCCGGCGGTGCTGGACCGTGCCCGGGTGGCCGATCTGGTCACCTTCACCGCGGAGTCCACGGTCCGTCGCTACCACGACGTGGCCGGGGCCACGCTGCCCGTGGCCGCCGCCTGCATCGGGCCGATCAGCGCAGCGGCGGCCAGGGAACTGGGATTCGCCACCATCGAAGCCGACCCACACTCGGTCGTCGGCCTCCTGGATGCGGTGGTGGCCTGGGCAGCGGCCTCGCCGCCCACGACCTGACCTCCGTAGGCTCGCCGGGTGAGCTTTCCCGTCTCGCGACCCCGTCGCCTGCGCCGCACCGCCGCCCTGCGCCGCCTGGTGGCTGAGACCCACCTTTCGGTCGACGACCTGGTCGCACCCCTCTTCGTACGCGAGGGCATCCACGAACCGCAGCCCGTGGCCTCCCTCCCGGGCGTCGTGCAGCACACCCGGGCCAGCCTCCGAGCCGAGGTGACAGCGCTGAGGGACCTCGGCGTCCCGGCCGTCATCCTCTTCGGGATCCCCGAGGTGAAGGACGCCACCGGCTCCGAGGCCTGGAACCCGGACGGCGTCGTCCAGGTGGCCCTGCGGGACCTACGCGACGAGGTGGGCGACGAGATGGTCCTCATGGCCGACCTCTGCGTCGACGAGTACACCGACCACGGGCATTGCGGCGTGCTGGACGGCCATGGCTCGGTGGACAACGACGCCACCCTCGAGCTCTACGCCAGGGCCGCCGTGGCCCAGGCCGGAGCCGGGGCGGACGTGACCGCTCCCTCCGGGATGATGGACGGCCAGGTGGCGGCCATCCGGGGCGCCCTGGACGATTCGGGGCACCTGGACACGGTGATCCTGGCGTACTCCGCCAAGTACGCCTCGGCCCTCTACGGCCCGTTCCGGGACGCCGTCGACGTCCAGATCGTGGGCGGTGGCGATCGCCGGGGATACCAGCAGGACCCACCCAACGCCCGTGAGGCGATCGTCGAGATCATGGCTGACATCGACCAGGGCGCCGACATGGTGATGGTGAAGCCGGCGCTGTCCTACCTGGACGTCATCGCCGAGGCCCGGGCGGTCGTGGACGTGCCGTTGGCGGCGTACCACGTGAGTGGCGAGTACGCCATGGTGCAGGCTGCAGCGGCAAACGGCTGGCTGGACGGTGACGCCGTCGGCATGGAGCACCTGCTCTCGATCCGACGTGCCGGTGCCGACTTCATCCTGACGTACCTGGCCCGACGGGCCGCCGAGATCCTGCAGGGTTGAGCATCCCTTGACCGACGCCAACCGGACGCTCTTCGAACGGGCCCAGCGGGTCATCCCCGGCGGGGTCAACTCGCCCGTGCGGGCCTTCGGCTCGGTGGGAGGCACGCCCTACTTCGTGGACCGCTCCGACGGCCCGTACGTGTGGGACGCCGACGGTCGCCGCTACATCGACTACGTGCAGTCCTATGGGCCGGGGATCCTCGGCCACGCCCATCCGGTGGTGCTGGAGGCCATCTCGGTGGCTGCCTCCCGGGGTACCAGCTTCGGTGCTCCGACGGAGGCCGAGGTGGTCATGGCCGAGATGGTCGTGGAACGCATCTCCGGCCTCGAATCGGTCCGTTTCGTGTCGTCGGGGACGGAGGCCACCATGTCGGCCATCCGCCTCGCAAGGGGCGCCACGGGTCGCCCCGGCATCGTGAAGTTCGCCGGCTGCTACCACGGACACGGCGATGCCCTGCTGGCCGCAGGTGGAAGTGGGGTGGCCAACCAGGGACTCACCGGGTGCGACGGCGTCACCGCCGGCGCCGTCGCCGACACGATCGTCGCTCCCTACAACGTGGTTCCCGAGTTGGACGAGACCGTGGCGGCGGTGATCGTGGAGCCGGTGGCGGCCAACATGGGCCTCGTGGCGCCGGCGCCCGGCTTCCTGGAGGGCCTCCGGACCGCCTGTGACGCCTCCGGGTCGCTTCTCATCTTCGACGAGGTCATAACGGGGTTCCGCCTGGCGCGTGGCGGGGCGGCCGAGCGCTTCGGCGTCACGCCGGACCTCTGGTGCTTCGGCAAGGTCATCGGTGGCGGCCTGCCGGTCGGGGCCTTCGGCGGTCGCTGGAACGTCATGGAGCACCTGGCCCCGCTGGGCGGTGTGTACCAGGGCGGCACCCTGTCGGGGAACCCTCTGGCCATGGCCGCCGGCCGTGCCACCCTCGAACTGCTCGACGACGGGGCCTTCGACCGGCTGACCGCCACGGCCGCCCGCCTGGCCGATGGGCTGGCCACCGCCTTCAACGACGCGGGGCTGGACGCCGTGCTGCCCAGGGTGGGTTCGCTGCTGGGGTGCTTCTTCGGCGACGTTGCCCCCACCGACTTCGACGAGGCGAAGGTGCTGGCCGACAACGGCATCTACCCGAAGGTCTTCCACGCCCTCCTGGATCGTGGCGTGGCGCTGGCCCCGGGGGCCTACGAGGCACTCTTCCCCAGCCTCGCCCACTCAGACGAGGTCATAGACGAGACGATCTCCATTGCCGTCGAGGCCGCCGCAGCGGTCGTCGCCGGGCTGGGCTGACGCCTCCAGATTCAGGTTCCGCGTAACTCCCTGTAGCGGCGGAGCAGTTCGAGCGTGGATCCGTCGTGGGCTCCACCAGCGGGGTCGGCGGCGATGCGCGATGCGAGCTCCTTGCCCAGCTCCACCCCCCACTGGTCGAACGGGTCGATGCCCCACACTGCGGCCGCCGTGACCGTCCTGTGCTCGTAGGTGGCCAGCAGTTGGCCGAGGGCGGAAGGCGTCAGCTCGGGCAGGAGGATGGTGGTCGACGGGCGGTTCCCGGCGAAGGTCCGGTGCGCGACGAGGTCCGGTGGGGTGCCTCCCGCTGCCGCCTCGGCAGCTGTCCGACCGTGGGCGAGTGCCTCGGCCTGGGCCGCCAGGTTCGCCAGCAGCAGGTCCTGGTGGGCACCGCGGGGGTCCTCCGCAGGCCTGGCCACGCCGATCAGGTCGCACGGCACCACGTCCGTGCCCTGGTGCAGCAGCTGGAAGAAGGCGTGCTGCCCGTCAGTCCCGGCCGCCCCCCACACCACGGCACCGCTGGGGGTGTCCACGGTCCGCCCATCCAGCGTGGTGCCCTTGCCGAGGCTCTCCATGGAGAGTTGCTGCAGGTAGGAGGGAAGCAGCCTCAGCCGGTGCGCATAGGGGACCACGGCCATGGAGGTACGTCCCATGAGGGACCGGTTCCAGACGTCGATGAGGCCCAGCAGCACGGGTCCGTTGCGCAGCGTCGGGGCCGTCGCCACGTGTTCGTCCACCAGTCGCATCCCGGCCAGGAGTTCCATGAACGCCGGCGGGCCGATTGCCACCATGACGGCCAGCCCGACCGCCGAGGGTAGGGAGAACCGCCCCCCCACCCATTGCGGCAGCCGGAAGGTCAGCTCGGCGTCGATCCCGAAGGCCGCGGCACGCTCCGGGGAGGCGGTGACGGCGACGAGGTGGTCCGCCACCCGGTCGTCTCCAAGCCCGTCGGCCAACCAGGAGCGTGCGCTCTCCGCCGCCGTGAGGGTCTCGATGGTGGTGAACGACTTGGAGCACACCACGATCAGCGTCTGGGCGGGTACCAACCCATCAAGGGCGGCCACCAGGTCGGCCCCGTCCAGGTTGGAGGAGAACCGCACCGTCAGGTCGGGTCGGCCCAGGTGCGAGAGGGCCTCGGCTGCCAGCGCGGGCCCCAGGTGGCTGCCGCCTATCCCGAGGCTCACCACAGCGGTGATCGGTCGCCCGGTGGCCCCTGACCTGCGGCCATCGCGGATGGCGGTGGCCAGGTCGGACATCCGGCCCAGGGTGGCGTGGATCCCCGGCACCACGTCTATGCCGTCCACCCGGATGACCTCGTGGCGGGGCGCCCGTAGGGCGGTGTGGAGAGCGGGTAGGCCCTCGGTGGCGTTCACGGGCTGGCCGTCCAGCATCTGCTGCAGGTAGGAGGCCACCGACCGTTCGTCGGCCAGGTCCGCCAGCAGCCCGAGGGTCGTGTCGGTCACCTGTTGGCGGGACGGGTCGATCCAGAGGTCGCCCACCTCGATGCCCAGGCGGGTGGCGCGGCCCGGGTCCTCGCCCAGCAGCCTTCCGAGTGGAGCGATGCCGTCGTCGCGGTGGCGGGCCAGGGCCATCCAGGCGGCGGTGGTCGTCGAGCCGGTCATGCCGGTCATTCTCCCCCGGACCGGAGCCGCCCGTCGGTCATCCGGTTCGACCACCGGTCGATGCCGTGGGGTTCAGGAGGCGATGAGGCGGTCGGGGACCAGGCGGACCATGCCGGCGATCGCCGAGTAGGCCGCCTCGGCGGCGCCCCGGTCCTCGTCCCGTAGGAGGTTGGCCATCACCCGCAGCGCCCACTCCATGAGGGGTTGGGACCGCATCCCCACCCGCGTCAGCTCCCGGATCAGGGTCGGGTTGCCGATCACCTTCGCGAAGAGGCGGGCCACCTTGAAGTAGAGCCCGTACTCCTCGTCCAGCAGGTCGGGGTAGCGGGCCAGCACGGCGTCGTCACCCCGGGCGGCGGCTTCCGCGATGAGGCCGGCGGCCAGGCGACCCGTCTCGTAGGCATAGTCGATTCCCTCGCCGTTGAACGGGTTGACCGCCCCGGCTGCATCCCCGACCACCAGCCAGTTGGGTCCGGCCTTGGGTCCGACCGAACCGGCCATGGGCAGGCGACCACCGGTCGGCGGTGCGATCGGGCGGGTCGGGTCGATCTGCCAGTGCTCCGGGAGCGTGTGGGCGAACTCCTCGAACAGGTGGCTGGTGTTGACCTCGCGATAGTCGCGGAAGGTCGAGAGCAGCCCGATGCCCACGTTGATGGTTCCGTTGCCCACCGGGAAGATCCAGCCGTAGCCGGGCATGGCGTTGCCATTGCGGTCGCGGACGTCCAGCGACGACTCGATCCAGGGGTCGTCGTGGAGGGGGCTCTCGAAGTAGCCACGGATGGCCATGCCCATCGGGTACGTACGGTCCCTCGTCGTTCCCAGGACCCGACCGAAGCGGGAGTTGGCCCCGTCTGCGATGACGACGTGCCTGGCCCGGATCTCGTGCTCGTTGCCGTTGGCCTTGTCCAGCACGACGGCGCCGCCTATCGCCCCTTTCGGCGATCCGGACGGGGGGTCCAGTGGTCGTAGCCCCTCGGTGCCCTGGAGGAGGGTGGCGCCGGCGCCCACCGCGTGGTCGGCCACGAAGGCGTCCAGGTCGCAGCGCCGGACCACGTAGCCGTACGACGGGTAGACGGGGTGGTCGGGCCAGGCCATCTCCATGGTGCGCCCGTGGGCGATGGCCCGCAGCCCGTCGAACCGGTGGTAGCCCTCGAGGATGGCGCCAAGCCCCATCTCGTCCAGCTGGTGGACCGCCCTCGGGGGCAGGCCGTCGCCGCAGGTCTTGTCGCGCGGAAAGGTCTTGCGCTCGATCATGACGGTGTCGAGGCCGGCGGTGGCCGCCCAGTAGGCGGTGGCTGCTCCGGCGGGGCCTCCACCGATGACCAGGAGGTCGTGTACCCGCTGCTCCGGCGACGTGTCTGTCATGGCTGGTGGCCTGGTCGGTGGGGTTCCGGTCGGCCCCGTGGGGGCCGTCGGATCAGTGTCCGCCGTCGGCGACGGAATCCAGGAGTTCCTGGATCTCGTCGACGGTGACCGTGGTCGGGTCGAGGTGGCCCTGCAGGTCCAGCTCGCCGAGGTGGACGGCGTCGTCTATGGCCTGGGCCAGGTCGGCGTCATCGGTGGAACCGCTCAGCCGGGCACGCTCGTGGAGGACCACGCCGATGATCTCCTCGACGGTCAGGACGTCGCCCCAGGCGGGCATGCCGCCTTCGACGATCCGGCCCCGGGCCTGGTCGCCGTACGGGTTGCCGAGGCCGACAACGTCGGAGCCGGTGGCCACCCACAGGATGTGGGCTGCTGCGGTCGGGAAGGTGGCGAGCACCTCGCCGTCGGCCAGGGCGTAGCCGCTACCGCCGCCGCCCGTGGCGCCGTGGCAGCTCGCACAGCGGGCCTCGAAGACGTGGCTTCCCGTGGCCAGGACGCCCGTGGTCTGCTCCGGTGGTCGTTCCAGCGTGCCCACGTAGGCGATGGCCCAGATGGGGAGCAGCATCAGGGTGCCGGCCGCCCACCAGGGGATCTTCCGGCGGGCGTGCGCTGCCGCCACGTAGGGGGCGACGGGTGCCGGTGCGGCGTCGGCGACCGGTGTGGGGGCGGAGGGGGCGGCTGGTGCGGCGGGGGTGGACGCAGCGGCCGGGACGGCATCGCCGGAACCGGTGTCCGCCTCTTCGCCGGCCGCCTTGGCCTTGGCGGCCTGGGCCCGCTTCAGGAGGTGCTCGGGGATCTCGGTCAACGTGGGCTCCGGAGGAGTCAGGCGGGGCCGCCGATCGTGGTGGCGGGCCCTCGGACTTGCGGTTGTCCAGCTCTGGGACACCGGCAGGCTAGCGGGCACTGTAGGCCGGCGTGCGAAGAGCGGACCACCCGGCCCGCCGGGTCCGTGACGTCGTGGATAGTCCCGGATGGTGCGGTCTGACACCACCTGGCGGAGCAACCGGGTTCCCGTGGATAGGGCACCTCCGGAGGTGGTGGGTCCCGGGGCCTCCGTGATAGAAACCTGCACCGAAAGCACCGTCGCAACGGCCCGTTCCGGTTCCCGGACCGGGCCAGCGTGTCGGTGGCCCAGCCGTTAGCATGGTGCGCGCACACCTTGTGCACTGTTTCACTAAGTCCGCCGGAGCCACCTAGGAGGGCAGGGGTCGATGGTCGCGTTCGTGACGTCAATCGTCGTGCTGGTCTTCCTCGTGGGCGGCGCCGACTGGTACCGCAAGCGCACCCCGGCTGACAAGGCCTTCACCTGGGGAGAGGCGATGCTCTTCGCCGGGTACGTGTTCTTCATCTTCTGGTGGGTCTACGGAGTGGTGCCGCACCAGTGGCTGACCTGGGCGGACAGCGAGCTGAACTGGCGGCCCGACCGCTTCCTGGTCGGCCCCCGGCTCCCATGGACAGGCGACCGGGGCATCGTCGAGTGGGGCATCCCGTTCACCCTGACCTATCGGGTGATCCGCGACCTGGTTGCAGTCGCCATCTACGGCGTGGCCCTCGGCGGCAACGTAGTCATGTGGCGGCAGTGGCAGAACCGTGGCCAGGAGACCGACGTCCCCGCGCCCACCTCCGAGTACGGCCGCCCGCTCGTCACCGAAGGCGTCGGCTCGTGAGCGTCACCGATGCCAACCCGGAACATCCCACGTTCGTCGACGACTACGTACTCCGCGAGGTGGATGCCGACTGGATGCAGGCCAACAACCGCGTCAAGCAGTTCATCCACATCGACCAGTCCGAGTGCATCATGTGCGAGGGCTGCGTCGACATCTGCCCGTGGAAGTGCATACACATGGTCTCCCCGGATGCCGTGGCAGAGTCGATCGGGACCGAGCAGCCCGGCACCGACCCCAGTGACCACGTCATCTTCACCATCGACGACGACGTGTGTACACGCTGTGCCCTCTGCGTCGACCGGTGCCCGACGGGCGTGATAATCCTCGGGAAGTGCACCGATCCGGCCGCCGACGGCGACGCGCACCAGCGGACCGCCAGCTACGGCTACGGCTACGGGATGCGGTTGGCCTAGGTGGAACGTATGGAAACTAGAACGATGGCTCCACAGGAGAACGAACGACGTGGCTGACGACAAGAAATCTGGTGGCATGAGCCAGCTGTCGGAACAGGTCCAGGCCTCGCAGGCCTGGAGTTCCATATTCCGACCGGGTTCGATATTCCGGAAGGGCTACAGCGACAGTCCCCGCAACCGGTCCTACGTGATCATGAACAGCGTGCTCTACCACCTCCACCCGGTGAAGGTGAAGCGCCACGCTGTGAAGGTCAGCTACACCCTCTGCCTGGGTGGTCTCAGCTTCTTCCTGTTCATACACCTCACGGTCACCGGCATCTTCCTGATGTTCTTCTACCGGCCGACCGCCGCGCAGGCCTGGAATGACATCCAGACCCTGCAGACCGCCGTCGGCTTCGGCCTGCTCGTCAGGAACATGCACAGGTGGGCGGCCCACCTCATGGTGCTGTCCGTCTTCCTGCACATGGCACGGGTCTTCTACCACGGGGCCTACAAGCCACCCCGGGAGTTCAACTGGGTCATCGGCGTGATGCTGCTGCAGTTCACCCTGCTGCTCTCGTTCACCGGATACCTGCTCCCCTGGGACCAGCTGGCCCTGTGGGCGGTGACCGTGGGAACGAACATGATGGGCTTCACCCCCGTGTTCGGTGAACAGGTCCGGTTCGTGCTGCTCGGCGGCGTCGAGATCGGTACCGACACCCTGCTCCGCTGGTACACCCTCCACGTCCTGATGCTTCCATTCGTGCTTGTCATCTTCCTTGCGATCCACTTCTGGCGGGTCCGCAAGGACGGTGGCATCTCCGGACCGTTGTAGGCCGAGGACCCACGCATGACCGAGATCCCCGAACACCTCAGGAAGCGGGCCGAGGCCGCCAAGGCCAAGGCGCAGGCCGCCGCGGGCGGCGACACGCCGGCCGGTGACGCTCCTTCAGCCGATTCCCCGGCAGGCACGGCGCCGGCGGGCGACGAGAAGATCCCCAGCCATCTCCTGGACCGCGGTACCGCCGCAGCCGACATGCCGGCGACCCCGGCCGGGGTACCGGCAGTGCCGGTAGGTGGTAGTGGCCCCGACGGCCACAACCAGCGGCTGCTCACCGTCGTCAAGTCGGGCTCGATCCAGGACACGCGAGCCACGCCGGTCGACAAGGTCCACGTGTGGCCCCACCTCCTCGTGGCCGAGTTCCTCGCGGCCCTGGCCGTCACGCTGTTCACCCTGCTGTTCTCGATCTTCGTCAACGCACCGCTGTTGGAGCTGGCCGACTTCAACAAGACGCCGAACCCTTCCAAGGCACCCTGGTACTTCCTGGGCCTGCAGGAACTGCTCACCATGTTCCACCCGATGGTGGCCGGCGTGACCATCCCCGGCATCGGGCTGTTCCTCCTGATAATGGCGCCCTACATCGACAAGAACCCGTCGAAGCGACCCGAGGACCGCAAGTTCGCCATCTCCCTGATGACCGTCCACCTCATGTTCTGGGCGGTGCTGGTCATGATCGGATCCTTCTTCCGGGGCCCAGGATTCAACTTCGTGTTCCCATGGAACGCCGGCCTCTTCTTCGAGTTGTGATCGCCGTGATCCCCCGTACCGCTTCCCGATCGACCACAGGAGTTGACCAGTGGGCGTCGTAATTGCCGTCATCCTCCTGGTGGTCCTGGCCGTCGTCGTGATCGTCGGCGCCTCGAAGCGGCGTGATCGGAGCGCTGCCGGGCTGTCCCGTGAGGCCCGTCGCCGTGATATCGCCAACCCGGCCCTCTCCGGCGGTGGCGAGACGGCTCGTACCGGTCGTGAGGTGGAGGCGGCAGCCGCTGCGGCCCGTGCCGAGGTCGTTCCGGTCCCGTCGGCGCCACTGGAGCCCTTCGTGGCACCGGATCCGATCGCCGTCGGCGTCAGCCGTCGCCAGTTCTTCAACCGCAGCCTCGTGGGCATGATGGGCTTCGGCCTCTCCGGCTTCGGCGGTGCGAGCCTCGCCTTCCTCTGGCCCCAGGGCGTGAGCGGCTTCGGTGCCAAGCTGAAGGTCGGCAACCTCGTCGAGCTGCTGGCCGACATCAATGCCAACAACGGGTTCCTCTACAAGCCCGAGGGCCGGATGTGGCTCACCGCCTATCCGAACGGCTCGGTGGAGAAGGCCCGGGCGATGTACTCGGCACCCGAACTGGCCGGCATGACCGCCGGGGTCGAGGGTGGCTTCGACTCGGGCATCATCGCCCTGTACCAGAAGTGCCCCCACCTGGGTTGCCGGGTCCCCAACTGCGTGTCCTCGCAGTGGTTCGAGTGCCCGTGCCACGGCTCGAAGTACAACCAGGTCGGTGAGAAGCGTGGAGGTCCCGCCCCCCGGGGGATGGACCGCTTCGCCATGTCGGTGGTCGACGGCGTCCTGACCGTGGACACCGGGACCATCGTCCAGGGACCGCCCATCGGTACCAACACCACCGGCCAGGAGGCCGAGGGTCCGAACTGCATTGGTCAGGCTGACGGCCACTAGCCGTCCCGCGACCAGGAGAACCCCGAGAACCCGATGACCGCTCTCATCCTCGCAAATACCCAACGCACCGTCGGTTGGGTCATCGCGTCCATCGTGCTGGTGGGCATGGGTACCTACATCCTGTTCAGCTTCCGCATCGGCAAGAGGGAGGTCGGTTCCGAGATCGACCTGGCGCCCAACCGCGTGCCCCATGCTGATGACGACGAGTTGGAGACCCGCTTCCTGGACCGGAACCTGGCCTGGTCGCTGGTGACCCTGACCATCGTCTCGCTGATCCTGCCCCTCTACTGGCTGATGGAGCCGGCCCGCCAGGACAACGCCGCCCGTGACTGGGTGAGCCGCTTCGAGACGCGTGGGGCCAGAAACTTCGAGGAGGCCTGCGTGAGCTGCCACGGTCCGGGCGGAACCGGTGGTGTCGCCTCGTACACGATCACCGACGTGGACGGCGGGTTCGTGGCCCAGGTCGAGTGGAAGGCGCCGGCGCTGACGACCGTGCTGAGCCGATTCGACGAGTCCGAGGTGAGGAACATCCTCAACTACGGCCGTCCGGGAACGCCCATGCCCGCGTGGGGCCTTCCCGGTGGTGGCCCCTTCACGACGCAGCAGGTACACCAGCTGGTCGTGTACCTGCGGTCGATACAGCTCACGCCCGAGGAGGCGGCAGACCAGATACTCGGTGGCCTCCGCCCCGGTGTCAGGAAGATCGTGAGGTCAGCCGATCCCGGTCTGGCGGACAGCGCCGACGTGGATGCTGCGATCGACGCCTGGTTGGCTGGAGCCGCCGATCCCTCCAGCCCCGACTACCTGGCCTACGGCGAGCTCCTCTTCAACAATCCCGCCGCCCAGGGCGCCAACGCCTGTGCGCGTTGCCACACCCCCGGCTTCTCCTACGGGGCATCCGACGCTGAGGCGACGGCGGACCTGATGGCCGAATGGCCCGGCCTCGTGGAGGCGGGTGTCCTCACCGGCTACCAGCCGGCCACGGGCCACGTGGGTCCCAGCCTGAAGGGCATCGAGACGCACTTCCCGACCGCCGGTGGCCAGGAGGGATTCGTCTCCACGGGTTCGGAGATCGGCACCGGCTACGGCAACGCCCGGTCCGGCACCGGCGGCATGCCCGGCTTCGGCGGTCGCATCGACGAACTCAAGGTGATCGGAACCGTGGATCGCAGTCGGATCCTCACCCCTGAACAGATCGCCGCCATCGTGGCGTACGAGAGGAGCCTCTGATGGGCACCCTGGTCACGCTTGCGGGGTTGGCCTGGAACCCCGAGATCAGCGGCATCCTCGTCGTAGCCACCGGCTTCGTCGTCCTACTCGGCTCCGTGTGGTTCATAATCGTCACCAACTCGGGGATCCGTCTGGCCACGCTGATGGCAGCCGCGGCCCTCATGGGCTGGATGGCCATCCTCGGCAGCGCATGGTGGATGTACGGCTCAGGCTGGAAGGGCGACGACCCCAGTTGGAAGACTGTGGACATCAATGTCGGGGACCTGAGGGCCAGTGGCCTGGACTCCGCCCGCCTGCTACCGAACTCCAACGAGATGCCGACCGCCTACGAGCTCCTCCTGGCATCAGGCGACGTGGTGGCCATTGCCAACTTCGCCACCCTGCCGACCGCTGATGAGAACCCCGACCTGAGCGCCGAGGCCCTTGTCGAGTTGCGTGCCGATCGCCAGCTCCGCAACGAGACCACCACCCGCTCCGAGCTGGCCGCCGTGGCGCGCAACGTGACCGACGCCGCGGGCCTGCGGAACCTGGGTCCGTGGCGCCTCCTGGCGACCACGGAGGCCGGGGACGCCCAGGCCCAGGCTGCCGCTGACGTCATGTCGCATCCGGACCTGGGCTTTGCCAGCTCGGCCGACTACAAGCTCCTCGACGCCTACACCATGGGCGGCAAGCCCGAGTTGGAGGACGATCCGAACCGTCTCGACCGGATAACCCTCTGGATCACCAACACGGCCCGCATCACCCATCCCACCCGCTACACGGTCGTGCAGCTGCAGGGGGTGCTCTACCAGGAGGTGACTCCGGGTGAGGTGCCGCCCCGACCGGTGGTGGACCCCGAGGAGCCGGTCGTGTCGGTCATCATGGTCAGGGACCTCGGTTGGGTACGACTCCGTCCGGCGCTCGTGACGATCGGATCATTCCTGATATTCCTCACCCTCTGCTACTGGCTCCACGTGCGTGACAGGGAGCTCATGTCACGACGTGAGGAGTTCGAGACTGCGAAGGCCTGATCCGGTGACCGGATCCCCGGCCCACGGCGAAGCCGGAGGAGCCTGACGTGCTGGGCCAGTACCTCCCCATCGTCCTCCTGCTGTTCCTGACGGTCCTGTTCGCCGCCGTCAGCTTCGTGGCGTCGCGACTGCTGGCGCCACGCAGCCCCAACGACCGGAAGGCCGCCCCCTACGAGTGCGGCATCATCCCCGGCCGGGAGACGCCCGAACGCTTCCCCGTGCGCTTCTTCCTGGTGGCGATGATCTTCATCGTCTTCGACATCGAGATCATCTTCTTCTACCCGTGGGCCATTGCCCACCGGGGTCTCGGCCTCTCCGGGCTGGTGGCGGTGCTGCTCTTCTCCGCTGCGGTCTTCGAGTCGTTCGTGTACCTCATCGGCAACGGGGCCCTGGAGTGGGGGCCGGTGAAGCGTGTCAGGCACGATGCGGCCGTCTCCGCAACCCGTACGACCAGCAGCACGATCCGTCGGGTCGGCGTACGCGTGGTCGGCCTCGAGGGCCGGGACGACGGCAGGGGGTTCGCAGCCTGATGGCACGCATTCCGCTGATCGGCGACGTCAGCCACGTCATGAGTGACGGCCTCGAGGGCCTTGAGCACAACTTCGTGACGTCCCGGATCGAGGACCTGGTGAAGTGGTCGCGTGCCCGCAGCTGCTGGCCCGCCACCTTCGGCCTGGCCTGCTGCGCGCTCGAGATGATGGCCACCGGGGCAGCCCACTACGACCTGGCCCGCTACGGCATGGAGGTGTTCCGTGCCTCGCCGCGCCAGGCCGACCTGATGATCGTGGCCGGCCGCGTCTCCCAGAAGATGGCACCGATCCTCCGGCAGATCTACGACCAGATGATGGAGCCCAAGTGGGTCATCTCGATGGGCGTATGCGCCTCCAGCGGAGGCATGTTCAACAACTACGCCATCGTCCAGGGCGTGGACCAGGTCGTGCCGGTCGACGTCTACGCACCCGGTTGTCCGCCCGGCCCGGAGACCCTCATGCACGCCATCCTGACGTTGCACGACAACATCCAGAACGGCGAGCTGACCCGACGCCGTACGGAATCCAACGGCGGTGCCGGCATCCAGCTACAGGTACCCGACGTCCAGGGTGAACAGCCGGTGGAGCTGGGTTCCCGATGAGCGATCCTGCGGCGGGTGGAGCAGACGTGGAGCCCTCCTCGCCGGATGACACCGCAGCGGAACCGGCTGGTCCGACCGCCTGGGGCGTCCCGGTGACCGAGTCCTTCGGCCAGATGGTCCTGCACCCACCAGTGGACCGCTGGTACGAGACGGTGTCCGCCTGTCGTGACGACGGCTATGTGATGGCCATTGACCTGACGGTCGTGGACTACTCGGCCCACCCGGGCCGGACCGACCTGCCCGAGGGCATCCGACCGGAACGGTTCGAGGTCGTCGCCAGCCTGCTCTCCCATGCCACCGGTGGACGCGTCAGGCTCCGCACCCAGGTGCCGGAGTCCGATCCGGAGGTGGCGTCGCTCTTCGACCTGTACCCCGGGACGGAGGCCATGGAACGCGAGGCCTGGGACCTGTTGGGGGTGTCCTTCAGCGGCCATCCCGACCACACCCGGATCCTCATGCCGGAGGACTGGGAGGGCCATCCACTGCGACGTGACGTGTCCATGGGCCGGATCCCGGTCCAGTTCAGGGACGCGCCCTCAGCCCGATGAGCGACGTGGCAGAGCAGGCGACCAGCCCCATGGGCCCGGGCCGGACCGACCTGGGTCCCTCCGAGCGCGTGTACCGCCGTGACGAGACCAGCGCCGTGCTGCGCCTCAGCGAGGCCGAGGCAGCGGTGCTGGCCGGCAGTCCCGACGATCCACCGACCGGTGACATCGCCGACCAGCGGATGATCCTCAACATGGGGCCATCCCACCCGTCCACCCACGGGGTGCTCCGGCTCATGCTGGAGATGGAGGGCGAGGCGATCCTGAGGTGCAAGCCGGTCATCGGCTACCTGCACACCGGCATGGAGAAGACCGCCGAGGACCTCACCTACCTGCAGGGCCCCACCAACGTCACGCGCATGGACTATGCGGCGCCGCTCTTCTCGGAGCTGGCCTTCTCCATGGCCGTCGAGCAGCTCCTGGAGTTGGACGTACCGCCACGCGCCACCTGGATCCGGATGCTCATGTGCGAGCTGAACCGGGTCTCGTCGCACCTGCTGTTCCAGGCCACCAACGGCATGGACCTGGGGGCCGTCTCCATGATGATCTACGGCTGGCGGGAACGCGAGGAGGTACTGCGCTTCTTCGAGAAGGTGACCGGCCTTCGGATGAACCACAACTACATCCGGCCCGGTGGCGTGGCCGCCGACCTGCCCGATGGTTGGCAGGCCGACGTGCGGCGCCTCCTGGAGCTGATACCGCCCCGCCTGGACGAGTACGACAAGCTGTTGACCGGGCAGCCGATCTTCCGGGGTCGCCTACACGGCGTCGGCGTCATCACCCCGGCCGAGGCCCTCGCCCTGTCCGCCACAGGGCCCATCCTGCGATCCACCGGCTACGCCTGGGACCTGCGTCGGGACCAGCCCTACCTGGCCTACGACGAGGTCGAGTTCGACGTCATCGTGGGAACCCACGGCGATTCGTTCGACCGTTACGCCATCCGCCAGAACGAGATCAGGGAATCCCTGCGGATTGCCGAACAGATCCTGGACCTCATGCCCGCCGGGGACTACCGGGTGCAGGACAAGAAGGTCACGCCGCCGCCCAGGGCCCGCATCGACGAGTCGATGGAAGCCCTCATCCACCACTTCAAGATCTTCACCGAGGGCTTCCACGTGCCCCAGGGCGAGACCTATGCGGCTGTCGAGTCGCCACGTGGCGAGCTGGGCTGCTACCTGGTCTCGGATGGCGGCCCCAAGCCCTACCGAATGCACATTCGTGGCCCCAGCTTCGTGAACCTCCAGACCCTTCCCCACCTGATGGAGGGTGGCCTGATCGCCGACGGCGTGGCCGTCATCTCCTCGGTGGACCCGATCATGGGCGAGGTCGACCGGTGACCTTCTTCAACTCCGACAACGAGCGGCTGGCCCGGGAGGTCATCTCCCGCTACCCGCGTGCGCGCTCGGCCGCCATCCCCCTCCTCCACCTGGCCCAGGAGCAGGAGGGGTGGGTGACGCCTGCGGCGATGGTCCAGATTGCCGAGCTGACCGGGTCCACGCCGGCCGAGGTGTTGGGTACGGCCAGCTTCTACGAGATGTTCAAGTTCCATCCGGTCGGGAAGTACGTGGTCAACGTCTGCACCAACGTGTCCTGCCAGCTGCTGGGTGGCGAGGAACTGCTCGAACATGCCGAGGCCAGCCTCGGCGTGAGGGCCGGTGGGACCAGCCAGGACGGACTCTTCACCCTGGAGGACGTGGAGTGCGTGGCGGCCTGCACCGAGGCGCCCTGTTTCACGGTCAACTACCGGTACTTCCACCGGGCGACGACAGGCTCCTTCGACGAGGTGGTCGCCGACATCCGGGCCGGCCGCAGCCCCATCCACCATGGAGCCGCCGGCGACGACGGAGAGCTACCGGAGCACGGCACCCTCGGGCGGGTTCGGCAGCACATCCCGGACGACCGACGGGCCGGCGTCGAGGCTCCCGAGGACGTGGTCGGTGCACCGCTCTGGCTGGCGGCCGACCGGGCGGGGGAGGGGTGACGATGGGATCCTCATACGTCCCCCACGCGGCGGGCTACGTCGACAACGGCGGGCCGAAGCTGGTCACCTCGCGCTTCGGCTACGAGGACTCCCACACGCTCGCCCGTTTCGAGGCCACCGGCGGGTACGTGGGCCTGAAGGCTGCGCTGGCGAAGCGACCGGCCGACGTCCACGGTGAGGTCCGCGAAGCGACCCTGCTGGGTCGCGGCGGCGCCGGCTTCCCAGCAGGCGTCAAGTGGGGGTTCTGCCCGGAGGGCGTCTGGCCCCGGTACCTGGTCGTGAACGGCGACGAGAGCGAACCCGGCACCTACAAGGACCGCCTCCTCATGGAGCGCGACCCCCACCAGCTCATCGAGGGTTCCCTGATCGCCTGCTACGCCCTCGGCCTGTCGCAGTGCTTCCTGTACGTGCGCGGCGAGATGGCACTCGCCCAGGAGAGGATCGCCACCGCCCTGAACGAGGCCTATGCCGCCGGCTACGTGGGGCGCGAGATCCTGGGTTCCGACTTCTCCGTGGACATCGTCCTCCACTGGGGAGCCGGTGCCTACATCGTCGGCGAGGAGACGGCCCTCATCGAGAGCCTCGAGGGCAACCGTGGAATGCCCCGCCTGAAGCCCCCCTACTTCCCGGCGGCGATCGGCCTGTACGGCAAGCCGACCATCGTGAACAACGTCGAGACGCTGGCCAACCTGCCGTGGATCCTCGAGCACGGGGCCGCCGCCTACCGCCGGTACGGCTCAGAGTCCTCTCCCGGGACCCGGATGTTCGCCGTGTCGGGCCACGTGAAGCGGCCCGGCGTGTACGAGGTGGAACAGGGCGTCACCACGTTCCGCGACCTCTTCTACGGCGAGGACTTCTGCCAGGGCATCCGCGAGGGACACGAACTGAAGATGTTCATCCCCGGTGGTGGCTCGGCCCCGTGGTTCTTCGAGGAGCACCTGGACGTGCCGCTCGAGGCCGCCGATGTGGGCGCCGCCGGATCGATGCTGGGTTCTGGTGCCATCATCGTCATGGACGACAGCACCGATGCGGTGAAGGCCTGCCACCGCCTGGTGCGCTTCTTCGCCAGGGAGTCGTGTGGCAAGTGCTCGCCGTGCCGCGAGGGCACGGGCTGGGAGGAGAAGATCCTCCAGCGGATCCTGGACGGCCACGGGCGACCGTCGGACATCGACCTCCTGCTGGACGTGGGCGACAACATCAGCCCCGGGCCCTACCCGGTGGCGGCCCACACCGCCGAGGGCCTCGAGGTCGTGCCCTTCCCGCCCCGCCAGACCACCATCTGCCCGCTGGGCCCCTCATCGGTGGCGCCCATCGTGTCGACCATCCGCAGGTTCCGTCACGAGTTCGAGGCCAAGATCACCCGGGGCGACACGATCCCGGTATCCGCCGCGCCCGTAACCGCAGGGGGGGCCGGGTCATGAGCCCGCAGGCGGACGGGGACCAGGTGTCCATCGTGGTCGACGGTGAGACGGTCATGGCCAATCCGGGCGAGCTGCTCATCGATGCCTGTGAACGCACCGGCACCTACATCCCCAGGTTCTGCCACCACACCCGGATGAGGCCGGTCGGCATGTGCCGCATGTGCCTCGTGGACGTCGACACCGGCCGGGGATCGGCTCTGCAGCCGTCCTGCATGCTGGAGTGCACGCCCGGGATGGTCGTGGAGACCGAGTCCGACCGGACCCGCAAGGCCCAGGATGGCGTCCTCGAGTTCCTGCTCATCAACCACCCGTTGGACTGCCCGGTCTGCGACAAGGGCGGCGAGTGCCCGCTCCAGGACCAGACCATGGCCTTCGGTCCCGGCGAGAGCCGGTTCGTCGAGGAGAAGCACCACTTCGAGAAGCCCATAAAGGTGAACGACAACGTCAACCTGGACAGGGAAAGGTGCATCCTCTGCGACCGGTGCACACGTTTCGCCGGAGAGGTGGCCGGCGACCAGCTCATCAACTTCATGGCCCGTGGCGGCCAGACCCAGGTCAACACGTTCCCGGACCTGCCCTTCTCGTCCTACTTCAGTGGCAACACGGTCCAGGTCTGTCCGGTGGGTGCGTTGACCGCCCTCCCGTACAGGTTCAAGGCCCGCCCGTGGGACCTCGAGGAGGTGGAGTCGACCAGCACCCTGGACAGCGTCGGCAGCCGGATCTCCGTCCAGTCGTCGCGTAACCGGGTACTCCGCTTCCAGGGAGTGGACGCCGACGCCGTCAACTGGGGCTGGTTGTCCGACAAGGAACGCTTCGTCTTCGAGGCATACGACCATGAGGACCGGCTGGCCACCCCGCTGCTGCGGGGCGACGCGCTCGGCAACCGCAGCCGGGATGGAGCCGAGTTGGTGGCTGCGCCATGGAGCGAGGCCCTGGACGTCGCCGCAGGGGCACTCCGCTCCGCTCCGGCCGACCGGATAGCGGTGGTGGGTGGCGCCCGGCTGACCAACGAGTCCCAGTACGCCTGGGCGAAGCTGGCCAAGGGCGTCCTGGGAACCGACCACGTGGACTCCCAGTTGGGAGACGGCCTTCCCGCCGACCTGCTCCTGGGGTTGCCCCGGGCGACCATCGACGAGGCCTGCACCGCCGGTGGCACCATCGTCCTGCTCGGGCCGGATCCCAAGGAGGAACTCGGCGCCCTCTACCTCCGCCTCCGCCACGCGGTCGTCCATGACGGCGCAACCCTGATCGAGCTGACGCAGCGCCGGACCGGCCTCACCGACCATGCCGCCCACTCGCTGAGGGTGCAGCCCGGGGAGGCCGCCGAGGTCGTGGCGGCCATGTTCGGGGGCGGGTCATCGGGAGGCGTGCAGGGTCGATCGGCTGGAGACGTGGTTGGCGCAGGCGAGCTCCTCGCCGCGGCGACCGGTCCGATCACCGTGCTGCTGGGTCGCCCCTCGTTGGCCGAGGCTGCCGGACCGGTGGTCGACGCCGCCCTTGCGCTCCACGACCACCTTCCCGATGCCCGCTTCCTCTCCCTGCTGCGGCGGGGCAACGTACACGGCGCCATGGACATGGGCCTGGCGCCGGGCCTCCTCCCGGGCAGGACCACGCTGGCCGACGCAGATCGGTTCGCGGACGCCTGGCCCGGAGTCCCTGACGCCGTCGGCCGCGACACCCTCGCAACGCTGGAGGCCGCAGCCGACGGCCAGGTCGACGTCCTGGTGCTCCTGGGCGCAGACCTGCTGGCCGACGTCCCGGACCGCGACCTGGCCCGTAGGGCCCTGGACGGAGCGGGCACCGTGATCGCCATCGACCTGTTCGCCACGGGGACGGTGGCCAGTGCCGACGTGGTGCTGCCGGCCGCAGGACCTACCGAGGTGGACGGCACCTTCACCAACCTGGAGGGCAGGGTCAGCCGGGTCGTCCGAAAGGTCACCTCACCGGGCACGTCGCGCCCCGACTGGATGATCGCCGTGGACCTGGCGGACCGCCTCGGTACCGACCTCGGCTTCATGTCGTCTGAGGACGTGTGGGCCGAGTTGACCGCCGTCTCGGCGGTCCATGCCGACCTCTCGTCCGAGGCCATCGCCGCCGAGTCGACGGAGGGCGTCCTGGTCATGGGTGGCCTGGCGCTGGTCCGGCCGGAGCCCACCCTCGTCCCGGCCCGTCAGCCCTCGGCGCTGCGCCTCGTCGCCACGCGGTCCATGTACGACACAGGGGTCCTGGTGGCCCACAGCCCCTCCCTCTCAGGCCTGGCGCCCGGTGCCCGCGCAGCGCTGGAGCCCGCCGAGATGCAGCGCCTAGGCATCGTCGACGGCGAGGTGGTCGACCTTGTGGTCCCGAAGGGGACCATCCAGGTCCCGGTGGTGGCCGATGCCGGTGTGGCCGCCGGGACCGTCCACCTCCTCGTGAACCAGCCGGGTGTCGACGTGGCTGCTCTGCTCGACGCCGGAGCACCCGTCACCGACGTGAAGCTGGTGAGGCGATGAGCCCGGCCACGCTGGCGGCTCCCCTGGTCCTGGCCGCCGACCCCCTCCTGGACGGCGCCATAGGTCCGGGCATCGTCGGCATCGTGCTCATCAAGGTGGTGATGGCGTTCATCCTGCTGCTGGTGTCGGTGATGCTCATGGTCTGGTTCGAGCGCAAGCTGGTCGCCGACATGCACAACCGGATCGGACCGGCCGAAGCCGGACCGTTCGGCATCCTCCAGACGCTGGCCGACGGCATCAAGCTGTTCTTCAAGGAGGACCTGATCCCGGACAGGGCCGATCGGGTGGTCTTCAAGCTGGCTCCGTACCTGTCGCTGGTGCCAGCCTTCCTGGTGTTCTCCATCGTGCCGATCGGGGGAGACTTCTCCGGCGACGGCACCGTCACCTGGTTCGGCGAGACCACCTACCTGCAGGTCGCCGATCCGCCCGTCGGGGTGCTGTTCTTCCTGGCCCTCTCGTCCGTCGCCGTCTACGGCGTGATGCTGGCCGGCTGGTCATCGGGTTCCAAGTACCCGTTGCTGGGCTCGGTCCGGGCCTCGGCCCAGATGATCAGCTACGAGGCGGCCCTGGGCCTGGCCATAGCGACGGTCTTCCTGACCTCGGGCTCGTTGTCCACCCACGAGATCGTGGCCCGTCAGGTCTCCGGCAGCTGGAACGTGCTGGCCACCGGCGTGGTCCCGTTCCTGGTCTTCCTGCTGGCCGGGACCGCTGAGTTGAACCGTCCGCCGTTCGACCTGGTGGAGGCGGAACAGGAGCTCGTCGGCGGATTCCACACCGAGTACAGCTCGCTGCGGTTCTCCCTCTTCTTCCTGGCCGAGTTCATGAACGTGATCACCATGTCGGCCATTGCCGTGACCCTCTTCCTGGGTGGCCCCGCCGGCCCGATCCTGACCGACACCCTGGGCTGGGTGTGGCCGGTGTTCTGGTTCAGCCTGAAGGTCTTCGTCTTCCTCTTCTGCTTCGTCTGGCTTCGGGCCACGTTGCCCCGCCTCCGGTACGACCAGCTCATGGACCTCGGCTGGAAGGTCCTCATCCCGGTGGCCCTCGGCTGGTTCCTCCTGATCGCCACGATGAACGTGGCTGACGACCTGGGTTGGCCGATGGTGCCGGTGGTGCTGGTCGGCGTGGCCGTCCTGGTGGCCGGAGCCGCGCTGCTGACCGGTGCCATCCAGAAGGCGCGCGGCGATGCCCTCGCCGACCTGGTCGACGAGGGGGTGGAGGACTGATGGGGTACTTCCAGGGCTTCGCCGTCACCTTCCGCAAGCTGTTCGAGAAGCGGGTCACCACCTCGTACCCGCGTGAGAAGCGGGCCAAGCCGGACCGCCTCCACGGCCGCCACGTCCTGAACCGGTACGAGGACGGCATGGAGAAGTGCATCGGATGCGAGCTCTGCGCCGGCGTCTGCCCGGCCAACTGCATCTACGTGAGGGGCGCCGACAACCCGGAGGACGCCCCGGTGTCTCCGGGCGAGCGGTACGGCTTCGTCTACGAGATCAACTACCTCCGCTGCATCCACTGCGACCTCTGCGTCGAGGCCTGCCCGACCGAGGCCATCACCGAGACGAAGCTGTTCGAGTTCTCGTTCACCAACCGGTCCGACGCCATCTACACGAAGGCCGAACTGCTGGTGGATGCCGAGACCGGTCGCCCCCGCCAACTCCCGTGGGAGGACTGGCGCGAGGGAGAGGACGAGATGACGTCGGCCTGGATGCGGGCCACGTCGCCCAGCGGGGACGTGACCTATTCGGGTCGGGTGGCCTGGTCGGGCGAACTCGGCTACGGCGTTCGGGCGCCCGAGGTGGGACAGGCCGGCGACGGCGACGCGGATGCTGACGAGGGCGAAGTCGATGGGGGGTCGGCCTGATGGATGCCGCCGTATTCCTGATAAGTGCCGCCATCGTGCTGACCGGCGCCGGCGGCGTGCTGGTGTCCCGCAACCCGGTCCACGCTGCGTTGTTCCTGGTGCAGACGCTGTTCGGTGTGGCCGTGCTGTTCGTCCTCCAGGACGCCACCTTCCTGGCTGCCGTCCAGGTCATCGTCTACGCCGGCGCCGTGGTCATCCTCTTCCTGTTCGTGATCATGCTGCTCGGGGTGGACCGTGCCGAGGACCTGGGTGTGGAGCCGATAGTCGGGCAGCGACCGGTGGCGGCCATCGTGGGGGCCTCCCTGCTGGGGATGCTCCTGACAGCGCTGCTGGTCTCCGTGGACGGGCCGACCGGTGCCCATGGTGCCAACACCGCGTTGGGTGATGCGGCCGACAACACGCGCCTCCTCGGAGAAGCGCTCTTCACCGACTACGTCTTCGCCGTGGAGCTGACGGCCATCCTCCTGACCGTGGCGGTCATAGGCGCCGTCGTGCTGGCTCGCAGGGTGCGTGGCCCGCTGGCACCCCTTCCCGTCGTCGTGGTCGCCTCGGTGGCCGACGATGGCGAGCAGGGCGATGACGGGCCGCCGGACGTGGTCGAGGCGACCGATGCCAGCGACGAAGGGGAGGGCGCGTGATGGTCGTGACCACCTCCTGGTACCTGACGCTGGCGGCGATCCTCTTCTCAATGGGGGCCGTCGGGCTGCTCACCCGTCGCAACCCGCTCATCATGATCATGTGCATCGAGCTGATGCTCAATGCCGTCAACCTCACCTTCGTCAGCCTCGGTTCCGAACTGGGTGACCTGGGAGGGCAGCTGTCGGTGTTCTTCGTGCTCGTCGTCGCAGCCTCCGAGGTGGTGGTCGGCCTGGCGGTGGTCGTGGCGATCATGCGCCGCCGACAGGGCGCCACGGTCGACGACCTCTCGGTGCTGGGGGGCTAGGGCGATGCTCGACCTCGTATGGCTGGTTCCGGCGTTTCCGCTGGCCGGCTTCCTGATCCTCACGTTCGGCGGTCGCCGCCTGGGTGAACCGACCGCCGGGTGGCTGGCCACCGGCGCCATGGCCGGCTCCTTCCTCGCCACCGCCGGGGCGTTCTACGACCTGGCCGGTCGCGACGTGCACGACCGCCGGTCCGTCACCACGCTGTTCGAGTGGGTGCCGGCGGGCGACCTGACCGTCGACGTCGGGTTCCTGGCCGATCCGCTGTCGCTCACCATGTGCCTGTTCGTGACGGGCGTGGGCGCCCTGATCCACCTCTACTCGATCGGCTACATGCACGGCGATGCCGACTTCCGCCGTTTCTTCGCCTACCTGAACCTGTTCGCCTTCGCCATGCTGATGCTGGTGCTGGGCGACAACCTGCTCCTCACCTTCCTGGGTTGGGAGGGGGTGGGTGCCTGTTCCTACCTGCTCATCTCGTTCTGGTTCACCGACGAGGCCAACGCCTCGGCAGGCAAGAAGGCCTTCATCACCAACCGGATCGGTGACTGGGGCTTCATGCTCGCCATCTTCATGACGTTCGCCACCTTCGGGACGGTCGCCTACGTGGACGTGCTGGACACGACGGCGGCAGGCACGGTGGCCACCTCCACGGCCACCTTCATCGCCCTGATGCTCTTCGTCGGGGCGATCGGCAAGTCTGCCCAGTTCCCGCTCTTCCTCTGGTTGCCGGACGCCATGGCGGGTCCGACCCCCGTGTCCGCGCTCATCCACGCTGCCACCATGGTCACCTCCGGGATCTACCTACTCACCCGGGTGAACCCGATCATCGCGGACGCCGCCGACTGGGTACCGACGCTCATTGCCTGGACGGGAGCCGGTACGGCACTGTTCGCTGCGACGATCGCCGTTGCGCAACGCGACATCAAGAAGGTGCTTGCGTACTCGACCATCAGCCAGCTGGGGTACATGTTCCTGGCGGTCGGCTGTGGTGCGTACGTGGCGGCGGTGTTCCACATGATCACCCACGCCTTCTTCAAGGCCCTCCTGTTCCTGGGCTCAGGCTCGGTCATCCACGGGATGGACGGGGACCAGGACATGGCCCACTACGGCGGCCTCCGTCGCCTCATGCCGGTGACGGCCGGGACGTTCGTGATCGGGTGGCTGGCCATTGCCGGGGTGCCGCCGTTCGCCGGGTTCTGGTCCAAGGACGAGATCCTGGCCTACGCCTGGAACGAGAGCCCCCTGCTCTGGGCGGTCGGGCTGGTCACGGCCGTGCTGACCGCCTTCTACATGACACGGCTCGTGATCCTCACCTTCTTCGGGCGCCATCGGTACGCCGACCCGCGACCCGACGAGGTGGAGGAGGCATGGGCTTCTGCGATCGCCGTCGCCGAGGAGGCCGTGGTGGCTGCTGCCGCTGCCCTGGCTGCCGCCGTTACGGCCTCCGAGGCTGCGACCGATGAGCCGGACATGGCCGAGGCCGTGGTGGCGGCGAGGGCGGCCCACGAAGCGGCGGTCCTGGAACGCGACGGAATCGTGGCCTCAGCCGGGGAGCGCCCCGAACTCCCGGCCCTCGCCCTGTACGGCGCACCCGATATCGGGCCGGTTGCCGACCGGTTGCCCGACCAGGTGGCCACGAGGTCCGACCACCACCCGCACGAGTCGCCCTGGACCATGGGACTGCCCCTCGTCGTGCTGGCCGTCCTGTCGGTGCTGGGTGGCCTCATCCAGCTGCCGTTCTCGGCCGCCACGAAGCGGCTGGAGGGCTGGCTGGAGCCGACCCTGTTCGGCAACGAGGTCCACCTCTCCGTGGGGACCGGCACCCTCTGGGTCCTCGCCGCCGTTGCCGTGGCAGGCGGCGCCGTCGGCATCCTGGTGGCGGTGGCCGCCTACCTGCAGCGACGGGTCGACCACCGGACCTTCGAGCAGCCCATCCTCGCCGACGCCTGGCGCTTCGACCGGTTGGTGTCGAACTTCATGGGTGGGCCCGGCCGGGCCGGCTTCGAGGCCACGGCGAACTTCGACTCCACCGTGGTGGACGGCGCCGTCGAGTCGGTGGCCACCATGGTCAAGGCTGAGGCACGACTGCTGCGACGCTTCCACAACGGCCTGGTGCGCACGTATGCAGCCGGCGTCGGCGTGGGCGCGGTCGGCCTGGTCGTCTGGTTCCTCTCAAGGACGTCGTTCTGATGGCGGTGCTGGCGGCCGCCGCCGGAGTCCCGTTCGCTGTCCTGCCCGCCCTCCTCGTGGTGCCCGCTGCGGGTGCCCTGCTGGTGGTCGTGCTGCCACGCCGCCGCCCCGAACTGCTCAAGCTGGTTGCCGTGGCCACCTCGATGGTGGTGGCCGCCATGACCGTCTGGCTGGTGGTCGCCTTCGACATCGACCGCGGGGCCGAGATGCAGTTCGAGTTCCGCCATTCCTGGATGGCGGACCTGGGCATCCAGTGGCTGCTGGCCGTGGACGGCATCTCCCTCTTCCTGATCGTCCTGACCGGGATCCTCTTCCCCATAGCCCTGCTGGCGGTCGACCCGGGCCACGACGACCGGGCCTACTTCGCCTGGATGCTGCTGCTGGAGGCGGGCGTGATCGGCGTGTTCTGCGCCATGGACCTGATGGTCTTCTTCCTCTGCTTCGAGGTCGTGCTCGTCCCGATGTACTTCCTCATCGGGCGCTGGGGCCATGGGAACAGTGCGTACGCAGCCACGAAGTTCTTCCTCTTCACGATGGCCGGCTCGGCCCTGATGCTGATCGGCATCCTCGCCCTGGCGTTCCTCCACGCCGATGCCACCGGTGGGGGCCTGACCTTCGACCTGGTTGAGCTGGCCGAGGCCCAGAGCCTCGGCACCACCACTGCGCGCTGGGTGTTCCTCTCCTTCGCCCTCGCCTTCGCCGTGAAGGTGCCGCTCTTCCCGCTGCACACCTGGCTGCCCGACGCCCACACCGAGGCCCCGACCGCCGGTTCGGTGATCCTGGCCGGCGTCCTCCTGAAGCTGGGTACCTACGGGTTCCTGAGGTTCGGCCTGTACCTCTTCCCGGAGGCCTCGCACTTCTTCGCCCCGGTGTTCCTAACCCTCGGCCTGGTGGGGATCATCTACGGCGCGGTGGTGGCCACGATGCAGCGGGACCTGAAGCGCCTCGTCGCCTACTCGTCGGTCGCCCACCTCGGCTTCATCGTGCTGGGTACGTTCGCCCTGAACACCGAGGGCATCGAGGGTGGGCTGCTCCAGATGGTCAACCACGGTGTCTCCACCGCAGCCCTGTTCCTGCTGGTGGGGATGATCTACGAGCGGCGCCACACCCGCCAGATCGACGAGTTGGGCGGCCTCCAGAAGTCGGCACCGGTCCTGGCCGCCGTCTTCACGCTGGTCATGCTGTCGTCCATCGGCCTGCCGGGCCTGAATGGCTTCGTGGGAGAGTTCCTGGTGCTGGTGGGTACCTTCAACGCCCATCGCTGGCTGGCCATCGTGGCGACCGGTGGCGTGATCCTGGCTGCCCTCTACCTGCTCTGGGCCTACCAGCGCGTGTTCCACGGGCCCGCCGAGGGTGCGAACGCCGAGATGCCCGACCTGAAGCTCCGGGAGGGCCTGGTGCTGGCCCCGCTGCTGGTGCTGATCGTGGCGATGGGCGTGTACCCGAAGCCGGTCATCGAGCGGATGGAACCGTCGGTGGATGCCCTCGTCGCCCACATCGAGACCCACGTGGACGGGTTCCACGAGCCGACCAGCCGGTTCGGCGCCGACATAGAGGTCGGCGAAGGCGGCGACGATGCCGGGGACGACCACTGATGCCGCCCGTGGTAACCCCCGAGGTCATCTGGTGGGCGCTGCTGCCGCTGCTCGTCCTCTCCGGAGGCGGGTTCCTGCTGCTGACCATCGCATCCCTGGTAAGGCGCCTTCCCGAGGCACTGCCCCAGGCGTGGACCGTGGTCACCGGCCTGATCGTGCTCACAGCCACCGTCCCCATGTGGGACAGGGTCCAGTCGGACGGCCCGCGTTCGTTCCTCGGCGGGATGGTGGCGGTGGATGGTTCCACGGTGCTCGTCACCGCCATCCTCGCCATTGCGGTGGTGGCCACGGCCCTGCTGGCCCGCCCGTACCTCCGGCGCGAGGACCTTCCAGGCGTGGAGTTGTACGTGCTGCTGCTGATGTCGGCGGCCGGTGGCGTGGTCATGGCGTCGGCCGACGACCTGATCGTCCTGTTCCTGGGCCTGGAGATCCTGTCGATAGCCGTGTACGTGATGGCGGCCCTGCACCTCCGGCGGATCGAATCCCAGGAGGCGGCGCTGAAGTACTTCGTGCTGGGAGCCTTCGCCTCGGCCTTTCTCCTGTACGGCATGGCGCTCATCTACGGAGCCACCGGTTCAACCCGGATGGCACACATCAGCGGGTACCTGGCGTCGACCATCCTGGTCCAGGACGGCATGCTGCTGGCCGGAATCGCCCTGCTGCTGGTGGGCCTGGCCTTCAAGGTGGCCGCGGTGCCATTCCACGCCTGGACCCCGGACGTCTACCAGGGGGCACCCAGCCCCGTCGTGGCGTGGATGGCCGCCGGCGTGAAGACCGCCGGGTTCGCGGCGATGCTGCGGGTGCTGGTCGTGACGCTGGGTACGCACGCCTCGGACTGGCGGCCCGCCGTGGCGGTGCTGGCCGCTGCCAGCATGGTCGTCGGAGCATGGGTGGCGGTGCTCCAGACCGACGTGAAGCGGATGCTGGCCTACTCCTCGATAGCCCACGCCGGGTTCATCCTCCTGGGCGTACAGGCGGCCAGCGAAAGGGGCACCGCAGCGGTCTACGTGTACCTGTTCGTCTACACCCTGCTGGCCACGGGAAGCTTCGCGGTGATCACCACGGTGGGCGGCAGGGGCGACGCCGCCCACGGCCTGGATGCCTACAGGGGCCTGGCACGCCGCCAGCCCGTGCTGGCCGGCGCCTTCACCGTTCTCCTGCTGGGCCAGGCCGGGATTCCGTTCACCGGTGGCTTCGTGGCCAAGCTGGGCGTGCTGGCCGCAGTGGTCGAGGGGCGTACCTACTGGGTGGCCATGGTGGCCATGGCCGCCGCAGCCGTGGCGGCCTTCGTCTACCTTCGCATCCTCGTCGCCATGTACCTGGAGGCCCCGGAGTCGGACACCGCCGACCGCACCGAGGTGCCCGCCGGCACGAGGGTCGTCATCGGGGTGGCGTGCGCCGGGGTGCTCCTGATCGGGCTCGTCCCGGGACTCCTCCTGGACATCGCCTCCGATGCCGTTCCGGTCCTGGTGGGGGGCTGAGGAATGGCACATGGGAGCGCCGGCGAAGGCAATGGTTCGGTCTTAGTGATTGCGTGGTCGTCCGGTAGCCTGCCCGGGACGCCCGGCAGGTCAGCTCGTCCGTCGTCCCCCATCCGCTCGACTCGCTAGGTTTTCCACCCGTGTCCGACTTCCTTCGCAGCTGGTTGATGCTGGTGGTATTCGGCGGCCTCGCCGTGCTGCTGGTCTCGGCCTTCCTGGGCCTCGGCAGCCTGCTGCGGCCGTCTCATGACACCCCGCAGAAGCTGAAGACGTACGAGTCCGGCGTGGATCCCTACGGCGACATGTGGAGCCAGTCCAACATCCGCTACTACGTGTTCGCCCTGATGTTCGTGCTGTTCGACGTGGAGGCCGTCTTCATCTTCCCCTGGGCCACCCGCCTCGAGGTATACGACGTGTTCGGCCTGGTCGAGATGGCCATCTTCATATTCATCCTGGCCCTCGGGCTGTTCTACGCCTGGCGCAAGCGCCTGCTGCGGTGGATCTGAGCGGGCAGGAGGCGTAGAAGATGGGTCTGGTGGAGAACGGCAAGCTGCCGAAGCCGCTTACCAAATTGCTCAACGTCAGCCGCAAGTACTCGCTCTGGGTATACCAGTGGGGCCTGGCGTGCTGTGCCATCGAGATGGGAGCGGCTTTCGCCTCGCCGCGCTACGACGTCATGCGTCTCGGCGTGATCCCATTCCCGGCCAGCCCCCGTCAGGCCGACCTGGTGGTCGTCTCAGGCACGGTGACCGACAAGATGGCTCCCGCCGTGCGACGCCTCTACGAGCAGATGCCCGAGCCCAAGTACGTGATCTCCATGGGTTCATGTGCGAACTGCGGCGGCCCCTACTGGGACAGCTACTCGGTCACCAAAGGCGTCGACCAGATCATCCCGGTGGACGTCTACGTGCCCGGCTGCCCGCCACGCCCCGAGGCCCTCCTGGAGGGCATCGTGCTCCTCCAGGAGCGCATCGCCACCGAGGACATGGCCGAACGCTGGACGGGTGACCCAATTGTCGTCACCTGAGGCAACCGAGGACGTGGACTCCGCTACGGAGGCACCGCCGGTTGACGAACGTCGTGATGCGGTTGTCGCAGCCCTGGCCGAGGCGCTCGGCGACGGCCTCGTCGAATCTCATGTAGAGGCCGGCGTCGAGGTATGCGTGAGGGTCAGCGCCGATGCATGGGTGGATGCCGGCCGGGCGTTGCGGGACCGCTGCGCCATGTCGTACTTCGGCTTCCTCTCGGCCATCGACTGGATGCCGTCGCCCTACGGGCGTGACATGGATGCCCAGGTGGACCTGGAGCCGTCCGTGGATGCCGAGCCGGCCGCAATGGAGTGGGGCCTCGCCGGTGGTGCCACCCGGTTCCAGCTCCTGGCCCGGGTGCATGACCCGATCGGCCACCTGGGTGTGACCCTCAAGGCCGACCTGGTCGGGGAGAGGCCTGAGGTGGATTCCTGGATCGGCGTGTACCCGGGCGCCAACTGGCACGAGCGGGAGGCCTGGGAGATGTTCGGCATCACGTTCCGGGGCCACCCCAACCAGGTGCACCTGTACCTGCCGTCGCACTTCGAGGGGAACCCCCTCCGCAAGGACTACCCGCTCCTGGCCCGACGGGTGAAGCCGTGGCCCGGCATCGTGGACGTGGAGCTGATGCCCGGCGGAGACGGGGACGACGGCGGCGACGAGGGGGAGGGCCCATGACCGCCGTGGACGACCCCCGCCAGCTCGCCTACATCGCAGGCCAGGCCAGCGACGCCCGGGTGAACCTGGAGATCGAGACCGAGGGCATGACCCTCAACATCGGACCTCAGCACCCGGCCACGCACGGCACGCTGCGCATCGTCGTGAAGCTGGACGGCGAGCGGGTGATGCGCGCCGAGCCGATCATGGGCTACATGCACCGCGGCTACGAGAAGCTGGTCGAGGTCCGCACCTACCCGCAGGTCACGTCGCTCATCAACCGCATCGACTGGCTGGGCAGCTTCGCCAACGAGGTGCCGTTCATCCTGGCGGCCGAGCAGATCATGGGCGTGGAGGCACCGCCTCGTGCCCAGTGGATCCGCACCCTCCTCTTCGAGCTCTCCCGGATCGCCAACGTCGTCCTGTTCCTCGGCGACATGGGAGTCCAGCTGGGCGCCGTAACCCCGGTGTTCTTCGCCTTCCGCGACCGCGAGTTCGTGCTGAACCAGATCGAGGCGGTGACCGGCGGTCGGTTCCACCCCAACTTCGACCGCATCGGCGGCCTCAAGGACGACATCCCCAAGGGATGGACCGAAGAGACGAAGGGTGTCCTGGGGCGGATCCGGAAGTTCTGCGACGAGATGGAGGACCTCGTCACCGGCAACGAGATCTTCCAGGCCCGGACCCGTGGGATCGGTGTCATCCCGGCGGACGTGGGCCTCTCCTACGGCCTCTCCGGCGCCAACATCCGCGCCAGCGGCGTCGACTGGGACCTGCGTCGTGACGGTGGCATCGGCCTCGTCCACGACCAGCTGGACTGGAAGGTCTGGACGCATCCGGACGGCGATTCGTTCGCCCGCTACTGGGTGCGCCTCCAGGAGGTCCGCGAGGCCTGCAACATGGTCGAGCAGCTGCTGGACGGGATCCCGCCCGGCCCGGTAATGGCCAAGGTGCCACGCATCATCAAGGTCCCGCCGGGTGAGGCCTACGTGGAGACCGAGAACCCGCTGGGCGTGATGGGCTACTACGTGGTCTCCAAGGGTGACCTGGTCCCCTATCGGGTGAAGATCCGCTCGGCATCGTTCAACAACATCTCGATCACGCCCTGGCTGCTCGAGGGCACGTACGTGCCGGATGTCGTCTCGATCCTGGCCAGCCTCTACTTCATCCTCGGGGACATAGACCGGTGAGCGACCTACTCACGCTCGCCGTCGAGCTGGCCTGGTGGCAACAGACCGGCATCCGCGCGGTGCTGGGGCTGGTGGCCGTGCTGCTCCCCGCCGGGACGCTCGTCTACCTCTTCCTGTTCAAGATGATGAGCTTCATGCAGAGCCGCCTGGGCCCCATGGAGGCGGGACCGCACGGATCCCTGCAACTGCTGGCCGAGGTCGGGAAGTTCCTCCAGAAGGAGGACATCATCCCCGAGAAGGCCGACCGCATCGTCTTCAAGGCCGCGCCGTTCGTGGTGCTCATCTCCACCTTCCTCCTGGTGCTCGTCATCCCGGCCGGGCCGGACGCCTGGTTCATCGACGTGGACACGGGGATCTTCCTGGCGCTGGCCGTCTCCTCCATCTCGGTGATCGGGATCCTGATGGCGGGCTGGGCGTCGTCATCCAAGTACTCGCTGCTGGGTGCCCTGAGGGCGGCCGGCCAGCTGGTGGCCTACGAGCTGCCGCTGCTCCTGGCGGTGGTCGGCGTGGTCATCCAGGCCGGCACGCTGAACGTCCAGGGCATCGTCATGGCCCAGGCCACCGGTGAGATCTTCGGCTGGGGAGGCATCGGCAACCCCTTCATACTCACCCAGTTCCTGGGCTTCGCCATCTTCCTCATCGCCGTCCAGGCCGAGCTCACGCAGCCGCCCTTCGACATGCCGGTGGCCGAGTCGGAGCTCGTCACCGGGTACCTGACCGAGTACTCGGGCCTGCGCTTCCTGCTCTTCTTCATCGGCGAGTTCGCCACCGCCGGCATCTTCGCCGCCCTGGCAGCCACCCTGTTCCTGGGCGGCTGGTACGTACCGGGCATCGATCCGACCAGCGACCTGTTCAACGTCATCGGCCCGGCTGTCCTGCTGGGCAAGGTGATCCTGGTGTCCTTCCTGATCTTCTGGTTCCGGTTCACCTACCCCCGGTTCCGCGAGGACCAGCTGCAACAGCTGGCCTGGAAGGTCCTGATCCCGCTGTCCCTTGCCAACATCGTCGTCACCGGCGTGCTGAAGGTGGTCTTCTAATGCCAGGAACCCTGAAGATCCCAGGACTGCTGAAGGGCCTCGGGGTGACCTTCTCGACGATGGTGCGAACCCTCACGAAGGGGTCCCACACCGTCCAGTACCCGAGGGTCAAGGAAGCTCCCACTCCCCGTGCCCGTGGCGTGATCACGCTCCACGAGGAGAACTGCACGTCCTGCATGCTCTGCGCCCGCGAGTGCCCGGACTGGTGCATCTACATCGAGGGTCACAAGTACAAGGCACCGCCCCGCCGCCCCGGTGGCAAGCCGCGCCTGAAGAATGCCCTGGACCGTTTCGACATCGACTTCGCGCTCTGCATGTACTGCGGCATCTGCGTCGACGTCTGCCCGTTCGAGGCACTCTTCTGGTCGCCCGAGTACGAATACTCGGAGCCGAAGATCGCCGACCTGCTCCACGACAAGACGAAGCTCAGCCAGTGGATGGAGACCGTCCCGGACTTCCAGGACTACGAGTCGGGCAGCGAAGCCAAGAAGCCGACGGTGCCGCAGTGACCGTCCTGGCTGCCCTGGAGGGCATGGATCGCCTATCCAGCGGCGACGTCCTCGTGGCGCAGAACGTGGCCTTCGCCATCATGGCGATCACGATGGTCGCCAGCGCACTGCGCATGGTGACCACGCGCAACGTGGTCCACGCCGCCCTCTATCTCGTGATCGTGCTGGCCGGGGTGGCTGGCATCTTCATCCTGCTTGGCGCCGAGTTCCTGGGCGTGACCCAGATAATGGTCTACATCGGCGCCATCGTCGTCCTCTTCCTGTTCGGCATCATGCTCACGAAGGGCTCCTTTGGCGACGACGACGGCGTCACCGGCGAGAGGCGCCTGATGGCAGGCCTGGTCGGACTGCTGGTGTTCGGCGTGATGGCCGCCGCCCTGGTCGAGTCATTCGCCGATGCCGAGCTCTCCCGGTCGGGCCCGTCCACCACGGCCGACATCGCCGACAGCATCTTCGGCTACTACATCGTTCCCTTCGAGGCCGTATCCGTCCTGCTGCTGGCTGCCCTGATCGGGGCCATCGTCGTGGCCAGGAAGGACTGACATGCTGCTTAACCAGTTCCTGCTGCTGTCCGCCGTCCTCTTCTCGATCGGGGTCTACGGGGTCCTCGCACGTCGCAACGGCGTGCTGGTGCTCATGTCCATCGAGCTGATCCTGAACGCTGTCAACATCAACCTCGTGGCCTTCGCGGCATTCACCGGCACCATCGGCGGCGAGGTGTTCGCCCTCTTCGTCATCGCCGTGGCTGCCGCCGAGGTTGGTGTGGGGCTGGCCATGGTGCTGCTGCTCTACCGCAGCAGCCGGACCATTGATCTGACCACCGTCGACCGGTTGAGGGGCTGAGACGATGAGCAACCTCCTCATTGCAGCCCTCTCCGCGGATGCCGGCCTCCCCCTGGGGATCACCGAAGGCGGCAGCTGGCTGCTCCGCAACGTCTGGCTGATTCCCCTCCTGCCGGCGCTGTCGTTCGTCGGGATCCTCACGTTCGGGAAGCGCATGCCCCGTGGCGGCTCCGAGCTGGGCATCGCAGCTGTGGGCATCGCCTTCGTGCTGGCGCTGCTGACCGGCGTCGCCTGGATGGACCACCGCGACAACTCCCATGATCAGGAAGTCCATGTGGCGGTCGTCCAGTTCGACGACCACGGCGTCGGGCACGGCGACGGGTCCGAGGAAGGCCACGGTGGCGGTCATCCGTCCCTGGCAGTGCAGCGCACCGCCGTCTGGTTCCAGGCGGGCGGCATGGAGTTCACGGTCGGAACCCTGGTCGACGGCCTGGCGGTGATGATGCTCGTCGTGGTGACCCTCGTGTCGTTGCTGGTGCACGTGTATTCCACCGAGTACGTACACGGCGACCGTCGCTACACCCACTACTTCGCATTCCTGTCGCTGTTCAGCGCCTCGATGCTGCTTCTGGTGGTCTCGGAGAACACCCTTCAGCTGCTCTGCGCCTGGGAGCTCGTGGGTGTCTGCTCCTTTGTCCTGATCGGACACTGGTGGGAGGAGAAGCCCAACAGCGATGCGGCGTTGAAGGCATTCCTCACCAACCGGGTGGGGGACATGGGCCTGCTGGTCGGGGTGACGGTGCTGTTCTTCGCAGCCGGCTCGACCCTGCCGGGCCGCTTCGGGTCGTTCTCCATTGCCGAGACGAACGCCCTGGCGTCCAGCGGCATGCTGTCCCACACGGCGCTGGTGGTGGCCTCCTGCGGTCTCATGGCGGCCGTGATGTCCAAGTCAGGTCAGTTCTTCCTCCACACCTGGCTGCCTGACGCCATGGCCGGCCCGACGCCGGTTTCGGCGCTCATCCACGCAGCCACCATGGTCGTGGCCGGCGTCTTCATGATCGCCCGTATGTACGGCGTCTTCTTCGAGGGCTTCCAGATCGGTGGCAGCTCGATCAACCTGATGGCCTTCATCGGCGGCCTCACCACCATCGTCGGAGCCTGCATGGCCTTCGTGCAGCGCGACATCAAGAAGGTGCTGGCCTACTCCACGATCTCGCAGCTGGGCTACATGGTCATGGCACTCGGGGTGGGTGCGTGGACGGCGGCCGTCTTCCACCTGTTCACCCACGCCTTCTTCAAGGCCTGCCTGTTCCTGGGCGCCGGCTCGGTCGCCCACGCGGTGCACAGCTTCGACATGAAGTCGGACATGGGCGGGCTGCGAAAGCACATGCCGCACACCTACCGGACGTTCATGATCGGCACGGTCGCCCTCGCCGGCCTGCCGCCACTGGCGGGGTTCTGGTCCAAGGACGAGATCCTGGTCGGGACCGGCGGTTGGGGGTTGCTGGGCGGCACCGGCGGCAACGGTGCCTACACGCTGATGCTGGGCATGGGCATGTTGACGGCGGCGCTGACCGCCGCCTACATGACACGCTGCGTGTACCTGACGTTCTTCGGCGAGTTCCGGGGCCACGGTGAACCCCATGAGTCCGGTCCCCGCATCATCGTGCCGCTCTGGATCCTGGCGGGTCTGGCGATCGTCGTCGGCTTCCTGAACCTGCCCACCGGCTTCCAGCTGGCCCCCGGGTCGCTCCAGGAACGCTTCGGCCACTATGTGGAGCCCGTGGCCGGCTACTTCCCGGCCATCACGCATGCCACGCCCAGCTGGTCGTTGGCCATCGTCTCCACGCTGGTGGTCATCCTCGGCATCGCAGCCTCCGGCTACTACTACTTCGTGAAGGTGGAGGCGGCCTCGAAGGCGGCCGGCACCAGCCTCACCGAACTTCCCGACGGCCCGACCAGCAGGTATCCACTGGCTGCCATGGGCTACAAGCTGCTGGACAACAAGTACTACCTCGACCACCTCTACAGCGGGGTGATCGCCAACGGCACCAAGGGTCCGCTGGCCCGCCTGGCATACCGGATCAACCAGCAGGTGATCGACAGGACGGTCGACGTCGTGGGTGAGACCGCCGTGAAGGCGGGAACGGTCGTCTACGACAAGATCGACCAGTTGGTGGTCGACGGGGCGGTCAACGCCTCAGGCCGCGCATCCTCCGGGATGGGCGAGGAACTTCGAAGGGTCAACTCCGGCAAGGTCCAGAGCTACGCGGCGATCCTGTTCGCGGCAGCAACGGTCCTGGCCGGACTGCTCATAGTCATCGTCTAGGAGACGCCGACATGGAAAATCTGCTCAACGGCTGGGGTACCACCCTCGCCACCTTCTCACCGCTGGTCGGTGTGGCGATCATGATGCTCATCCCCGGGGAGCGTGAGCACCAGCACAAGATGGTCGCGCTCGTGACCTCCCTGTGGGTGGCGTTCCTGGGCGTGCTGCTCCTCATCTGGTTCGACATGGGCCAGACAGCCCAGTTGCAGTTCGTCGTCGACAAGCCCTGGATCGACGTCATCTCCAGCAGGTACCTGGTGGGCATCGACGGCATGTCCCTGCCGCTCATCCTGCTGACCATGCTGATCGTGCCGTTGTGCATCGTCTACAGCTGGGACCACTTCCCGGATCCGGTCAACCCGAAGGCCTTCCTGATCCTGATCCTGATCCTCGAGACGGGGATGATCGGCACCTTCGTGGCCCAGGACCTGGTGCTCTTCTTCGTGTTCTTCGAGGTCGTGCTGCTCCCGATGTTCTTCATGATCGCCGTCTGGGGCGGCGAGGACCGGCGCTACGCATCCCTGAAGTTCTTCCTGTACACCCTGTTCGGCTCGGCACTCATGCTGGTCAGCTTCCTGGCCCTGTTCTTCCTGACGGGCGCAGACACGTTCTCCTTCGCAGGCCTCTCCGACGCGGTGGCTGCCGGCGGGGTGTCGCACACCGCCCAACTCTGGATCTTCGGCGGCATGTTCCTGGGCTTCGCCATCAAGGTGCCGATGTTCCCGTTCCACACGTGGCTGCCCGATGCCCACACCCAGGCCCCCACGGTCGGGTCGGTCATCCTGGCTGCCGTGCTCCTGAAGTTGGGCACCTACGGCTTCGTGCGCATCGCAATCCCGATCCTGCCTGAGGCTGCGGTGGCATGGGCACCCTGGATCGGCCTCCTGGCGGTCATCGGCATCATCTACGGCGCCCTCGGGTGCCTCGCCCAGACCGACATGAAGCGCCTCATCGCCTTCTCGTCCGTTGCCCACATGGGCTTCGTGATGCTGGGAATCGCCACGCTCACGGACTTCGGAATCAACGCGGCGATCATGGGGATGGTCGCCCACGGCCTCATCACCGGGATGCTCTTCTTCGTCGCCGGTTCGGTGAAGGAGCGGTTCCACACGCTGGAGATCAACCGGCTCGGTGGCCTGCTCGTGCAGGCGCCCCGCATGGGCTGGATATTCGGCTTCTGCGTCATGGCCTCGCTGGGCCTTCCCGGCCTGGCCGGCTTCTGGGGCGAGTTCCCGGCGATCCTGTCGGCCTACCAGCCGGCCAACGGCGTGCCGGTGGAGATATTCCGGGTCTACATGGTGGTCGCCGCCCTGGGCACGGTGCTGGCGGCCGGCTACCTGCTCTGGTTGCTGCAGCGTGTCGCCTTCGGCAACCCGACCGAGGAGTTCGCCGAGGCCCCGAACATCACCGACACCACCAAGCACGAGTGGATCGCATGGGCGCCGCTACTGGCCCTCATCGTGGCTATCGGCATCTACCCGAACCTGGTCTTCCGGGTAACCGACGGGGCGGTGGACGCATCCTTGAACGAGTGCCTGCGGGTGGACGTGCAGGTCCTGACGGCCGACGAGGTGGCGGCGCTGGGGTGCAGCGACGTCTATGGCCTGGGTGGTGGCTCCGACGCTCCCGTAGAGCACGCAGTCGGGAACTAGCCAGTGGGCCTCGACCTCCTCACCCTCGCCTTCGAGCGACCGGCAATCGACTGGCACGCCATCGCGCCCGAGCTTGTGCTGCTTACGGCCGGGTGCCTGATCACGCTGGTCGACATCGTCTTCCTGGAGAAGGCCCGTCCGTACACCGCGGCGCTGGCCGGCATCGGCCTCCTGGCGACCGCAGTGCCGCTGCTCACGCTGGCGGTGGACGGCACGGACAGGGTCATGTTCGACGGCGCATACGTGGTCGACGAGTTCTCGCTGGTCATGAAGGCACTGTTCCTCCTGGCGGGCTACGTCGTAGTCCTGCTCTCGACCAACTACGTGGCCGAAGGCGACTACTGGGAGAACGAGTACTACGGCCTGCTGCTGGCATCGCTCATGGGCATGGTCATGATGGCCTCGGCGAGGGACCTGGTCTCCATCTTCGTGGCCCTCGAGCTGCTGTCCATCCCGGCGTACCTGCTGGTGGCATGGCGCAAGCGGGACCTGCATTCCACCGAGGCCGGCCTGAAGTACTACCTGATGGGCGTCTTCGCCTCGGCGGTGATGCTCTACGGGATGTCGCTGCTCTACGGCGTCGCCGGTTCGACCAGGCTGTCCGACATCGGCGACTCGCTGGCGGGGATGGGGACATCCCCGGCGGTGGTCACGATGGGCATCGTCTTCGTGGTGGCCGGCTTCGCCTTCAAGGTCTCGGCGGTGCCGTTCCACACCTGGGCTCCCGACGTGTACGAGGGCGCCCCCACCCCGGTGACCGCTTTCCTCTCCGTGGCCTCCAAGGCGGCGGGCTTCGTGGCCCTCCTGGCGTTCGTGTTCGTGGGCTTCTACGCCCGCAGCGAGGTCTGGGAGCCCCTGTTCTGGATCCTGGCCGCCCTCTCCATGACCGTCGGCAACCTGGTGGCGCTGCGCCAGACCAACGTGGTGCGGCTCATGGCCTATTCGGGCATCGCCCAGACCGGCTTCATGATCGCCCCACTGGCCGTCGCCGGTCACGGTGTGGTCAACGGTGACCAGGCCCTTTCGGCGGTCGTCACCTACCTGGTGATCTACACGGCGATGAACCTGGGTGCCTTCACCGTGGTCATTGCGCTGGCCCGGCGTTCCGGGTCGGCCGAGCTGACCTCGTTCAACGGAGCCTTCCAGTTCGCACCCGGCCTGACCGTGGCCATGTCCGTATTCCTGTTCTCCCTGGCCGGCATTCCGCCGCTGGGCGGATGGTTCGCCAAGTTCGAGGTGTTCCGCGTGCTGGCGACGGCCGGCGAGCCGTGGGGCTACGCACTGGCGATCGTCGGTGCCGTCAACTCGGTGGTGGCGCTCTACTACTACGCCTCCCTGGCCCGGCGCATGTGGGCCGACGACCCGGTGGACCGCGATCTGGGCCCGGTGCCGGTCACCCCGTCGCTCATGTCGGCGCTGACGCTGTGTGGCGTCGTCACGCTGGTGTTCGGCGTGGTGCCACAGGTGGTTGCACGTTTCACCGACGTCAGCCTGCTTGCCCTCGGGGGCTGACGTAACGGCTACCCGGACGGTCGGACGCCCGCTGGCCGATCGTCTGGCGGAGCGGATCCGTGCCATGGGTCCGATGGCGTTCGAGGCCTGGGTGGAGGCCTGCCTGTACGACCCCGACGGGGGCTTCTACGCCGCCGGTGGTGCAGCCGGCCGACGCGGCGACTTCATCACCTCACCCGAGGTGGGCCCCCTGTTCGGAGCGGTCGTCGCCCGCTGGTTGGACGCTTCCTGGGAGGCCCTGGGTGGACCGTCCGGCTTCACGGTGGTCGAGGCGGCCGCCGGTGTGGGAACCCTGGCACGCAGCGTCCGTGCGGCCCGCCCCGCCTGCCTGGAGGCCGGCCGGTACGTGATGGTGGAACGGTGCGCCGTGTTGCGCGACGCACAACCGACCGGTGACGGGTTGTCGTCGCTGGCCGGTCTGGAGGACCTGCCGCCCCGGGGCGGCGACGGGCTTGTGGGCGTGGTGATGGCCAACGAGCTGCTGGACAACCTGGCGTTCGGCCTGCTGGAGGCCGTGGACGGTGGCTGGTACGAGGTCCTCGTGGAGGTGGCATCCGAGGGCGCGGACCAGCCCATGTTCCAGGAGGTGACCGGCGCCGCCGTCCACCCCCCGGTCGACGTGGCGCCACTGCAGGGCTCCCGGATGCCGGTCCAGGCCGGCGCCCGGCGCTGGGTGGACAGCGCCCTCGGCGTGCTCTCGGCGGGGTCCGTTCTGGTCATCGACTACGCATCCACCACGGCGGCCCTGGCGGCCCGCCCGCCCGGCGAATGGGTCCGTACGTACCGGGACCACCAGCGGGGGGGACCGGCGGTTTCGGCCCCCGGCGTCCAGGACGTGACCGTGGAGGTGGCGGTCGACCAGCTCCCACCGGGAGCCGACACCACCACCCAGGCCGCCTTCCTCCGTGCCAACGGCATCCAGGACCTGGTGGCGGAGGGCCGACGCCGCTGGGCCGAGCTGGCAGGGGTCGGCGACCTGGAGGCCCTGCGGGCCCGGAGCCGGATAACCGAGGCCGAGGCGCTACTGGACCCTGATGGCCTGGGTGGCTTCACGGTCCTGGAGTGGCGTGTCGGCTCCTGACCGGCACCGGTCGGCTGACTAGGGTCCGGGCGGCTGACCCGACCCGTCCAGGGAGCGATCGTTGAACGAACCGACCATCGAGGACTACTACGTCGAGAATCGCACGTTCCCGCCCCCACAGGCATTCAGGGATGCGGCGCTGCTCGACGACGCATCCCACCATGAGGAGGCAGCCGCCGACTACGAGGCCTTCTGGGCCCGCCAGGCCCGCGAGCTGCTGACCTGGGACACGGACTTCCACACCACCCTCAACTGGGAGCTGCCGTACGCCGAGTGGTTCGTGGGCGGGAGGTTGAACGTCTCGGCCAACTGCCTGGACAGGCACGTGGAAGCCGGTCGGGGCGACCGCGTCGCCTACCACTGGGAGGGCGAGCCGGGCGACACCCGGGAGATCACGTACGCCCAACTCCTGGACGAGGTCTGCCGCTTCGCCAACGTGATGACGGACCTGGGCCTCCGCAGGGGCGACCGGGTCGCCATCTACATGCCGATGATCCCCGAACTGCCGGTGGCGATGCTGGCCTGTACCCGCATCGGTGTTGCCCACAGCGTCATCTTCGGCGGGTTCTCGCCCGACTCGATCGTGGACCGCTGCGAGGACGCCGAGGCCCGCCTCATCGTCACCGCCGATGCCGGCTACCGACGTGGTGATCCCTCTGCGTTGAAGGTCAACGTGGATGCCGCCCTGGAGATGGGGGCCGCCTCGGTGGAGCACGTGGTGGTCGTGAACCGCTGCGACACCGAAGTCACCATGCTGGACGGACGCGACCTCTGGTGGCATGACGTGGTGGCCGAGGCATCCCCCGACTGCCCTGCCGAGCCGATGGACGCCGAGCAACTGCTGTACCTGCTCTACACGTCGGGCACGACGGCGAAGCCCAAGGGCATCATGCACACGACCGGCGGCTACCTCACGCAGGTGGCCTACACCCACAGGTACACGTTCGACCTTCGACCCGAGAAGGACGTCTACTGGTGCGCCGCCGACATCGGCTGGGTGACCGGCCACAGCTACATCGTGTACGGCCCCCTTGCCAACGGCTGCACTTCGGTCATGTACGAGGGGACACCGGACACGCCGGTACTGGGTGCCCGTTCCGGTGATCGTGGAGAGTGGCCGAAGGACAGGCTCTGGGACATCATCCAGCGCTATGGCGTGACCCAGCTCTACACGGCGCCGACGGCGATCCGCACGTTCATGAAGTGGGGTGAGGCCGAGCCGTCGGCCCACGACCTGTCGTCGCTGCGCGTGCTCGGGACCGTCGGCGAGCCGATCAATCCCGAGGCGTGGATCTGGTACCACGAGAACATCGGTGGCGGATCCTGCCCGATCGTGGACACCTGGTGGCAGACCGAGACCGGCGCCCACATGATCTCGCCGTTGCCGGGCGTCACGACCACGAAGCCGGGTTCGGCATGCCAGACGATTCCCGGAGTGTTCGCCGAGCTGGTGGACGATGCCGGCCAGCCCGTTCCACGGGGCGGTGGCTACCTCACGATCACCAGGCCCTGGCCGGGGATGCTGCGTGGCATCTGGGGTGACCCGGAGCGGTACATGGAGACCTACTGGACACGCTTCGCGGGCCGCTACTTCGCCGGCGACGGCGCCAAGATCGACGAGGACGGCTACATCTGGCTGCTGGGCCGGGTGGACGATGTCATGAACGTCTCGGGGCACCGCATCTCCACCGCCGAGGTGGAGTCGGCCCTCGTGGACCACCCGGCCGTTGCCGAGGCCGCCGTGGTCGGGGCGACGGACGAGATCACCGGCCAGGCCATCGTGGGCTACGTGATACTGAGAGGCACGCACCAGGCCTCCCCCGAGCTGGCCGAGGAGGTCCGGAAGCACGTCTCCACCAAGCTCGGACCCATCGCCAGGCCCAGGGCCGTCTTCCTCGTGCCGGACCTGCCCAAGACGCGCAGCGGCAAGATCATGAGGCGCCTGCTCCGCGATGTGGCGGAGGGGCGGGAGCTGGGCGATGCCACGACGCTGGCCGACTCGTCGGTGGTGGACGAGATCCGGGCCCGGGCTTCCGGGTCCCCGCAGGAGGACTGAGCCACGCCGACGTTTCCAGGCCCCGACGGCCGGCCGGCCCTGCCCGGACCGGCGGTGCTGGTGGACGTCGACGGCGTCCTGTCGGATGCCTCCGGCCGCCAGCACCTCCTGGCCCGCCAGCCGAGGCCATGGGCGGAGTTCTTCGAGGCCTCCCTGCATGATCCGCCGATCAGCGAGGGGATCCGCCTCGTGGCCGGTCTGGTGGGCGACCGCGCGATGATCCTCGTGACGGCCCGACCGGCCCGGCTGGCCGACACGACCATGGCCTGGATGGAGCGGCACTCGGTGCCATGGGACCTGTTGGTGATGCGTAGTGACGGCGACCACCGCAGTTCACCCGAGGCCAAGTCAGATGCCCTGGAGGGCCTGCGGGCCGATGGGTACGAGGTCCAGTTGGCGCTTGACGACGACCCCGGCAACGTACGGATGTACCGGGCGGCGGGCGTTCCGTCCGTGTACCTGCATTCCGGGTACTACGACCTCTGAGCCGCTGCCCGGGCCGCCGGGGGGCGAGGCCAGGCGACGGTCCGGTAGCCGTACGCTGGGGTGACCCGGCCTTACGAGGAGCCCAACCTTCCCCATGCTGAACACAGCCAAGACCTTCACCCTCCTGGCCCTCCTGGGAGGCCTCTTCATAGTCGTGGGAGGTGCGATCGGGGGCAACGGCGGGATGGTCTTCGGCCTGGTCCTGGGACTTGTGATGGTGGGCGGTTCCTACTGGTTCAGCGACCGCGTCGCCATCGCCTCGGCCAAGGCGGTGCCGGCCGATCCTGTCGAGTACCCCATGTACCACCGCATCATGCGGGAGCTCTCGGAGGCGGCGGACCTACCGATGCCGAGGCTCTACATCACGCCCAACCCGCAGCCGAATGCGTTCGCCACCGGCCGCAATCCCGACCACGCGGCCGTGGCGGTGACCCAGGGGCTGCTCGAGATGCTGGACATGACCGAGGTCCGGGGGGTGCTGGCCCACGAGCTCATGCACGTCCGCCACCGGGACATCCTCATCGGTTCGGTGGCCGCCACCATCGGCATGGCCATCACGATGATCGCCCGCATGGCCATGTTCGCGGCCATGTTCGGCGGCGGTGGACGTGACCGGAACCGCAACCCGATGGGCCAGATCGCGTTCGCCATCCTCGCTCCGGTGGCGGCCATGATGATCCAGGCGGCGATCAGCCGCAGCCGGGAGTTCCAGGCCGATGCCTCGGCGGCACGCCTGATGGGGGACGGCGAGCCGTTGGCCCGGGCACTCGAGAAGCTCCAGGTGGCGGCGGGTCGGATCCCGTCCGGTGTCGACCCCAACCAGGCGTCGGCCTACATCGTGGATCCCCTGAAGGCCCAGGCTTCGGGTCGGGGCGGATCCAGGATGTTCTCCACCCACCCGCCGGCCGAGGAGCGCATCGCCCGCCTGCGCAGCGGGAACTGGGGTCAGGGTCCGATAGTCGGCTGAATGCCCTCCGGGTGTCAGTCCCGGAAGTTGTTGAACTGCAGTGGGATGCCCAGGTCGGCTTCCTTCAGGGCGGCGATGACATCCTGCAGGGCGTCGCGCTTCTTGGCCGTCACCCTGACCTGTTCTCCCTGTGTCTGGGACTGCACGCCCTTCAGGCCCAGGTCCTTGATGGTCCGGTTGACCGACCTGGCCCTGTCGGAGTCGATGCCGGCCTGGAGGCTGGCGAGCTGTCGTGATCGTGCACCGCTGGCCTCCTCGACCTTCCCCCAGTCCAGGGACTTGAGCGACACCTTGCGTCGCACCAGCTTCTCCTCCAGCACCACCACGAGGGCGGCGAGGCGATCCTCGGTGGAGGACTCCAACTTGATGGCGCCGTCCTGGAGTTCGACGATGGATTCGGTGCCCTTGAAGTCGAACCTGGTGTTGATCTCGCGGGCGGCCTGGTCAACCGCATTACGGACCTCCTGGAGGTCGATCTCGGACACGACGTCGAAGCTGGGCATGCGCGCACCCTACCGGTAGGAGTTGGCCGGGTCGGTGGTCCGGGTGGGTATCCTCCGGTCTTGAGGGTCGGTGCCCGAGTGGCCAAAGGGAACGGGCTGTAAACCCGTCGGCAACGCCTACGGAGGTTCAAATCCTCCTCGGCCCACGTGTGATGTCGCGAGGCATCAGGAACCCCCCGAACCCTCAGGTCCGGGGGGTTCTGCATGTCCCGGCTGTTGTCCGATCGCCCTACCGGTGGGGGTCGGTCAGGTGTCGAATACGAGCTGCATGACGGTGACGTCCTGCCAGCGTCCGAACTTGCGACCCACCTGACGCTCGACGCCGACCTCGGTGAACCCGTGCTTGGCGTGCAGGGCCATGCTGGCGGTGTTGCCGCCACCGATCCTGGCTATGACGGAGTGGAATCCGCTCGTCCGGGTCACATCCAGCAGTGCGCCCAGGAGCCTGTCGGCGATGCCCAGACCCCGGTGTCCGGCCTGCACGTAGATCGAGTCCTCCACGGTGCTGCGGTAGGCGGCCCGTTCCCTGTACTGGGACAACGATGCGAACCCGGCCACCTCGCCATCCACCTCGGCCACCAGCACGCTGAACGCCCCGGACCGTTCGGCCAGCCACTCCACCTGGGCCTCCCGGCTCCGCTCGACCAGGTCGAACGTGGCGACGGAGGACATGACCTCATGGTTGTAGATGGCCCGGATCGCCTCGGCGTCGGCGGGCCCGGCGAGGCGGATCTCCATGGTTCGACGGTACTCCGCTGCCGTCCACCGTCGTGCTGCCGGATCGCCCTGCGACTACGCCTGGCGGGCCGTGGACGGTGGGAAATCCATGATCCCGTGGCATCCTTGTGCCCGGTCATCGCGAGGTGGTCGAGCTCCCTTAGCTCAGTCGGCAGAGCGTCTCCATGGTAAGGAGAAGGTCGACAGTTCGATTCTGTCAGGGAGCTCGCTGGCGACGTAGCTCAGCTGGTGAGAGCGCTCGACTCATAATCGAGAGGTCGACAGTTCGAATCTGTCCGTCGCTACAAGCATCGGTTCGTCGGTGGCGGACGGTGGGAGAGCAGGACCCGCTCCGGCGGGCAGTCTAAGGAGCGAGGCCGACATGGCATCCGACAAGCGAGTACAGGTCACCCTGGAGTGCCAGGGCTGCAGGCGCAGGAACTACATCACCACCAAGTCCAAGGTGAACACCCGCGAGCGCATCGAACTCAAGAAGTTCTGCCGTTGGTGCAGGAGCCACGTGGACCACAAGGAGACGCGCTGAGCGTCCCCTGCTGCTCGTCCTACGACCGGCCGGAGGGCCGTGCCGCCGGCCTATTACACCAAGGGATGCCTTGGCGCCGCTGCTAGTCTGCGGCCCTACCGCCCACCGATTCCGACTTCGGGACGTAGGTCGGGACCCAGGGCAGTGGCTCAATTGGCTAGAGCACCGGTCTCCAAAACCGGCGGTTGAGGGTTCGAGTCCCTCCTGCCCTGCAAGACCGGTAATGGTGTCATTCGTTCCGTGGGGCGCGTGTCGTCCCATCCGCTAATAGCCTGACCCACCGTCCGAGTACGCGATCCGAGGCCTGACCATGTCCATGAACCGCGAGCAGAAGCGCATGCTGCAGCGCCAGGGAGAGGTCGACGCCGACGGCGAGCCGATCCGCCAGCGTCGCCAGCAGCAGCAGCGTCCTGCCGAGGAGCGGACCGGGTTCGTCCAGTTCGGTCGGGAGGTCCGGGCCGAACTACGCAAGGTGGCATGGCCTTCGCGTTCCGAGACCGGCAACTACACGACGGTCGTGATCATCACAATCATCGTCATCACGCTCGTGGTGGCCAGTCTCGACTGGATCTTTTCCGAATCCGTCCTGGAGTTGTTCGACGTCTGATGAGCACCACCGAAGAATCCGAGGTCACCACCGATGCGGCCGATGACGCCGCTGACCTCCTGCCCACCGGCACGGTGGTCCAGGCCGAGCCGATCGTGGAGGAACTGCCCGAGGGCGGCCTGACGTCCGAGGCGGCGGCTGAGATGCTGCCGAGCGGCGATGCCGCTGACGAGCCCTCCGAGCCGGATCCACCCACCGTTGATGTCGAGGTGCTGGACGAGGACGACCTCTTCGACGTCGACGAGCCGGCCCCGAAGCGCGAGAGCGCGTTCGACCGCCCGGGAAACTGGTACGTGGTCCATACCCAGTCCGGTTACGAGAAGAAGGTCCGCCAGAACCTCCAGGCCCGCGCCGCCTCGATGCACCTCGAGGACCGGATCCTCGAGGTCGAGATCCCGATGGAGGACGTCGACGAGTTCCGGAACGGCAAGAAGGTCACGGTCTCGAAGAAGGTCTTCCCCGGCTACCTGCTGGTGCGCTGCTACCTGGACGACGAGGCATGGGGAGCCATTCGCGACACGCCCGGCATCGTCAACTTCGTCGGTGCCGGCGGCAAGCCGTCCCGGTTGGGTCGGCGCGAGGTCGAGACCTTCCTCCCCGTTGCCGACGAGAGCCATGACGTTGTTCCGAAGCGGTCAAAGGCCAGGTTCGGCTACGACGTCGGCGAGACGGTCCGGGTGAAGGAGGGTCCGTTCGCTGACTTCTCCGGTGCCATCGTCGAGATAAACGAGGACCAGCTGAAGGTCAAGGTCCTTGTGAACATCTTCGGCCGGGAGACCCCGGTCGAGCTGGAGTTCGCGCAGGTGGCCCAGCTGTAGGGGTGACCGGCACCACCGACGGCACGGGTTGCCGATCGCGGTGTGTCGCACCAGACTTGTACCTTCCCCCGATAGATCCCCGCCGATCGATGTCCAGGAACAGACGTTCCGGGCCTGATGGCACCGACCACGAGACACGAGTAGAGAACGATGGCTAAGAAGAAGGTCCTCACGGTCGTGAAGATCCAGATCCCTGCGGGCCAGGCTTCGCCGGCCCCGCCGGTCGGAACCGCCCTGGGCCCGCACGGTGTGGCGATCATGGACTTCTGCAAGGAGTACAACGCCAGGACCGAGGACAAGCGCGGCCAGATCGTCCCGGTCGAGATCTCCATATACGAGGACCGGTCCTTCACGTTCGTGACCAGGACCCCTCCCACCTCGTTCCTGATCCGTCAGGCGGCAGGCCTGGACAAGGCGTCGGACAACCCCGGTCGTGAAGAGGCCGGGTCGATCACCTGGGACCAGGTGACCGAGATCGCCGAGGCCAAGATGCCGGACCTGAACGCCATCGACATCGAGGGCGCCAGGATGCAGGTGGCGGGAACCGCACGGAGCATGGGCATAGCGGTCGCCTGAGGGCCGGACTGCACGCAACCACAGATCGAATCGAAGGTCGCCACCCGAGGGTGGTTCCGGGACAGGGGAGTACCTCGCCCCGCTGGAGGAAACGACCGAGCCGAGGGAGCCGGGAGTAGGCGAAATGGGTAGTACGGGCAAGCACTACAAGGATGCGATCACGCGGTACGACCGGAACCAGGCGTATTCGGGTTCCGAGGCACTGGAGTTGGCGGCGTCGCTGGCTGGTGGGAAGTTCAACGAGGGCATCGACCTGGTCGTCAGGCTGAGCGTGGATCCGCGTAAGGCCGAGGAGATGATCCGTGGCACCGTCGCCCTACCGGCCGGAACCGGTCGGGACGTGCGTGTCGCCGTGTTCGCCCAGGGCGAGGCCGCTGCGGCCGCCCGTGAGGCCGGCGCCGACCATGTCGGGGCCGAGGAACTGGCCGCCGAGGTGGAGGGCGGCATGCTGGACTTCGACGTGGCCATCGCCACGCCGGACATGATGCCGACCGTTGGCAAGTTGGGCCGTTCCCTCGGCCCGCGGGGCCTGATGCCCAACCCGAAGTCCGGCACCGTGACCGATGACGTCGCCAAGGCCGTCACCGAGTTCAAGGGCGGCAAGGTGGAGTTCCGCACCGACCGGTACGGCAATGTCCACCTGCCCATCGGGAAGGCGGGCTTCGAGGCCTCCGACCTGGCGGCGAACCTGGCTGCCGCTGTGGAGGAGTTGAATCGCCTCAAGCCGTCGTCGGCCAAGGGCCGCTACTTCAGGAAGGTGTCGGTCTCCTCCACGATGGGTCCCGGCATCAGGATCGATCCTGGGCGGGTCGACGAGTAGTAGAAGGTCGTGCGCCCCGGTCGGGGGCGCGGGTGGTGCCGATGGGCGCCGCCGATATCCTGACCAACACAATCGACACGCTCACCGAAGACCTCCGGGTTGCGCCCCGTGCGCAGAACGAGTTCCGGTGCCGTCAGATCCACGGATCACGGCGCAGGTACCGCCCGAGCAGGGGAGTCCTCCTGATCGGAGCCGGGTCCTCCCGGCCCTGGTCTCCGGTGCGTGTGGCCGGCTTCGGCCGGCGACAGCCATAGAGACCAGCGGCGGCATCCACCGCCTACCGAGAAGACGAATGAGGAGGTGTGAGCGTGGGGGAGCCCCGAGCTGACAAGGTCGCGGTAGTCGACGAGGTTCGAGAGAAGTTGTCGGCCAGCGATACTGCGATCCTGACCGAGTATCGAGGTCTTGACGTTCCGGCCATGGCCGAACTTCGCAAGGCACTTCGCGAGGCCGGCGGTGAGTACAAGGTGTACAAGAACACCCTCGTCCGCCTGGCCGTCGACGAGCTGGGCCTCGAGCTGGAGGACCTGTTGACCGGCCCCACCGCGATCGCCTTCATAGGTGAACGGCCGGATGGTTCGGCCGGTGATCCAGTGTCCATCGCCAAGGCCCTGAAGGACTTCGCGAAGGCAAACGAGGCGTTGGTCATCAAGGGTGGCCTGCTGGACGAGAAGCGCCTCACGGTGGAGGAGATCCTGGCCCTGGCCGAGATCGCCCCCCGCGACGAGTTGCTGGCCATGTTGGCCGGGGCGCTGGCTGCTCCGATGCAGCAGTTCGCCGCACTCCTGAACGCCCTTCCCCAGAACCTGGCGTATGGGCTGCAGGCCCTGATCGACGAGGGCGGTGCGCCCGGCGCTCCGGCATCCGTCGAGGCGCCCGCTGCCGACGAAGCCGATGCGGAGGTCGCTGAAGAGGCGCCCGCCGTTGACGAAGCCGATGCGGAGGTCGCTGAAGAGGCGCCCGCCGTTGACGAAGCCACCGACACCGAAAACGACAACGAGGAAGAGGAGTGACCATGGCGACCAAAGAGGAGATCCTGGACGCGATCGCCGGGATGAGCGTGCTCGAGCTGAGCGAGCTCCTGAAGGACTTCGAGGAGAAGTTCGGCGTTACCGCAGCGGCCCCGGTGGCCGTCGCAGCCGCCGCTCCCGCCGGTGATGCCGGTGGCGAGGAGGAGGAGCAGACCGCCTTCGACGTCGTCCTGACCGAGGTCGGCGACAAGAAGATCCAGGTCATCAAGGAGGTGCGTTCGCTCACCAACCTCGGCCTGAAGGACGCCAAGGACCTGGTCGACGGTGCTCCGCAGACGGTGCTCGAGGGCGCCTCCAAGGAGGATGCCGACAGGGCCAAGGAGTCCCTCGAGGCCGCAGGCGCCAGCGTCGAAGTCAAGTAGTCGTCTCGGCGGCCAGACCGCCGGATGCCTGAGACCCCCGGGGTTCGCCCCGGGGGTCTCAGCGTTTTCCTCCCGGTCCTGCGACCGGGAGGGGGCCTGCCTGGGTCCAGGTGGTGGGAAACGGGATCGTGCCGGTTCCATGACGGTCCTTGACCGCGACGCGGTGGACCCCTACCGTTCTGGTCGGACCAACCCTTCGGGGTTCGTTCGCGCTGCCCTTTGAGGTTGCTCTGGCCTACGCGTGTCCGTTAGGATCCTGCGTTGCCGTGGTTATGCCTGTCGTTCATGTCGTTTTCGTCATGTCCGTGGTTGTAGCAACGGTTCGCCCTCGTCCGTGACTCTTGGCCAGGAGTTCTAGGTGTCTTCACGCCCCATCGTCCGGGACCGCTACTCGTTCGGCAATCTGGAGGAAGTACTCCCCCTGCCGCACCTCATCGACATCCAGCGGAAGTCATTCCGTTGGTTCCTCGATGAGGGCATTGCCGACACGTTTCGGGACCTCAGCCCCATAACCGACTTCAGCGAGACGCTCACGCTCGACCTGGAGTTCGATCCCGACGACGAGGACCTGTGCCCGCCGCCCAAGTTCACGGTGGAGGAGTGCAAGGAGAAGGACATGACCTTCTCCGCCCCGGTCTTCGTCCGGGCACGCTTCATGAACGCCAACACCGGCGAGATCAAGGAGCAGACGGTCTTCATGGGGGACTTCCCGGTGATGACCGAGAAGGGCACCTTCGTGATCAACGGCACCGAGCGTGTCGTCGTATCCCAGCTCGTCCGGTCACCCGGCGTCATCTTCCAGCCCGGCGACAGGTACCGCCTCCGCAACCTGGCCAAGCACCAGCTGGTGACCGGGACCATCCATCCCTACCGTGGTGAGTGGATCGAGTTCGACGTCGAGCAGAAGCCCGGCAAGGACGTCACCGCCGGTACCCGGGTGGCCCGCAAGCGTCGCCTCTCGATGTTCACGCTCCTTCGGGCGTTGGGCTACGACGAGGAGAACGAGCCCGGCTTCCTGGACCGTTTCGTCCGTCACTTCGACTACCTCGAGGGGCAGTGGGAGAAGGACAAGGACATCGCTCCCACCCAGGAGGAGTCCCTCCTGGAGATCTACAAGCGGGTACGTCCCGGTGAGCCGGCGTCGGTGGAAGCCGCCCGCGCATACCTGCGCAACGCCTTCTTCGAGTCGCGCCGCTACGACCTCTCCCGGGTCGGTCGCTACAAGCTGAACCGCAAGTTGGGTCCGGAGATCGAGAAGATCGAGAAGCTCTTCGGCATCGAGCTGGAGCGCCCCGACCCCGACTCCCAGGTACTCACCCGGTCCGAGGTCCTCGCCACCTGCACCTACCTGCTGCACCTCGCCAAGGGCGAGCCCGGCTACCGCCTCGACGACCAGGACCACTTCGCCAACCGCCGCATCCGGTCGGTGGGCGAACTGATCCAGAACCAGCTCCGAATCGGCCTGTCGCGCATGGAGAGGGTCGTCCGGGAGCGGATGACCACCCAGGACGTGGAGTCCATCACGCCCACCTCGCTGATCAACATCCGCCCGGTGGTGGCTGCCATCAAGGAGTTCTTCGGCACCAGCCAGCTCTCGCAGTTCATGGACCAGGTGAACCCGTTGTCAGGTCTCACCCACCGTCGTCGCCTCTCGGCGCTGGGCCCCGGTGGCCTGTCGCGTGAGCGCGCCGGCTTCGAGGTCCGTGACGTCCACTTCTCGCACTACGGCCGTATGTGTCCGATCGAGACCCCTGAGGGACCCAACATCGGCCTCATCGGAGGCCTGGCCACCTATGGACGGGTCAACCCGTTCGGCTTCATCGAGTCGCCGTACCGGATCGTCACCGATGGCCGGGTCACCGACGAGATCGTCTACCTGGCAGCCGACGAGGAGGAGGAGTACGTGGTCGCCCAGGCGAACGCTCCCCTCAACCCGGACTCCACCTTCCGCAACGAACGCATCCTCGTGCGTCGCTCACCTCAGGCAGCCTCGCTGCAGGACCTCCGACTCCAGTTGGAGAGGGACGTGTTCTTCGGTGCCACCACGGAGATCTCGTACGTGCCGCCGGCAGAGGTCCAGCTCATGGACGTCTCGCCCAAGCAGATCGTCTCGGTCGCCACGGCGCTGATCCCGTTCCTCGAGCACGACGACGCCAACCGGGCCCTCATGGGCGCCAACATGCAGCGTCAGGCGGTCCCGCTGATCCAGGCCGAGGCCCCGTACATCGGTACGGGCATCGAGGCCAGCGCGGCCCACGACGCAGCCGACATGCTGCTGGCCCGCGAGGACGGCACGGTCGTGGCCGTCGACGGCACCTCGGTGACGATGGACTACAAGAAGGCCGGCACGGTCGAGCACCCGTTGCTCAAGTACGTCCGGTCCAACCAGGACACCTGCATCAACCAGAAGATCAGGGTCGTTCCCGGTCAGAAGGTGAAGGAGGGCCAGCTGCTGGCCGACAGCTCGTCGACTGATGGTGGCGAGCTGGCGCTCGGCAAGAACCTCCTCGTGGCCTTCATGTCATGGGAGGGCTACAACTTCGAGGACGCCATCATCCTCTCGGAGCGCCTGGTCAAGGACGACGTGCTGACGTCGATCCACATACACGAGCACGACATCGACGCCCGTGACACGAAGCTCGGACCCGAGGAGATCACCCGGGACATCCCGAACCTCCCTGACGAGATCCTGGCCGACCTGGATGACCTGGGAATCATCCGCGTGGGCGCAGAGGTCTCGCCCGGCGACGTCCTCGTCGGCAAGGTCACACCCAAGGGCGAGACCGAGTTGACTCCGGAGGAACGCCTGCTGAGGGCGATCTTCGGTGAGAAGGCCCGTGAGGTGCGTGACACCTCCCTGAAGGTTCCGCACGGTGAGACCGGCAAGGTCATCGACGTCGAGGTGTTCAACCGCGACGACGGCGACGAGCTGCCGCCCGGCGTCAACCAGCTGGTCCGCGTCTACGTGGCCCAGAAGCGCAAGATCAGCGTGGGCGACAAGTTGGCCGGCCGTCACGGCAACAAGGGCGTCATCTCCAAGATCCTCCCGATCGAGGACATGCCCTACATGGCTGACGGCACCCCGGTGGACATCCTCCTGAACCCGCTGGGCGTTCCCTCGCGGATGAACGTGGGACAGGTCCTGGAGGCCCATCTCGGATACTGCGCCCGCTGGGGCTGGGAGATCGGCGACGAGTCAGTCGGCGATGAACCGGTCCGCGGCATCGAGAAGAAGACCCGCCCGTCGACCCTTCCGTCGATCCACGTGGCCACGCCCGTCTTCGACGGCGCCCACTGGGACGAGGAGGACCGGGCAGGCCGGCACCCCACGATCCAGAAGATCCTCGGCAACATCCGTCCGGAGACGGTCGACGGCGAGCGGCTGGTCCAGTTGGACGGCAAGACCAACCTCTACAACGGTCGGACCGGCGAGATCTACGACAGCCCGATCATGGTCGGGTACGTCTACATCCTGAAGCTGGCCCACCTGATCGACGACAAGGTCCACGCACGCTCCACCGGCCCGTACTCGATGATCACCCAGCAGCCGCTGGGTGGAAAGGCGCAGTTCGGCGGTCAGAGGTTCGGCGAGATGGAGGTCTGGGCACTGGAGGCCTACGGAGCCGCCTACTGCCTCCAGGAACTCCTGACCATCAAGTCGGACGACGTCCTCGGACGGGTGAAGCTATACGAGGCCATCGTGAACGGCCACAACATCCCCAAGCCGGGCATTCCGGAGAGCTTCAAGGTCCTCATCAAGGAGATGCAGTCCCTCTGCCTGAACGTGGAGGTCCTGGCCGAGAACGGTCGCGAGATCGAGATGCGCGACTTCGATGAGGACGTATACCGCGCCGCCGAGGAGCTCGGCATTGACCTGTCCCGCCCGGAGCGGGGTTCCGATGAAGATGACGAGCGCCGCGCAGCCGGCCTCGTCCACTGACCCGCACGCCAGCAAGAACTAGACGCAGGAAGAAACAGTGCTCGACGTCAACGAATTCGACCAGATCCGCATCGGCCTCGCTACGGCGGACGGCATCCGCATGTGGTCCAACGGCGAGGTCAAGAAGCCGGAGACCATCAACTACCGCACCCTCAAGCCGGAGAAGGACGGGCTCTTCTGCGAGAAGATCTTCGGTCCCACCAAGGACTGGGAGTGCTACTGCGGCAAGTACAAGAGGGTCCGCTTCAAGGGCATCATCTGCGAGCGGTGCGGTGTGGAGATCACCCGCTCCAAGGTCCGGCGCGACCGCATGGGCCACATCGAGCTGGCCGCACCGGCGGTACACATCTGGTACCTGAGGGGAACCCGTTCGTGGCTGGCCTACCTGCTCATGGGCACCGAACCCCGTGAGGAGCTGAAGGCCAAGCAGCTGGAGAAGGTCATCTACTTCGCCGCCAACCTGGTCGTCTGGGTGGACGAGGACAAGCGTCACCAGGACCTCCCCGAGTTGGAGGCCGAGTTGGCCGAGGAGCGCCTCGCCATCGAGGAGGAGCGCGATCGCGAGCTGAACCGTCGCCAGGAGGACCTGGAGTCCGAGTTGGCCGAGATGGAGGCCGAGGGTTCCAAGGAGGCCGACCTGAAGGCCAGGGCCAAGGCGACCGACAAGGACCTCCAGTTCATCGGCGAGCAGTACGAGCAGGAGCTCGATGTGCTGAACCGGGCCTGGGACGAGTTCACCAGCCTGTTCTCCCGTCAGATCATCGAGGAGGACATGCTCTGGCGCGAGCTGGAGGACCGCTGGGGCGAGTACTTCGAGGGTGGAATGGGCGCCGCCGCCCTGGCCCACCTGATCGACCGCATCGACTTCGACAACGAAGAGGTGAAGCTCCGGGTGATGATCGATCCTCCGGAGGGTCAGAAGCCGCTCAGCGCACAGCGCAAGCAGAAGGCCATCAAGCGCCTCAAGATCGTGGCGGCCTTCAACCGTCGTGACGAGCACGGCCGACGCGTGAACGAGCCGAGCGCCATGATCCTGGACGTCGTCCCGGTCATTCCGCCGGAGTTGCGACCGATGGTGCAGCTCGACGGTGGCCGCTTCGCCACGTCCGACCTGAACGATCTCTACCGCCGGGTCATCAACCGGAACAACAGGCTGAAGCGCCTCCTCGACCTGGGTGCTCCGGGCATCATCGTGAACAACGAGAAGCGGATGCTCCAGGAGGCGGTCGACGCCCTGTTCGACAACGGTCGACGGGGTCGCCCCGTGACCGGGCCCGGCAACCGCCCGCTGAAGTCGCTGTCCGACATGTTGAAGGGCAAGCAGGGGCGGTTCCGCCAGAACCTCCTCGGCAAGCGCGTCGACTACTCGGGTCGTTCGGTCATCGTGGCCGGTCCGTCGCTGAAGTTCCACCAGTGCGGCCTGCCCAAGGTCATGGCCCTGGAGCTGTTCAAGCCGTTCGTCATGAAGAAGCTGGTCGACGAGGGCCTCGCCCAGAACATCAAGTCGGCCAAGCGCATGGTCGAACGGCGCAAGCCCCAGGTCTGGACCATCCTGGAGGACGTCGTCAGCGAGCACCCGGTGCTGCTGAACCGTGCTCCGACCCTGCACCGGCTGGGCATCCAGGCCTTCGAGCCGGTGCTCGTGGAGGGCAAGGCGATCCGCATCCACCCGTTGGTCTGCGCGGCGTTCAACGCCGACTTCGACGGCGACCAGATGGCCGTCCACCTGCCGCTCTCGTCGGAGGCCCAGGCTGAGGCCAGGGTCCTGATGCTGTCGGCGAACAACGTCCTCAGCCCGGCCCATGGCCGACCGCTGGTGACGCCGACCCAGGACATGGTCATCGGCGCCTACTACATGACCACCGAGACCGAGGGCCAGGTTGGCGAGGGCAAGGTCTTCCGGAACCTGGACGACCTCCAGTGGGCTGTCGAGAGCGGGGTCGTGCACCTCCACGCCCGCATCCAGTTCCGGTCCGACGAGTACCCGGAGCTCATCGAGACGCCCGCCAACGGCGTGTCTGCCACGTGGCACACGACGACACCGGGTCGGGTCATCTTCAACGCCGCCCTGCCGCGCAAGGCCATCACCCCGATCGAGGTGGCTGGCCTGCCGGGCAAGCAGATCACCTTCGTGAACCAGCAGATCGGCAAGAGGGAACTCGGCCTCATCGTCGACGACCTGGCGCGCCACTACCCCAAGATGGTGGTGGCCAGATGCCTCGACGACCTGAAGGACGTCTGCTTCGAGTACGCCAGCCGCTCGGGCCTCACCGTGTCCATCGACGACGTCAAGACCCCGCCCGAGAAGGTCGAGATCCTGGAGCGCCACGAGAAGGACGCCGAGAAGGTCGAGGCCCAGTTCCGGCGGGGCATCATCACCGACGGTGAGCGCCGCCAGAAGGAGGTCGAGATCTGGAACTCGGCCACCTCGGAGGTGACCCAGGTGATGATCAAGGCGCTCGAGGCGGACCCGTCCAACCCGATCGACATGATGGTCAAGTCCGGTGCCCGCGGGAACATGATGCAGGTTCGCCAGATCGCCGGCATGCGTGGCCTCGTGGCCAACCCGCGTGGTGACATGATCCCGCGCCCGATCAAGTCCAACTTCCGTGAGGGCCTGACGATGCTGGAGTACTTCATCTCCACGCCGGGCGCCAGGAAGGGCCTGGTCGACACCGCCCTGCGTACGGCTGACTCCGGCTACCTGACCCGTCGTCTGGTCGACGTGTCCCAGGAACTCATCATCAACGAGAACGATCCCTTCGAAGCCGAGGGCGCGGTCCGCGGCATCTGGATCGATGGCGTCCGCTCCGACCTGGAGAACCAGCGCTTCTACCTTGAGACACGCCTCTTCAGCCGTACCCTGGCCGACGAGGTCGTGGTCGCCGATCCGGAGGGTAAGGGCATCGTCCACCCCGAGGCCAAGGGCGGTCGACGGGTCCTGGCGGCCGGCATGATCGTCGGCGAGATCGAGATGCAGTTGATGCGGGACGATCCGGAGGTGGACAGGGTCCGCGTCCTGTCCCCCCTGACCGACGACTCGGCCACGGGCGTGTCGGCGGCCAGCTACGGCATGTCGTTGGCCACCGGCAAGGACATCGAGGTCGGTGAGGCCGTCGGCGTCATCGCCGCACAGTCGATCGGCGAGCCCGGCACCCAGCTGACCATGCGTACCTTCCACACCGGAGGCGTCGTCGGCAAGGACCTCGCAGGTGGTCTTCCGAGGGTCGTGGAGCTGTTCGAGGCACGGACCCCGAAGGGCAAGGCCACGCTGGCCCGCATCTCCGGAGTCGTCCGGATCGGTGAGGACGAGGGCCGTGGTCGCGAGATCACCGTGGTTGCCGATGACGGCACCGAGGAGGTCTACACGATCCCCGGGGTGCCCCGTCTGGAGGTTGCCGACGGTGACGAGGTGAAGGCAGGTGATGCCATCGTCGAGGGCCCCCGCGACCCCAAGGAGCTCCTCGAGATCAAGGGCGTCCGCGAGACCCAGCAGTACCTCGTGGAAGAGGTCCAGAAGGTCTACAGGGACCAGGGCGTGTCCATCCACGACAAGCACATCGAGCTCATCGTGAGGCAGATGACCCGGCGCGTGAGGATCAACGATCCCGGCGAGTCGGACTTCCTCCCCGGCGAGCAGGTCGACCAGCGGATGTTCGCTGAGACGAACCGCACCCTCGTTGCAGAGGGACGACGTCCGGCTGAGGGCCGTCCCGAGCTGATGGGAATCACCAAGGCCTCCCTGGCCACCGACTCGTGGCTCTCGGCGGCCTCCTTCCAGGAGACGACCCGTGTGCTCACCGAGGCGGCCATCGAGTGCCGGAGCGACAAGCTCATCGGCCTGAAGGAGAACATCATCATCGGCAAGCTGGTGCCCGCTGGTACCGGCATGGAGGAGTACCGACGGGTTGACACCCACGCGCCGGACTACAAGCCGATGGACTTCTACTCGTCGGTCGACGAGGAGCAGGACCTCGCCGAATGGCTGGCCACCCAACCCGGTCAGGGCGAGGACACCTTCGCTGGCGCCTACGAGGCCGACGTGATCGACCTGGCTGGCGCCGTCGAGGCTCCCGGCAGCGAGGCACCTGAGGCCGTCTAGACGATCGTGTGACTCCAGCCCGGCCTGTCGGACACGTTTGTGAGTGGGGGAGACCCGCCCATAGACTCGTGCGCTGACCGGTGCCGCATCCCGGTCGACCCATCGAAACCACCGTTATTTCTCTCAACGAGGTAGATAAGTGCCCACCATCCAGCAGTTGGTCCGCAAGGGCCGCAAGTCAAAGCGCCGCAAGGAGGCCACACCGGCCCTGAAGGGCGCGCCGCAGCGGCGTGGTGTCTGCACCCGCGTCTACACCACTACGCCGAAGAAGCCGAACTCCGCCCTCCGCAAGGTGGCGCGTGTCCGCCTCACCAGCGGTGTCGAGGTGACGGCCTATATCCCGGGCGAGGGTCACAACCTCCAGGAGCACTCGATCGTGCTCGTGCGTGGCGGTCGTGTGAAGGACCTGCCCGGCGTCCGCTACAAGGTGATCCGTGGAACGCTGGACACCTCCGGCGTCAGCCAGCGGCGCCAGGCTCGCAGCCGTTACGGCGCGAAGAAGGAAGGCTGACCGTGCCACGCAAGGGCCCTGCCGTACGTCGTGAAATGATCCCGGACCCCGTCTACCGGTCCACAGCGGTTACCCAGCTGGTCAACAAGGTGCTGCAGCGCGGCAAGCGCTCGACGGCCGAACGCATCGTCTACGCGGCGCTCTCCACGGTTGAGGAAAAGACCGGGAGCGAGCCGGTCGGCACGCTTAAGCGGGCGATCGAGAACGTCCGTCCCCAGTTGGAGGTCCGGAGCCGCCGTGTGGGTGGTGCCACCTACCAGGTGCCGGTCGAGGTTCGCCCCCGACGGGCCAACACCCTCGCCCTGCGCTGGCTGGTCAACTACTCCCGTGACCGTCGTGAGCGCACGATGGCCGAACGGTTGGCCAACGAGATCATGGATGCCTCCAACGGCATCGGGTCCTCGGTCAAGCGCCGTGAGGACCTCCACAAGATGGCCGACGCCAACAAGGCGTTCGCCCACTACCGCTGGTGAGCAGCCCCTCCGGGCACCCCTCCGCCTGATCCAGGAAGCCGCGCTCGTCGGTCCTGTCGTCCAGCCCCTGTGGCCGGTTCGGTAGACCGACCCGAGCCTGCAGCCCGGAAAGTCCAGCGACACCGATTCCGAACGAACAGCGAACGACGAGTTATCCCATGGCAAAGCGACACCCACTCCAGAGGACCCGGAACATCGGGATCATGGCCCATATCGACGCGGGCAAGACGACTACGACCGAGCGGATCCTCTACTACACCGGTGTCAACTACAAGATCGGTGAGGTCCACGACGGCGCTGCCACCATGGACTGGATGGAGCAGGAGCAGGAGCGGGGCATCACCATCACCTCCGCGGCCACCAGCTGCTTCTGGCGGGACCACCGCATCAACATCATCGACACGCCGGGCCATGTGGACTTCACGGTCGAGGTGGAGCGTTCGCTGCGGGTGCTGGATGGAGCCGTAGCCGTGTTCGACGGCGTGGCCGGGGTGGAGCCCCAGACCGAGACGGTGTGGCGCCAGGCCGACAAGTACCAGGTGCCCCGGATGTGCTTCATCAACAAGATGGATCGCACCGGTGCCGACTTCTACTACGTGCTGGACACCATCCAGGATCGGCTCGGCTGCAACACGGCGGTGGTCCAGCTGCCCATCGGTGCCGAGTCCGAGTTCGTCGGCATCGTGGACCTGGTCGAGATGAACGCCCTCGTCTGGCAGGGCGAGGACCTGGGTGCCACCTGGGACGTCGTGGACATTCCCGAGGACCTGGTGGAGAAGGCCGAGGAGTTCCGGACCGGGCTGATCGACGTGCTCTCCGAGTTCGATGAGAACATCCTCGAGAAGTTCGTGGGCGACGAGGAGATCACCGCCGCCGACGTTCGTTCCGCCGTCCGCACCGGCACCCTGGCGGGCCTCTGCGTGCCGATCCTGACCGGGTCCGCCTTCAAGAACAAGGGCGTGCAGACCCTCCTGGACGCTGTCGTGGACTACCTGCCGTCGCCCGTCGACCTTCCTCCCGTCGAGGGCGTCCATCCCCGGACGGGTGATGCGGTCCAGCGTGACCCCGACGACGATGCGCCCTTCTCCGCACTTGCGTTCAAGATCATGACCGACCCCCACGTCGGCAAGCTCATCTACTTCCGTGCGTACAGCGGCCTGCTCGAGAAGGGCTCCGCCGTCCTGAACACCCGCACCGGGAACAAGGAGCGCATCGGCCGCATCCTCGAGATGCACGCCAACGACCGTGAAGATCGTGACGAGGTGCGGACCGGCGACATCGTGGCAGGCATCGGGCTGAAGAACACCCGGACCGGCGACACCCTCTGTGATCCCGGCCACCCGATCGTGCTGGAGCAGCTGGAGTTCCCTGAGCCGGTCATCCACGTCGCCGTGGAGCCCCGCTCGAAGGCTGACCAGGACAAGATGGGCAAGGCCCTGGGTGCCCTGGCCGAGGAGGACCCGACCTTCACCGTCCGTAGTGACGAGGAGACGGGCCAGACCATCATCGGCGGCATGGGCGAACTCCACCTGGAGGTCCTGGTCGACCGCATGCTCCGAGAGTTCCGGGTGGATGCGAACGTGGGCCGTCCGCAGGTCGCATACCGCGAGACCATCACGAAGGCGGTCCTGAACCACCGCTACACCCACAAGAAGCAGACCGGCGGCTCGGGCCAGTTCGCCGAGATCGTGGCCAGCCTCGAGCCGTATACCGAGGACGGGTCCACCTACCTGTTCGAGGACAACGTGCGAGGTGGTCGCATCCCCAAGGAGTACATCCCCTCGGTCGACGCCGGCATCCAGCTGGCCACCACCAACGGCCCGTTGGCCGGCTTCCAGGTCCTCGGCCTGAAGGTGAGCCTGAACGACGGCAAGTCGCATGACGTCGATTCCTCGGAGATGGCGTTCAAGATCGCCGCCCAGGCCTGGTTCCGGGAGGCGATGCGCATGGCGAAGCCCGTCCTGCTCGAGCCTGTGATGACCGTGGAGGTCGTCACGCCCGAGAATTACATGGGCGACGTGGTCGGCGACCTCAACTCCCGGCGCGGTCGGGTGGGCCAGATGGAGGCCCGTGGCGGCAACCAGGTAGTCAGCGCACAGGTGCCACTGTCCGAGATGTTCGGGTACGCTACCGATCTCCGGTCGCGGACCCAGGGTCGTGCGACCTACACCATGCAGTTCGACTCGTACCAGCAGACCCCCGGGTCGGTACAGGAGGAGATCACCCGCCGTATCCACGGTGAGTGAGCTCCAGTAGTCCGTCCGGAAAACTCTGAAAATAACCCAAGGAAGCAGCGCAATGGCCAAGGCCCACTTCGAGCGGAACAAGCCCCACGTGAACGTGGGAACGATGGGACACATCGACCACGGGAAGACCACTCTGACCGCGGCGATCACCAAGGTCCTCTCGGATCGTGATCCCGATTCGACCTCGTTCACCGACTTCGCCAACATCGACAAGGCTCCCGAAGAGCGGGAGCGCGGCATCACGATCAACGTGAGCCACGTCGAGTACGAGACTCCGAACCGGCACTACGCCCACGTCGACATGCCGGGCCACGCCGACTACATCAAGAACATGATCACCGGCGCCGCCCAGGTGGACGGTGCGATCCTGGTGGTGTCGGCCGCAGACGGCCCGATGCCCCAGACCCGTGAGCACGTCCTGCTGGCTCGCCAGGTCGGCGTTCCGAAGATCGTGGTCGCCCTCAACAAGTGCGACATGGTCGACGACGAGGAACTCCTCGAGCTGGTCGAGATGGAGGTCCGGGAGCTCCTGGACGAGTACGAGTTCCCGGGTGACGACACCCCGATCGTGAGGGTCTCGGCGCTGAAGGCACTAGAGGGCGACTCGGACGCCGCCGACCAGGTCGCCGAGCTCATGAACCAGGTGGACGAGTACATCCCGCAGCCTGAGCGTGACGTGGACAAGCCGTTCCTGATGCCCATAGAGGACGTCTTCTCGATCACCGGTCGTGGCACCGTTGTGACCGGTCGTGTGGAACAGGGCGTCGTGAACACGGGCGACAGCATCGAGATCATCGGCCTCAAGGACACCCAGACCACGGTCTGCACCGGTGTCGAGATGTTCCGCAAGCTCCTCGACGAGGGGCGCGCCGGAGACAACATCGGCGCCCTGCTGCGTGGCATCGACAAGGAGCAGGTCCAGCGCGGCCAGGTCCTCGCCAAGCCCGGTTCGATCACCCCGCACACCCACTTCGAGGCCGAGGTGTACGTTCTGAACAAGGCAGAGGGTGGCCGTCACAAGCCGTTCTTCTCCAACTACCGTCCGCAGTTCTACTTCCGGACCACCGACGTGACCGGCAACATCGAGTTGCCCGAGGGCACGGAGATGTGCATGCCCGGCGACAACACGACCATGACGGTCGAGCTCATCGCTCCGATCGCCATGGACGAGGGCCTGCGCTTCGCCATCCGTGAGGGTGGCCGTACGGTGGGCGCTGGCGCCGTCACCAAGATCCTGAAGTAGTAGGACACGATGGCTGCAGGACAGAGGATCCGGATCCGGTTGAAGGCCTATGACCACCAGGTCATAGACCAGTCGGCGAAGAAGATCGTCGAGACGGTCCGACGCACCCAGGCCGACCTCAGGGGACCCATACCGCTGCCTACCGAGAAGCACCGCTACACGGTCATCCGCGGTCCCTTCAAGGACAAGGACTCCCGGGAGCACTTCGAGATGCGCATCCACAAGCGCCTGCTCGACATCCTGAATCCCTCGCCCAAGACGGTCGACTCGCTGCAGCGCCTCGACCTCCCGGCTGGTGTGGACATCGAGATCAAGATCCAGCAGGTCTGAATTCGCAGGGTCGGCCCCGTAGGCCGACATGAACCACGGAGCGCCCCCTCGGGGGCGCTCCCGTTCGTTACGGGGTCGTTCAACCCACGGCGGTCAGTCGGAGGGCGGCCGTTCGCCGTGGCCCCGCCGGAGGCTGCTCTCGGCGATCAGGTGCTCGACCACCTCGTGGCGCTCCGCTTCGGCGGCAATCACCGACTGGATGGTCGCCGCCGCGGGAAGGGCCAGCAGGGCACCGACCACTCCCAGTACGGCTGAGCCGGCTATCACCGCTCCGAAGGCGACCGCCACGTGGAGCTGCATGGTGTGGGCGGTGATCCTGGGTGCCAGCAGGTAGTTCTCCACCTGCTGGTAGGCGGCCACGGCCGCCATCACCCAGAGGGCGTCCGCCGGGTCGCCCAGCAGTGCGATGACCAGCGGGAGGGCGCCTGCGATGTAGGTACCGACCACGGGCACGAACTGGGACATGACGCCGACCCAGAGGGCGAGGGCCAGCGACGAGGGCAGTCCGATGGCCTCGAACGCCGCCCAGTGGACCAACGACGAGGCCAGGGCCAGGAGGCTCCGGGAGAGGATGTAGCCACCGGTCTTCTCTATGGCCAGGTCCCAGACTTCCAGCACGTGGCGTTGGTGTCGCTCAGGCAGGAAGGAACAGATGATCCGGCGCAGCTTCGGACCCTCGGCCACCAGGTAGAACGTGAACAGGCCGACGGTGAACAGGTTGAAGAGGACGTTGACTACGGTGGTTCCGAACCTCGCCAGGTCCTCGGCCACCTCGCTGAGGCGCTTCGCCAGGGCACCGGAGTCGTATTCGGACCTGAGGTCGGCGGTGGCGTGCTCGATCCCGAACGAGTCCTCCAGCCAGCTATCGATCTCCGCGAGGTAGGAGGGCACGTTCTCGCTGAAATCCGTCACCTGTTCGGCCAGGAGGCTCCCGACCTGGATGCCGAAGCCACCGAGGGCGCCGACCATGATGGCCAGTACCAGGAACGTGCCCGGGCCTCGGCGCATCCCGCGCCGTTCCAGCCTGTTCACGGCCGGTTCGAGGGCGAACGATAGGAACAGGGACACCAGCAGGACCATGAGCAGTGGTCGCAGGGCCGAGACGACGCCACGCAGGTACCAGAGGCCGGCGATGCCCACGAGCAGGCTGAGGACGGCCCGCCTCGCCCACGGTGGGAGGGTCGTCGTCTCGGAAGCCTGCTTGGTCATGGGTTGGCGTAGCGGGAACGGCTGCGATCCCACTACCCGAGCGACGCTACCGGTCGGTCCTGTAGGTCATGGGGATGCAGCGTGGCGCGAGCCACAGGGTCGGGATCACACCCTCATGGTTGTGGCTGCACCCCAACGGCCGTATCGTTGTCCCCTGCGCTCCGGAGGGTCCGGGGTCGCCAACTGACGTCCGTTTAGGCGCCGGGTTCCACGGGATCCGGTGAACCGAACGGCACAACCGAATCACCGCTCCGCCGGGCCATGCCTGTGCGGAGCGTTCGCGTGAGCGGCCCACCAACGGGCCAGCCGCCGGGGGAGTCCTCCGGCGCCAGTCGCAGGAGCCATCATGGCCAACAAGGCACTCGTCGGCATCAAGGTCGGCATGACACAGGTGTGGGACGAGGACAACCGGGTCCTGCCTGTCACCGTGCTGCGTGTAACGCCCAACCGCGTCGTGCAGATCAAGACCACCGAACGGGACGGCTACACCGCCCTTCAGGTGACCTACGGCAACAGGGACGCTGCAAAGTTGAACCGCCCGGAGGCCGGCCACTTCGCCGCCGGTGGCGTGGACACCGGGGATCGGCTCGTCGAGCTGCGCCTGGACGACGTCGACGGCTACGAGGTCGGGCAGGAGATCACGGTGGAGTCGCTGGCCGATCTGGGGCACGTCGACGTGACCGCAGTCAGCAAGGGCAAGGGCTTCGCAGGCGTCATGAAGCGCCACGGCTTCAAGGGCCAGCGCGCCTCGCACGGAGCCCACAAGGTCCATCGCAAGCCCGGAGCCATCGGCCAGTGCGCCACCCCTTCGAGGGTGTTCAAGGGCAAGAAAATGCCGGGTCGAATGGGAAACCAGAAGACGACGATGCTGAACCTCGAGATCGTGCAGGCCGACGTCGAGCGTGACCTGCTCCTGGTCCGCGGTTCGGTGCCCGGCGGCCGTGGTGCGACCGTCCTGATCCGCGATGCCGTGAAGGGAGCCCGGTGATGGCGAAGATCGACGTTCTCAGCCCGATGGGCGCAGCGGCAGGCTCCGTCGAGTTGGACGAGCACACGTTCGGCATCCAGCCGAACGTCGCCGTCATGCACCAGGTGGTCACCGCCCAGTTGGCGGCCCGCCGGTCGGGTACGCAGAGCACGCTGACGCGGGCCGAGTCCCGTGGTGGCGGTGCCAAGCCGTGGGCCCAGAAGGGCACCGGTCGTGCCCGCCAGGGCTCCATCCGTTCGCCACAGTGGCGTGGTGGTGGCGTGGCCCTGGGCCCCAAGCCCCGTAGTTACGCCCAGAAGACCCCAAGGAAGATGATCCGCCTGGCCCTTCGTTCGGCCCTGAGCGATCGTGCAGCCGAGGGTCGGGTAGTCGTGGTCGACGACTGGAACTTCGAAGTACCCAGGACGAAGGCCGCCATGGCGGCGCTGGTCACCCTCGGTGTGCAGGGACGATCCCTGGTCGTGGCGGAGCGTGGCGACGAGAACACCTGGAAGAGCTTCGCCAACCTGCCCGAGGTGCACGTGCTGTCACCCGGCGAGTTGAACGCATACGACGTCCTGGTGTGCGACTACATCGTGTTCACCCGTGCGACCCTGCCCTCCTTCTCAACACCGGCGCCGGCCACCCCGGCACCGGTGGAGCCTGCGGCCCAGGTTGACACCGATCCCAGCGGGGAGGAGGAAGAGTGAAGGACGCCCGTGACGTAATCGTGAAGCCGGTCGTGTCGGAGAAGTCCTACGCCCTCATGGAGGATCACGTCTACACCTTCGAGGTCGCCAGGTCCGCTTCGAAGCCCGAGATCCGCGACGCCGTCGAGTCGATCTTCGACGTGAAGGTCCTGAAGGTGAACACCCTCAACCGCGAGGGCAAGCGCAAGCGGAACCGTGGCCTGCCCACCTTCGGCAAGCGCCCGGACGTCAAGCGGGCATACGTCACCCTCGTCGAGGGTGAGTCGATCGAGTTGTTCGAGGTCTAGACCCATGCCACAGCGCAAGCGCAAGCCGACCAGTCCCGGCCGCCGGTTCCAGACCGTCGCCGACTTCTCGGACATCACGAAGACCAGGCCTGAACGGTCGCTCACCGAGAAGAAGACCAGCACCGGTGGTCGCAACAACTACGGACGCATGACGTCCCGTCACCGTGGTGGTGGCCACAAGCGCCAGTACCGGGTCATCGACTTCCGGCGCAACAAGGACGGCGTGCCGGCAAAGGTCGCCGCCCTCGAGTACGACCCGAACCGCAGCTGCCGCATCCTGCTGCTGCACTACCACGATGGTGAGAAGCGCTACATCCTCGCCCCGAAGGGCGTGGAGGTCGGCGAGACCCTGCAGTCCGGTCAGGGCAGCGAGATCAAGGCCGGCAACGCCCTGCCACTGCGCTACATCCCGGTAGGAACGGTCGTCCACAACGTCGAGATGCAGCCCGGCGCTGGCGGCAAGATGGCCCGCAGCGCCGGTTCCAGCATCCAGCTGGTGGCCAAGGAGGGCGACTACGCCACCCTGCGCCTTCCCAGCACGGAGATGAGGCGTATCCGCCTCGACTGCCGTGCAACGGTCGGCGAGGTCGGCAACCAGGAACACGAGCTCACCAAGATCGGCAAGGCCGGTCGTAACCGCTGGAAGGGCGTTCGCCCCCAGTCGCGTGGTGTCGTCATGAACCCCGTCGACCACCCACTTGGTGGTGGGGAGGGCAAGACGTCCGGTGGCCGCCATCCGGTCTCGCCCTGGGGCAAGCCCGAGGGTCGTACCCGTAAGCGGGGCAAGCAGTCCGACAAGTTGATCGTGCGTCGCCGTCGTCGGCGCGGATCGCGGAGGTAATCGGCGATGCCGAGGAGTCTCAAGAAGGGTCCGTTCGTGGACGACCACCTTCTCAAGAAGGTGGACGCCCTGAACGCGTCAGGCGAGAAGAGGGTCATCAGGACCTGGTCCCGCAGGTCCACCATCGTGCCCGACATGGTCGGCCACACGATCGGTGTCCACGACGGTCGCAAGCACGTGCCTGTGTACGTGACCGAGTCGATGGTCGGCCACAAGCTGGGAGAGTTCGCCCCGACGCGCACCTTCCGGTCCCACGCCGGCCAGGAGAAGGGCGGCAATCGCTGATGGTCGCCACCAAGACCAATGAACGTCCGGGGACCCGGGCAGTCGTCCGGTACGTCCGGGTGTCGGCCTCCAAGGCACGCGAGCTGCTCAACCTCGTTCGCGGCGAGTCATACGGGCGGGCCGCCGAGATCCTGGCGTTCTCCGAGCGTTCCGTGTCCGACGTGGTCGGCAAGCTGCTCGAATCGGCCGTGGCCAATGCCGAGAACAACGACGGGATCCCGGCCGAGGAGCTCTTCATCTCCACCTGCTACGCCGACGAGGGTCCGACGCTGAAGCGTTGGCGGCCGCGTGCACGTGGACGTGCCACCCGCATCAACAAGCGGACCTGCCACATCACGATCATCGTGACGAGGTACGACGAGGCCACGCTCGAGACCATGCGCGAGCGCGATGCCGCCAAGGGTCGGGTCGGGTCCAGCGCACATGCCGCGGAGGCCCGACGCCAGCGCGTCGAGCGGAGCCGGGCGGCCGCTGCTGAAGAGGCTGCGGCTGAAGAGGCCGCTGCTGAAGAGGCTGCGCATGACCACGACCACGACGAGGTAGCGGCGGACGCCGTGAGCTCCGAAGACTCGAAGACGGCAGCGGAGCCTGACACCGCTGAGGCCTCAGATGGGGTCGATGGGTCGGTGGCCGAAGACGCCACCGACATGGACGAAGCCGACGAGTCGGCTGACGACGCTGAGAAAGAGGCCAACTGATGGGCCAGAAGGTCAATCCGTACGGCTTCCGCCTGGGTATCACCACCGACTGGAAGTCACGGTGGTTCGCCACACGGAAGGAGTACTCCGACTGGCTGCTCCAGGACTGGAAGGTCCGCGACTACCTCATGACCGAACTGCCCCACGCTGCGATCAGCCGCGTGGAGGTCGAGCGCACCCGCGACAAGGTCCGCGTCGATGTGCACACCGCTCGACCGGGGATCGTCATCGGCCGGAAGGGAAGCGAGGCCGACCGTCTGCGGGCCGGCCTGGGCCAGATCACCGGCAACAACGCAGTCCAGCTGAACATCCAGGAGATCAAGGAGCCGGAGCTCGACGCGGCGCTGATCGCCCAGGGCGTGGCCGACCAGTTGGCTGGTCGTGTCGCCTTCCGGCGGGCCATGAAGCGCGCTGTCCAGAACGCCCAGAAGGCCGGTGCCCTCGGTATCCGGGTCCAGTGCTCGGGGCGTCTGGGTGGAGCCGAGATGTCCAGGACCGAGTGGTACCGCGAGGGCCGTGTGCCGTTGCACACGCTCAGGGCCGACATCGACTACGGCTTCCGTGAGTCCCGGACCACCTACGGCCGCATCGGCGTGAAGGTCTGGATCTACCGGGGCGACATCCTGCCCTACAAGAGCGTGATGGAGGACAAGATCTCCAAGGAGGCCGCCATGGCGGTGGGCGAGACGTCAGGGCAGACCAAGCCCCGCACCGTCGTCTCGTCGGCCGCAGCACGGCGGCGCACCGAGGCCACCGAGGTCGTGCAGTCGACCGACGCCCAGACGACCACGGTCGAAGCCGATCCGGCTCCGCTGGTCAAGGAGGGCGACGCCGCGTTCGAGAAGCTCCTGGCTGAGGAGGAGGCCATCGAGGCTTCCACGCGTGAGGCCCATGAGACGCCGCACTTCCGCGGCGGGGATGGTGACTGACCGTGCTGATGCCGAAGAAGGTCCGCCATCGCAAGCAGCATCGCGGGCGGCTGAAGGGCAACTCCAAGGGACAGACCGAGATCACGTTCGGCGAGTACGGCATCCAGGCCCTCGAGCCGGGCTGGATCACCGCTCGTCAGATCGAGGCTGCCCGTATCGCCATGACCCGTCACATCAAGCGTGGTGGCAAGGTCTGGATCAACGTCTTCCCCGACAAGCCCGTCACCGAGAAGCCGGCTGAGACCCGTATGGGATCAGGCAAGGGCAACCCCGAGAAGTGGGTGGCCGTGGTCAAGCCGGGTCGGGTGCTTTTCGAGCTGTCCTACCACGACGCGGTCGTTGCCCGTGAGGCCCTCGACCGTGCCATCCAGAAGCTGCCGATCAAGGCTCGCTTCATCGTCCGTGAGGAGGGCTTCTAGCCATGGCGAAGAACAAGTCCCTCGCCGACCTCGGCGACACCGACCTGCGGGAGCGGCTCGGCGATGCCAAGGAAGAACTGTTCAACCTCCGCTTCCAGCTGGTCACCGGCCAGTTGGAGAACCACGCCCGGATGGGTCGGGTCAAGAAGGAGGTCGCCCGCGTGCTGACAGAGCTGCGGGCCCGTGAGATCGACGCCGCCGAGGCCCTTGAGGCCGCCGGCGAGGAGGTGGCCGACTGATGGCCGATACGAACGAAGCGACGACCGAACGTCCGAACCGCCGCAAGGTGCGTGAGGGCGTCGTGGTGTCCGATGTCCAGGACAAGACGGCAGTTGTGGAGACGGTCGACCGCGTGCGGCACCGTCGCTACGCCAAGACCGTGCAGCGGACCAAGCGCCTCCACGTCCATGACGAGGAGAACCAGATGAACGTGGGAGACCGCGTGCGTGTCCAGGAGACCCGCCCGCTGTCCAAGCTGAAGCGCTGGCGCCTGCTCGAGATCCTCGAGAGGGCGAAGTAATGATCCAGCAGGAGACCCGTCTCAAGATCGCAGACAACTCGGGCGCCCGCGAGGTGCTGTGCATCAAGGTGCTGGGCGGCTCGAAGCGCCGCTACGCCTCGATCGGCGACGTCTTCGTCGCCACGGTCAAGGTCGCCAACCCGGGTGCAGCAGTCAAGAAGGGCGAGGTCGTCAAGTGCGTCGTCGTCCGTACCAAGAAGGCCTGCCGCCGTCCCGATGGCTCGTACATCCGTTTCGACGAGAACGCCGCGGTACTCATCAACGACCAGGACCAGCCGCGTGGCACCCGCATCTTCGGCCCCGTGGGGCGTGAGTTGCGGGACCACAAGTTCATGCGGATCGTCTCGCTCGCCCCGGAGGTGCTTTGAGATGAAGATCAGGAAGGGTGACAAGGTCCGCATCCTGGCGGGCAAGGACAGGGGCAGGGAGGGCAAGGTCAGCCGGGCCATCCCTGCGGACAGGAAGGTGATCGTGGAAGGCGTGAACATCGCCAAGCGCCACCAGAAGTCGACCAGCGCCACCATTCAGGGCGGCATCATCGACAAGGCCATGCCGCTGGACGTCTCGAACGTCGCCGTGCTGAGCCCCTCGGATGGTCGGCCCACCCGCGTCGGGTACCGGTTCAACGATGCCGGCGACAAGGTCCGGATCTGCAGGCGGACGGGGGTGGATCTGGATGGCTGACACCATGACGGCGAGCGTGCGACTGCGCGAGCTCTACTCGGCCGAACTCCGTGGTGCGCTGCAGGAAGAGCTGGGCCTGGCCAACGTGATGCAGGTTCCGCGTCTGGAGAAGATCGTGGTCAACATGGGCGTCGGCGACGCCGCCCAGCAGGCCAAGCTCCTGGATGGAGCTGTGAGCGACCTGGAGGCCATCACCGGCCAGAAGCCCATCATCACCCGGGCCCGGACCTCCATCTCGAACTTCAAGCTCCGTGAGGGCCAGGCCATCGGGGCCAAGGTGACCCTCCGTGGTGACCGCATGTACGAGTTCCTGGATCGCCTGATCACGCTGGCGATCCCCCGGATCCGCGACTTTCGGGGCCTCAACCCCCGGTCGTTCGACGGCAACGGGAACTACACGTTCGGCGTGACCGAGCAGCTCATCTTCCCGGAGGTCGACTACGACAAGGTCGATCGGACCCGGGGAATGGACATCACGCTCGTGACGTCCGCATCCGACGACGCAAGTGGGCGTGCACTGCTCGCTGCGTTCAAGTTCCCATTCCGGAAGGAAGGGCAGTAGTGGCCAAGAAAGCGCTGGTCAACAAGCAGCAGAAGACCCCGAAGTTCAAGGTTCGGGCCTACACGCGTTGCCGCCGTTGCGGCCGCCCGCGTTCGGTCTACCGCGCCTTCAACCTCTGTCGTATCTGCCTTCGGAGCATGGTCCACGCGGGAGAGATCCCCGGGCTCAAGAAGTCGAGCTGGTGAGGAGGATCTGAGATGACAATGACCGATCCCGTCGCTGACATGCTGACGCGTATCCGCAACGCCAACCAGGCGATGCACGATGGCGTGAAGATGCCATCGTCCAAGCAGAAGATCGCGCTGGCCGACATCCTCAAGAGCGAGGGCTACATCCGCGACTACGCGGTGTCCGACTCGACCACCGGCCCCGGCAAGGTGCTGACCATCGAGATGAAGTACTCCGCAGACAGGGAGCGCGTCATCAGCGGTGTGAAGCGGGTTTCCAAGCCCGGCCTGCGCATCTATCGCGCTTCCAACACGATCCCGCGGGTACTGGGTGGTCTCGGTGTAGCCGTGATCTCGACCAGCCGTGGGCTGATGAGCGACCGTGAGGCTCGCCGCCGGAGAATCGGCGGCGAGGTCCTCTGCTACGTCTGGTAGGGGAGACAGCACATGTCCAGAATCGGAAGGGCACCGATCACGGTGCCATCGGGTGTCGAGGTTTCCATCGACGGCCGGCAGGTCAGCGTCAAGGGCCCCAAGGGGTCCCTCGACCTCCAGGTCGGTGGCGAGATCACCGTGCGTCGGGATGGCGAGGAGATCGTCGTCGAGCGTCCGAATGACGAGCGCCGCAACCGGGCGATGCACGGCCTGACACGGTCGTTGGTGAACAACATGGTCCTGGGTGTGTCCGAGGGCTTCGCCAAGGAACTCCAGATCATCGGCATCGGCTACCGCTGCATCGCAAAGGGCACGGATGTCCTCGAGATGCAGCTCGGCTTCAGCCACTCGATCGAGGTCAAGGCGCCGGCGGGAATCTCCTTCGACGTTCCCGAGCCCACACGCATCATCGTGTCCGGCCCCGACAAGCAGGTCGTCGGCCAGGTGGCCGCTGACATCCGGGCGCTCCGCAAGCCCGAGCCCTACAAGGGCAAGGGCGTGCGCTACCTCGGCGAACACGTGGTCCGCAAGGCCGGAAAGGCTGCGAAGTGAGCAAGGTAGATCGTTCCAGGGCGCGTCAGCGCCGTCACCGTCGGGTCCGCAAGTCGGTCCAGGGGACCGCCACGCGGCCCCGTCTGGTGGTGTTCCGTTCTGCCCGTCACATCACGGCCCAGGTCATCGACGACCAGGCCGGAAGCACGGTCGCAGCGGTATCAACGCAGCAGGCTGGTGTCGCTGATGGGGTCACCGGGGTGGCCGCAGCGACCGAGGTCGGTCGTCTCGTGGCCGAGCGTGCCCGTGACGCCGGGATCGCCGCCGTGGTGTTCGACCGCGGTGGCTACAAGTACCACGGACGGGTAGCGGCGCTCGCCGATGCCGCCCGTGACGCCGGATTGGAGTTCTGATGGCACCGAACAGGAACGACGAGGCATCCCTCAGGGAGTCCCGCGTAATCCACATCAACCGCGTGGCCAAGGTGGTCAAGGGCGGCCGCAGGTTCTCGTTCACCGCCCTGGTGGTGATCGGTGACGGTGCAGGTCGTGTCGGCCTGGGCTACGGCAAGGCCAAGGAGGTCCCCCTGGCGATCCAGAAGGGGACCGAGGAGGCCAAGCGCAACCTGTTCAGCGTGCCGCTGACCGGTTCCACGATCATCCACCCCGTGATGGGGGTCGCAGGTGCTGGTCGTGTGATGCTGCGACCCGCCGCTCCCGGTACCGGGGTGATCGCCGGCGGAGCCGCCCGCGCCATCCTGGAAGAGGCCGGTGTCCACGACATCCTCTGCAAGTCACAGGGTTCTGCGAACCACATCAACGTGGCCCGCGCCACCGTCGCCGGCCTGAAGGCACTTCGGCGTCCCGACGAGATCGCCCGGCTCCGCGGCCTGGATGCGGAGGAGTTCGTACCGGCCGCCCTGCTGGAGGCATACCGTCGCACCGAAGCCGGTGTCGGCGCTTCCAGCGGTTCGGATGGTGAGTGAGATGGCACAGCTCATCGTCACACAGGTCCGTAGCGGCATCGGCGCCAAGCCCAAGGCACGCGGAACGCTCCGCGCCCTCGGTCTGGGACGCATCGGTCGCAGCAACACCCTGCCCGACCGCGGCGAGATCAGGGGCATGATCGCCCGGGTCCCGCACCTGGTCGAGGTCAAGGAGGTCGATTGATATGAAGGTCCACGATCTACAGCCGGCACCGGGGTCCAGGAAGCGGGCCAAGCGCGTCGCCCGCGGCATCGGTGGCAAGGGCGCCAAGACCGCTGGCCGTGGCATGAAGGGCCAGCGGGCCCGCAACACCGTCCGGGTCGGCTTCGAGGGTGGCCAGATGCCACTTCTCCAGCGCATCCCGAAGCTGAAGGGCTTCAAGAACCCGTTCCGCGTGGAGTACCAGGCCGTGAACCTCGACACCCTCGAAGCCTGTGGGCTGGACGAGGTCTCGCCCGAGGCCCTGTACGCCAAGGGCCTGGTCGGCAAGAAGTCACTGGTGAAGGTGCTGGGCCGCGGTGTCCTGACCCGTGCGGTGACCGTCAGGGCGCATGCCTTCTCGGCATCGGCCGAGGCCGCCATCACCGCCGCCGGCGGCAGCATGGAAAAGCTGCCGCTGCCGTTCGCGGTACGTCCGCCCGCATCCGGCAACGCCCTGATGAACCGCTGACCGGTCAGAACCCGACCGGTACCTGACCCCCAGACGATCGACAGGAGTCCACGTGCTCTCCAGCATGCTGAACATGTTCAGGGTGGCCGATCTGCGCAAGCGGATCGTCTTCACCCTCGTCATGATCCTGCTCTACCGGATCGGTGCGTTCATGCCCGCCCCGGGGATCGACGTGGAGCAGGTGCAGTTGCTGCGCGATCGTGCCGACCAGGGTGGCGTGCTGGCGTTCCTCCAGCTCTTCTCCGGTGGTTCGCTGACCAGCTTCGCCGTGTTCGCCCTGGGCGTCATGCCCTACATCACGGCGTCGATCATCATGCAGGTGCTCGGCGTGGTCGTACCGCGCATCGAGCAGTGGCAGCAGCAGGGGGCCGTCGGACAGCGCAAGATCACCCAGTGGACCCGTTACCTGACGGTTGTGATCGCCGTCATCCAGTCCACCAGCTTCGCCTTCCTCTTCAATGACCGGGGCAACTCGATCTCAGGACAGTCCGGAGCCAACCTGCTTCCCGACTTCCACATCGGCACCGTGAGCGTGGTCGTGCTGACCCTCACAGCCGGCACCGCCCTCCTCATGTGGATAGGCGAGCTCATCACCCAGAAGGGGATCGGCAACGGCATGTCGCTGCTGATCATGATCTCCATCGTGAGCGGCTTCCCGGCCCAGGGATCCCTGATCCAGGCGGAGAACGGCACCGTGGCCCTGTTCATCGTGCTGGCCGTCCTGGTCGGCCTGGTGACCGCGATCGTGTTCGTGGAGCAGGGCCAGCGCCGCATTCCGGTGCAGTTCGCCAAGCGGGTGGTCGGGCGTCGGATGTACGGCGGCCAGAACACCTACATCCCCCTGAAGGTGAACCAGTCGGGCGTGATCCCGATCATCTTCGCCTCGTCGGTTCTCTACCTGCCGGTGCTGATCGCCGCAGCCCTCCCGTGGGATGGCTTCCGCCGTTGGATCGACGACAACCTGGCCCAGCCGGACAACATCTTCTACTTCACGATCACAGGCCTCCTGATCGTGGGCTTCGCGTACTTCTACACGGCGATCACCTTCGACCCGGTGAAGCAGGCCGACACCATCCGCAAGCAGGGTGGGTTCGTGCCCGGCATCCGTCCCGGCTACCAGACCGAGCGCTACCTGGCCAAGATCCTGGCTCGCATCACCCTGCCCGGCGCCCTCTTCATCGCCGGCGTGGCACTGATCCCATCGATCCTCATCAACGTCTTCCTGGATACCAGCGCCGGCGTCGGCTCGGGGGGCGCTGCCGGGTTCGGCTTCATCGGCATCTCGATCCTGATCGCTGCCGGTGTCTCGCTCGAGACGATGAAGCAGGTCGATTCCCAGTTGACGATGCGCAACTACGAGGGCTTCCTCAAGTAGCCATGGCAGCGGTGCATCTGGTGATCCTCGGCCGCCAGGGGTCGGGCAAGGGAACCCAGGCAGCCCGTCTGGTCGAGGCCTACAACCCCGTCCACGTCTCCACCGGCGACATGCTGCGTACGGCGGTGGCCGCCGGTACCGAGTTGGGTCGCCGGGCCGGTGCCCTGATGGACGCCGGTGACCTCGTGGGCGACGACCTCATCAACGGGATCGTGGCGGAGCGACTGGCCCAGCCCGACGTGGCCGAGCACGGCTTCCTCCTTGACGGCTATCCCCGTACGCCCGACCAGGCGGCCGCCATGGAGGGATTCCTGGCCGAGGCCGGCACGACCCTGGACGGGGCGGTGAACCTGGACGTTCCCGTGGACGAGGTCACGGCCCGCATGCTGGCCCGGGGCCGGGCCGATGACACCGAGGAGGCGATCAGGCGTCGACTCGACCTGTACGAGGCCGAGACCGCTCCCCTGCTGGCCTGGTTCGCCGACCGGGGGCTGTTGGACGTAGTCGACGGCATCGGCGACGAGGACGTGGTGTTCGGTCGCCTCTCGGCGGTGATCGATGCCCGTCTGAGCCTCTTGGACGCGTCGTGACCTGCGGTTTTGTCGGTCGCTCCGGCCCTCGCGTGTTGGACCACACGAGGGGCGGCGATAGCGTTCTCCACTGGCCTGTGCCGGGTCTCCGCCCACGGCGTCGGACCTCAGGCCCCGGAGAATTCATTCCGGAATCCAGTACGTGACTATCAGGAGCATCACACTGCAGAAGCCCAAAGAAGACGCGATCGTGATGGAGGGCAAGGTTCTGGAACCCCTGCCCAACGCCATGTTCCGGGTCGAGTTGGAGAATGGCCACAACGTTCTGGCCCACATCTCCGGCAAGATGCGGATGCACTACATCCGGATACTCCCGGGTGACCGCGTCCAGGTGGAGCTCACCCCGTACGACCTCAAGCGGGGTCGGATCACCTACCGCTACAAGTAGCACGCTACGAGTGGCTGGGACACCAGAAAGAACAACATGAAGGTCCGAACAAGCGTTAAGCGAATCTGTGAGAAGTGCCGGGTGATCCGGCGTCACGGTCGCGTGCAGGTCATCTGCACGAACCCCCGTCACAAGCAGCGTCAGGGCTAGAGGAACTCAGGAATGGCACGTATCTCAGGAGTCGACGTCCCCCGCGAGAAGCGGGTGCTGATCTCGTTGACCTACATCCATGGCATCGGCCGCACCTCCGCGGCGAACGTCTGCGAGGCCACCGGCGTGGATCCCGCCACCCGGGTGCGTGACCTCACCGACGATGAGGTCACATCCATCCGCTCCTTCATCGACCAGCAGTTCAAGGTCGAGGGCGACCTCCGTCGTGAGGTCTCCCAGAACATCAAGCGGAAGATGGACATCGGCTGCTACCAGGGTCTGCGGCATCGCCGTGGCCTTCCGGTACGGGGCCAGCGCACCCATACGAACGCCCGCACCCGCAAGGGACCGCGTAAGACGGTCGCCAACAAGAAGCAGGTCACCAAGTAATGGCCAAGCCGTCCGCTGGGGGCCGACGCCCCCGCAAGAAGGAACGCAAGAATGTCCCGCACGGCGTGGCGCACATCAAGAGTTCCTTCAACAACACGATCATCACCATCACCGACCAGGGTGGGAACACGCTGGCCTGGGCATCGGCCGGCAACGTCGGCTTCAAGGGTTCCCGCAAGTCGACCCCCTTCGCCGCCCAGATGGCAGCCGAGCAGTGCGCCCGCAAGGCCATGGAGCACGGCATCCGCAAGGTGGACGTCGTGGTACGGGGTCCGGGTTCCGGTCGGGAGACCGCCATCCGAACCATCCAGAACACGGGCATCGAGGTGACCGGTATCAAGGACGTCACCCCCATTCCCCACAACGGCTGTCGACCGCCCAAGCGACGGAGGGTCTGAGATGTCTCGTTACACCGGCCCCAAGGCCCGGGTCTCCCGGCGCCTCGGCATCAACATCTTCGGCACCAAGGGTGAGATGGTGGCGCTGGACAAGCGTCCCTATCCTCCCGGGGAGCATGGTCGTACCCGGCGTCGGGGCAACCCGTCCGAGTACCTGCTGCAGCTCCAGGAGAAGCAGAAGGCCCGCTTCTCATACGGCCTCACCGAGAGGCAGTTCCGTCGCCTCTACGAGGAGGCGAACCGTCGCCAGGGCGTGACCGGCGAGAACATGCTCCGTTTCCTGGAGCTTCGCCTCGACAACGTGGTCTACCGGGCCGGCATGGCCGCCACCCGGGCCCAGGCCCGCCAGCTCGTCAACCACGGCCACGTGGACGTCAACGGCAGCCGGGTGGACATACCCAGCTACCGCTGCAAGAAGGGCGAGGTCGTTTCGCTGCGTGCCAAGGCCCGCAAGATGGTCGTCGTCCAGTGGAACATCGACGTGCTGGATCGTCAGTCGCCGGCGTGGCTGGAGATGGGCGACAACGGCCACGAGGTGACCGTCCGCGAGCTGCCGGTACGCGACCAGATCGACATCCCGGTCCGCGAGCAGCTCATAGTCGAGCTCTACTCCAAGTAGTCCCCGGCCCAGGCGCCGGAACCCGTACCCACAAGTCTCAATAACACCCAAGAAGGACACCTCATGCTGGTAATTCAGCGACCGACCATCGAAGCAGTGAATGATGCCGATGGCAATCGTCAGCAGTTCTCGATAGGCCCACTCGAGCCGGGCTTCGGGCACACCCTCGGCAACTCGCTCCGTCGGACCCTGCTCTCGTCCATCCCGGGCGCAGCCATCACCCAGATCAAGTTCGACGATGCCCTGCACGAGTTCTCCACCATCGAAGGGGTCGTGGAGGACGTGACCGACATCGTCCTGAGCCTGAAGGACGTGGAGCTGCGTTGCCACAGCGACGAGCCGGTGACCCTCAGGGTGGACGTGCGTGGCGCCGCCGATGTCACCGCAGCGGTGCTGGAGTCCAACGAACAGGTCGAGGTCCTGAACCCCGGCCTGCACCTGGCGACCGTGACCTCCAAGGGCCGTCTGGCACTCGAGCTGACCGTGGAGGTCGGCCGTGGCTACCTCGGGTCCGACCGGACCGGCGGCGAGGGTGCCATCGGCGTCATCCCCCTGGATGCCCTCTTCTCGCCCGTGCGCCGTGTGTCGATCAATGTGGAGCCGGTCTCCGTGGGTCAGGCCCAGGACATGGACCGCCTGGTCCTGGACATCACCACCGATGGTTCGCTCACCCCCCGCGACGCCCTGGCCTCGGCCGGCGCCACCCTGCGTACCCTGGTGCAGCTGGTTGAGGACATGAGCGACGATGCCCGTGGCCTGGAGCTGGGCGAGCCCGAGGAGGTGGGCGGAAGCTCACCGGATCTGGACATGCCGATCGAGGACCTGGACCTTTCCGAGCGGCCCCGCAACTGCCTCAAGCGGGCGCAGGTCGACACCATCGGCCAGTTGCTGGAGAAGACCGAAGACGACCTTCTGGCCGTCACCAACTTCGGCCAGAAGTCGCTCGACGAGGTAATCGAGAAGCTGGACGAGCGCGGTCTCACACTCAGGGTCCGGGACTGACGCCATGCCTGCAACCCCGAAGAGGGGCCGTCGCTTCGGCGGCAGCTCCGCCCACCAGAAGTCGATGATGGCCAACCTGGTCTCATCGCTCATCCTCGCCGAGGCGATCACGACCACCGAGGCCAAGGCCAAGGCGCTGCGTCCCATCGCCGAGAAGATGATCACCAAGGCCAGGAAGGGTGGGCTGCACAACCACCGCCAGGTGGTGTCGTTCATCCGCGATCGTGAGGTCGCTGCCAAGTTGTTCGACGTGATCGGTCCTCGCTACATCGACCGCCACGGTGGCTACACCCGGATTTTGAAGCTGGGCCCCCGTACCGGCGACAACGCGCCGATGGCGCGCATCGAACTGGTCTGATCCAGCCCGTAATGCGGGTTCGGGGAGTCGTCGCCTACGACGGAGCTGCCTTTCACGGTTTCGCAGCCAACCTCGGCGTTCCCACGGTTGCCGCCAGTCTTGACGCCGCGCTCTCGCGTGCCCTGAAGGTCCCGGTCTCGGTGATCTGTGCAGGCCGGACCGACCGCGGAGTCCACGCCGTGGGCCAGGTCATCAGCTTCGACGTACCCGATGAAGCCGATCTGGTCCGACTCCGTCGATCGGTGAACCGGCAGTGCCGCCCGTCGGTGGTGGTCACGATGCTGGACCGGGCTGCGGACGACTTCGACGCCCGCTTCAGCGCCATCGGCCGTACCTACAGGTACCGGGTCCTGAACCGTCCGGATGCCGATCCGTTCACCTCCGCGCTGGCGTGGCACGTCCCGGGACGACTCGATGTGGATGCCATGGAGGCCGCTGCCGCACTGCTGGTGGGCCTACACGACTTCACCTCGTTCTGCCGTCTGCCGACACTCCGACCGGACGGCACGATGCCCACCCTCGTGCGTCGCGTCACCGGGGCATCCTGGCGGTGGCTCGAGCCCGGGCTCTCAGGGATCGCCCTGTTGGAGTTCGAGGTCTCGGCATCGGCCTTCTGCCACCAGATGGTCAGGACGATGGTGGGGACGCTCGTGGACGTGGGCAGTGGCCGTCTCACAGTCGACTCCATCCCGAGGATCCTCGCCGCCCGTGATCGTGGGGCATCCGGGGAGCCGGCCCCACCCTGTGGTCTCACGTTCTGGTCCGTGGCCTATCCGCCGGAGGCGTTCCCGACCCCGGCCGATGGGCACCTCCCGGACGGTTGAGTCTTCCGACGGTGACAGGTGTCCCTACGGGCGGCGGCGGGTTGCCGGTGGGGGTGGTCGGCCCTAGCCTTGGTCGCCGGTTCGATCGCGCCTTATTCCAGCGCCGATCCCCGGTGGTCGACCCGGCCACCGTGGTCCGTATCCAGTGTTCTCCCCACGAAACAGGTGGTTCCAGTGTCCACGTACACCCCCAAGGCCAGCGAGATCCAGCGTGCATGGCACGTCGTCGACGCTGAGGGCCTCATCCTCGGTCGCATGGCGTCCGAGGTGGCTGCGATCCTCCGCGGCAAGCACAAGCCGACCTTCACCCCCCACATGGACACCGGCGACCACGTGGTGATCATCAACGCCGGCAAGGTCGTCCTGACGGGTGCCAAGGTGACCGACAAGCACGTCTACGACCACTCCGGCTACCCGGGCGGTCTTCGCACCCGCATCTACGGCGAGGTCCTCGCCTCGAAGCCCGAAGAGGCCGTCCGCCGGACCATCAGGGGCATGCTCCCCAAGAACCGTCTGGGTCGTCAGCAGATCACCAAGCTGAAGGTCTACCGCGGCGCGGACCATCCGCATTCGGCCCAGCAGCCCCAGCCCCTTTCACTCGACAACGCCCGGGCCCAGAGGGCCTGATCCAGGAGTCTCCGATGTCAAGCCCCCTCGTCCAGGCCACAGGCCGTCGCAAGCGTTCGGTCGCCCGTGTGCGCCTTCGTGAAGGAACCGGCACGGTCACCGTGAACGGCCGTACGGCCGAGGACTACTTCCCGTCGGAGACCCACCGGCTGGTGTTCATGGAGCCGCTGCGGGTCACGGACACCGTTGGTGCCTACGACATCGATGCCACCCTCCACGGCGGCGGCATCAGCGGCCAGGCCGGTGCCCTGCGACTCGGCATCTCCCGTGGGCTGGAGGCCCTGGAGCCGGAGCGCCGTCCGGCCCTGAAGCTGGCCGGCCTCCTGACGCGTGACGATCGCAAGAAGGAGTCCAAGAAGTACGGACTCCACAAGGCCCGCAAGGCGCCACAGTACTCCAAGCGCTGAGCGGAGGTCGGACCACCGGTCCGGCTCCTACGCTCTCCAGCATGGCAGAACCCGAGGTTCCCCCAGCGGGCCTCCGATTCGGCACCGACGGCATCCGCGGTCGGGCCGGAACCAGGATCGTGGATCCGGTCGTGCGCGCCCTGGGGCGCTCTGCGGCGGACCTGCTCGACTCCGACCGGGTGTTCCTCGGTCGCGACACCAGGGAGTCCGGACCGGGCCTCTCACGGGCCCTTGCCGAGGGATTCGCCGCTGGCGGCCTGGAGGTGGTCCAGATGGGCGTGGTCCCGACCCCGGCGGTGGCCCACGCCGCCGCTCTGGAGGGCGCAGCTGCGGCCATGGTCACGGCCTCGCACAACCCGTGGTGGGACAACGGGGTGAAGCTCTTCTCGGCGGGCGGGTTGAAGCTCGACGACGCCCAACAGGCTGCCATCCAGGCGGCCTGGGATGTGCTACCTGAACTCGAGGGCTCCCCGGGGTTGGAGAGGTGGTCGGACGATCCATCCACCGACGCCGTTCATCGTTGGGTGGATGCCGTCGTGGGATCGGTCCGACCAGCGGCCCTGGCGGGGTTGGCTGTAGTGGTGGACTGCGCCAACGGCGCCACGTCGGCGATCGCCGGCCCGGCGCTGGAGCGCCTCGGGGCCGACGTGACGGTGATCCACTCCGAGCCCGACGGTCGCAACATCAACGACGCCTGCGGGTCGACGCAGCCGGCCGCCCTCCAGGCCGCTGTGACTGCGATCGGCGCTGATGCCGGCCTGGCCTTCGACGGCGATGGCGACCGGGTGCTGGCCGTGGGCCACGACGGGAGCCTCATCGACGGTGACGGCCTGCTGGCCGTCGTCGGGGTGGACCGCCAGCAGCGCGGCGTCCTTCCCGGGTCCACGGTGGTGGTGACGGTCATGGCGAACCTGGGGTTGCGGCGGGCGCTGGCCGATCACGGCATTGCCGTCCGGGAGACGGCTGTGGGCGACCGGTACGTCCTCGAGGCCCTGGAGGCCGATGGCCTGACGCTGGGTGGCGAGCAGTCCGGGCACCTGATCTTCCGTGACCTGGCGACCACGGGCGATGGCCTGCTGACGGGCATACAGGCCCTTGACGCGGCGTGTCGTGCCGGCCGTACCCTCGGCGACCGGGTGGCCGAGCTGATGGTGAGGGCGCCCCAGGTCCTCCATTCCGTCCCTGTGGCGGGAAACGGCGAGGCGCTGGTGGAGCTGGTTGCCGCCGAGGTGGCGACGGCCGCTGCTGAGTTGGGTGACGTCGGCCGGGTGCTGGTGCGTGCGTCCGGGACCGAGCCGGTGGTGCGGGTGATGGTGGAGGCCTTCGACATGGAGAGGGCGTCGGCGGTGGCCGATCGCCTCGTGGAGGCCGTCGAGCGGGCTGACCGGACCTGAGCACCTAGAATTCCTAGAGTTGCCGCGTTGGTCATCGGATCGACGTGGCTGAAATGAAAGGGCAGCGACCACGACATGTGCGGCATCATCGCGGTCCTCCGTCGTCCCTCCGACCGGGCCGTTCCCGGAACCGATGAGGTGCTGGCGCCCCTGGCCGAGGCGGCGGCCCTCCTCGGCCATGGCGAGCCCTCGGCGCTGGCCGCGGCGGCCGATGCCCTGGAGCTGGTGGACCACCTGCTGGGTGGGGTGTCCGGGCTGATTGCCCTGGACTCGGACCCGGCCCTGGCTGGTCGGATCAGGGCCGTCCTGGCGCCGGTCCCGGGACTGCTCGACATGGTGGCCGAGGCCCTGGGGGGATCGGATCACATGGAGGAGGACAACGCCGCCCTCGTTCGCGTCCGGGACGCCCTCTGGGCGGTGACCCGTGATCGCCTGGGTAGCCACGCCGGGGTGTCGTCGCTTCGCAGCACCTCACCTGCGCCCAGCGACGCAGGCCTGGCTGTGCTGCTCTCGACCCAGCAGGCGCTCTCCGCGATCGACCGCCTCGAGGTGAGGGGCCGGGATTCCGCCGGCCTCCAGGTCTCCGTCTGGAACCACGGCATCCACCCGACGGATCCGATGGTCGTGGCCCGCCTCCGGGACCCGCTGCACCGGAGCGGCAGCGTCCGCCTCCTGGAGGGTGGGGCCCTGGCGTTCGTCGTCAAGGTGGCGGCCGAGATCGGGGAGCTGGGTGACAACACGGCGGCCCTGCGTGCGGCCCTCTCGACCGATGAGCTGTTGGCCCGGGCCCTGGCGGCGCCGGACGTGGAGGGGTCACTGCTGGGCCACACCCGTTGGGCCAGCGTGGGCATCGTCTCCGAACCGAACGCCCATCCGTTGGATTCCACGCGTGCCGACGGTCGTCCCATGCCCGTGGTCATGGCTGTCCAGAACGGTGACGTGGACAACCACGCCGACCTGGTCGTCTCCGAGGGCCTCAGCGTGGTGGCCGAGATCACGACAGACGCCAAGGTGGTGCCGGCGCTGTGTGCGACCCATCTGGCGGCCGGCCATGACCACCGTGAGGCGTTCCGGCGGACCGTGAGCGCCTTCGAGGGCTCGTTGGCCATCGGGGCAATGGTCGGCGATGCACCTGGTCGCCTGATGCTGGCTCTGCGGGGCAGTGGCCAGGGCCTCTACGTGGGTCTCGCCGAGGACGCCTTCGTGGTGGCCAGCGAGCCGTACGGGGTGGTGGAGATGACCAGCGACTTCCTCAGGATGGATGGCGAGACGCCTGCCGATCCCGACGATCCGGGAGCCAGCAGGGGACAGATCGTGGAGTTGGACTCCGCCCTGGCTGGAACCGTGGAGGGGATCAGCCGGTACTCCTATGACGGCCGCGACCTTCCGGTCGGGGCGGACGACCTGATCCGGGCCGAGATCACCACACGTGACATCGACAGGGGCGATCACCCCCACTTCCTCCTGAAGGAGATCGGGGAGTCGCCCGGGTCGGTCCGGTCGACCCTCCGGGGGCGCCTCTCGGGCGACGTGGATGCAGGGTTCCAGGTCCGGTTGGGCGAGGCGGCCCTCGGCGTCGGGCTACGGGCCGATCTCGCATCGGGAGTCGTACGTAGCTTGCTGGTGATCGGCCAGGGGACCGCAGCCGTGGCGGCGCAGGCGGTTGCCGGGTCTCTGAGGGCGGAGCTGGTCGGGTCGCCCATGGTGGTGGAGGCCGTGCCGGCCACCGAGCTGTCCGGGTTCGGGCTCTCGCCGGACATGTCCGACGTCCTGGTCGTGGCGATCAGCCAGTCGGGGACCACCACGGACACGAACCGGACCGTGGACCTGGTGCGGTCCCGCGGCGCCCGTGTGATTGCGATCGTGAACCGCCGCAACAGCGACCTGGTGGCCCGGGCCGATGGAGTCCTGTACACGTCCGATGGGCGGGACGTGGAGATGAGCGTCGCCTCGACCAAGGCCTTCTACGCCCAGGTGGTGGCCGGGATGCTCCTGGCCGTGGCGGTGGCGGACGCAGCCGGGCTGCCGGGGTCGCCCGACCGGTCCGGGCTGCTGGCGGGCCTGGTGGACCTGCCCGACGCCATGGTCGAGGTGTTGGCCATGCGCGACCGGATCGCCGAGATCGCCGACAGGCACGCCCCGTCGCGCAGGTACTGGGCCGTCGTGGGCAGCGGTCCGAACCTGGTCGCGGCCCGGGAGGTCCGGATCAAGCTCTCGGAGCTCTGCTACAAGTCGATACCGGCGGATGCCACCGAGGACAAGAAGCACATCGACCTGTCGGCCGAGCCGATGATCCTGGTCTGCGCCACCGGCCTGGTGGGCTCCACGGCTGACGACATCTCCAAGGAGGTGGCCATCTACCGTGCGCACAAGGCTGCGCCCGTGGTCATAGCGGACGCCGGTTCCTCACGGTTCACGGATGCCCTGGACGTGATCACCGTTCCGCGTGTGCATCCCGGCCTCTCCTTCGTGCTCTCCACGATGGTCGGCCACCTGTTCGGGTACGAGGCGGCCCGGGCCATCGATGCCCAGGCTCGTCCCCTCCGGATGGCTCATGCCGCCATCGATGGGGAGGCGCAGCGGCGCCAGTCCGGCACCACGGGAGCCGATGCGCCCGTTGACGGTCCGCTGTACGTGGACCTCAGGGCCGCCGCCGGTGCCTTCGCCGACGAGCTCCGGAGCGGCCGCCTGAACGGCCACCTCGAGGCCTCCACCGCCGTTCGCCTCTCCACCCACTTCCGGTTCGCCCTGGGCGACGTGCCCCTGGAGTCGTACCAGTTGGAGTTCGGCCGCGTCGGCACGCCGGCACTGGTCCTGGATGGCCTGGCAGCGTCGCTGACGGTGGCCATCGAGGAGTTGACACGTCCGATCGATGCCATCAAGCACCAGGCCAAGACAGTCACCGTGGGCATCTCGCGCACCGACGAGACCCTCTTCGAGGCCCGTCTGGCCCGTGAGGTGCTGGCATCGGGTGCCCCGCGGGACTCCCTCAGCTATCGCACCCTGCGGGTCCTGGTGGCCCTGGACCCGGCCGTGGCCGAGGTGGTGGGCTTCACCCGCTACCGGGTGGACGGGCCGAACGGCCAGGTTCCCACGGTGGCGATCGTGGATCGCGGTGGCGTGTCCGTCGGGATCCCGTCGCGCACCGACCGGGATCCCACGCTGCGCGGCACCAAGCACCGGGTCGCCGTGGAGCGCGAGGTGCTGGTCACCCGGGGCGCCCGGGACGGCCGGACGATCGTGCTGGTCCCCGAGGTCAAGGACCGGGAGTCCGTGGGCATCACGCTGCTGCACGTGGTCCTGCGGGACAGGCTGTCGCCCGACGTCCTGCGTGGCGTTCTGCAGGGTTACGACAACCGCTACGGAGCCGTGCGGGACGCGGTGTGCGAGACGGAGCCCGACCTGAGCGACGACCTCCTTGCGGAGCTGAGAATCGTCGACCTGTTGACCGAACCGGTGCAGACCATTGCTGACAGGTTGCGGGGCTGACGGTCGGATGACGGGACCTGGTGGATGATCGGGATCGGGGTGGACCTGGTCGACATCGACCGTTTCCGCCGGTCGTTGTCGCGTACGCCGTCGCTGCGGGACCGGCTGTTCCGTCCCGATGAACGGTCCTACTCCGATTCCCACGTGGACCCGGCCGGCCGCTATGCAGTGCGCTTCGCCGCCAAGGAGGCCGCCCTGAAGGCACTCGGCCTGGGTCTGGGTGGCATGCCCATGTACGACATCGAGGTGGTGCGCGATGGCCTGGGCCCGCCCCGGCTGGTACTCCACGGTGCGGCGGCCGAGGTCGCCAGAGAGGCCGGGGTGCGGCGTTGGCTGGTGACCATGAGCCACACCTCGACCCTGGCCCAGGCCACGGTCGTGGCGCTGTGAGGCGTGGACGGGTCACACTCCGATGATCCCGATCGTCACGCCCGAGGAGATGGCTGTCGTCGACGAAGCTGCCCCTGAGCCGTTCGAGGTGCTGGTGGAGAGGGCGGGTGGCGCCGTGGCGCGCAGCGCCATCGACCTCCTGGGCGGGACCTACGGACGGCGGGTCGTCGTGGTGGCCGGTAGGGGTTCCAACGGTGCCGACGGACGTGTGGCGGCTGCACGCCTGAGGCGTCGGGGTGTCCGGACCATCGTGCTGGACGCCACCGAGGCGCCCGCCTCGCTGCCGGCCGACGGCATGCCGCCCATCCACCTGGTGGTGGATGCCGCATACGGCACCGGCCTGGGTCGCCCGTACGTGGCACCCACCGGCAGCGTCCCGGTGCTGGCCGTGGACCTGCCGTCAGGACTGGACGGCCTCACGGGCGTGGCGTGCGGCAGCCCGTCGGTAGCGGCGCGCACGGTCACCTTCGGAGCCCTCAAGCCCGGTCTGCTGTTCGCCGATGGTCCCGCCCTGGCCGGTCACGTGGAGGTGGCGGGCATCGGCCTGGACGTGTCGGGTGCGACCGTGCAGCTCCTCGTGGACGCCGATGTCGCCGACCTGGTTCCCGCCCGTCGCGGGGACGCCCACAAGTGGCGTGGCGCCTGCTGGGTGCTGGCCGGTTCGGTACCCATGGTGGGGGCGGCGACGCTGGTCGCCGAGGCGGCCCTACGGGCCGGAGCGGGATACGTGCGCCTGTCCGTTCCGGATGGTGCCACCGCCCCCGCTGCGGTGGAGGTGGTGCAGCATCCCCTCGGTCCGGACCTGACGCTGGATTCCGCCGATGCGGGTCGCTTCGCCGCCTTCGTGGTGGGACCCGGCCTGGGCAGCGACGGACGCACGGCCGCCGGTGTGCGCCGTCTGGTGGCTGACCTCGACCGTCCGCTGGTTGTTGACGGTGATGGCCTCACGGCGCTGGCTGCCGGTGACGTGGCGGGGATCTGCCGGGGGCGGTCGGTGCCGGTCGTGCTCACCCCCCATGACGGCGAGTTCGAGCGCCTGGCCGGCGCAAGGCCAGGGGTGGATCGGATCTCATCGGTCCGGTCGCTGGCTCAGAGCACCGGTGCGGTGGTCCTCTGCAAGGGGCCGACCACCGTCGTGGCGTCGCCGGACGGGCGGGTACGCCTCGCCTCGGTTGGAGACCGGCGCCTGGCCACCGCCGGTACCGGAGACGTGCTGGCCGGCATCATCGGGGCGTTTCTCACCAGGGGTGCCGATCCGTTCGACGCGGCCGCCGCCGCCGCCCATGTGCATGGGCGTCTCTGTTCGCTCCTCCCGCCGACCGGGGTGGTCGCCGGCGACCTGTCGTCGGTCCTCGTCGAGGTGCTGGTGGGCCTGGGCGTGGATGCCGGGGGGCCGGCCTGATGCGCCCCACCTGGTTTTCGGTCGACCTGGATGCGGTGGCCCACAACGTCCGGGTGTTCCGTGGCCTGGCGGCACCGGCCGAGGTCTGCATGGTCGTGAAGGCGGACGGCTACGGCCATGGCGCTCCGGCCGTCGCCGCAGCTGCGCTGGAGGCTGGCGCCACCTGGCTGGCCGTCGCCCTCGTGGAGGAGGCGGCGACATTGCGTGACTCCGGGCTGACCGCCCCGATCCTCGTGCTCTCCGAGCCGCGCCCCGACGAGATGGCCGACGTGGTGGGGCTGGGCGGGGTCCGCCCGACCCTCTACTCCGCTGCCGGCGTGGATGCCTTCGCCCTGGTGGCCGGTGCCGGTACACCGGTCCACCTGAAGGTCGACACGGGGATGCACCGGGTGGGGGCCAGGATGGACGATGCGGTGGCCGTGGCCCGCCTGATCCTGGACTCGGGCCTGGACCTGGAGGGGGTCTTCTCCCACTGTGCGATGGCCGACGAGCCGGGGGACCCGTTGACCGCGCTCCAGCTGCAGAGGTTCGACGCCGTCCTGGCCGACCTGGCTGCTGCCGGGATCCGACCTCCCATCGTCCACATGGCCAACACTGCGGCCGCCCTGAGTCGATCCGAGGCGGCACATTCGATGGTCAGGATCGGCCTCGGCGCCTACGGCGTGTCCCCGGGTCCGGAGCTGGTCGGGAGGTGTCTGTCGGTGGGCCTGCGACCGGTCCTGTCGATCCACTCGAGGGTCACCCACCTGCTCGACGTCGCTGCCGGCGAGGGGGTCGGCTACGGGCACCGCTGGAGGAGCGTGGAGGACACGCGCCTGGCCACGGTGCCGATCGGCTACGCCGACGGCCTGACCCGTGAGTGGGGTCTCGGAGGCACTGCGCTGGTGGGGGGTAGGCGTCGACCGCTGCGCGGTGTCGTCTCCATGGACTCGTTGGTGCTGGAGGTCGACGAGGGCGTGGCGATCGGCGACGAGGTGGTGCTACTGGGTTCCCAGGGCGATGGGGAGATCGGGATGGCGGAGGTCGCCGAGAGGCTGGGCCTGATCCCGTGGGAGGTTCTCAGCCGCCTGGGCCGGCGCCCGCCCAGGCTCTACCCGTAGGAGGCCACCGATGGCACGGATCCTCCTCGTCGAGCCGTTCCACGGCGGGTCCCACGGTGCGTGGGCCGAGGGGCTGGTCGCCCACAGCCGCCACGACGTGGTTGCCGTTTCGCATCCGGGGGCCTTCTGGCGTTGGCGGATGCGGGGGGCCGCCCTGACGCTGGCCCATGCCGCCGGCGAGGCGGTCCAGGAGCACGGGCCGCCCGACGTGGTCCTGATGTCCGGGATGGTTGACCTGGCACGGTGGCTGGGCTTCACCCGCCGGTTCCTGGGCGATCCGGCGGTCGTGTTGTACCTGCACGAGAACCAGTTGGCGTATCCGTTGAGTCCGAACCAGAAGGCCGATGACGAGTTCCCGCTGGGGAACTGGATGTCGATGGCGGCCGCCGACGAGGTGTGGTGCAATTCCTCGTTCCAGTTGGACGGCCTCCTGGGTGCCCTGCCGGCGTTGCTGGATCGGGCACCCGACCGGCCACACACGGGGTTCCTCCCGGCGGTGGCCGACCGCTGCCACGTCGTGCCCGTCGGGGTGGACCTGGTCGACGTACCTGTGCGTGCCACTGGGAGAGCGACCTCGGGGGTGCCGTTGGTGCTCTGGAACCAGCGGTGGGACCACGACAAGAACCCGTCGGCGGTATTCGATGCACTCGGGCGCCTCGCCGACGAGGGTGTGGCGTTCAGTGTCGCCGTGGTGGGCGAGAACGAGCGGGTGGATCCCCGGGAGTTCAACGTTGCCCGGGAGCGCCTCGGCGACAGGGTGGTGCAGTTCGGCTTCGTGGACAGGGAGGAGTACGTGGACCTGCTGGGTCGTGCCGACGTGGTGGTGAGCGCAGCCCACCACGAGTTCTTCGGCATCGCCGTGGTGGAGGCCATGGCCGCCGGTTGCGTGCCTGTGCTTCCGGACGACCAGAGCTACCCGGGTCTGGTGGGGGCCTGGGCCGATGTGGCCCTCTACCCGGAAGGCGGCCTCACCGACCGCCTACGCGAGGTGCTGCTGGACCTGCCGGCCTGGCGTGCCGGGGCCGCCGGTCTGGACGGGTCCATCCGCCGGTTCGACTGGCGGACCGTGGTGTCGGAATACGACGAGCGCCTGGAGCGCCTGGCGACCGCCGGACCTTCCCGGAGTGCGCACTAGCGTCGCTGTTCGTGAGGTTCCAGATCGACGGCGTACGGGTGGGCCACTGGACTGATGCCGCCGCCCGGACGGGCTGCACCGTGGTGCTGTTCCCGGAGGGCACGGTGGCTTCCGGCGAGGTGCGTGGTGGTGCACCTGCCACGCGGGAGTTCGACCTGCTCGCCCCGGGGCGCACGGTGGACCGCATCGACGCCCTGGTGCTCTCCGGTGGTTCGGCCTTCGGCCTGGCGGCGGCCGATGGCGTGATGGCCCATCTGGAGGCGGCTGGCGTGGGCTATCCGACAGGGGCAGGTCCGGTCCCCATCGTCGTGGGACTCTCCCTGTTCGACCTGCTGGAGGGCGATGGCTCGGTGAGGCCGGGTCCGGCCGAGGGTCGGGCGGCCTGCGAGGTGGCCTCCGTGGAGGTGCCGGTCGGCCAGGTGGGCGCTGGGACCGGCGCCATGGTCGGTACCTGGCGCGGCCGTGGGAGGGCGCGTCCCGGCGGCATCGGGATGGCCGTGGTGCGCCGCGGGGACCTGGTGGTGGTGGCGCTCCTCGCCGTGAACGCAGCGGGTGACGTGGGGCGCTCCGGTATCTCGGAGGCGATAGCCGACGGCACCTTCGTGGACTGGCCTGAACCCGGCGGCGAGCTCTTCGACGCACGTGGCAACACGACGATCGGGATGGTCGTCAGCAATGCCTCCGTGGGCCGGGAGGGTTGCCTCCTGATGGCGGGTTCGGCCCATGACGGCCTTGCCCGGGCGGTCTTCCCGCCCCACACCCGTTCCGATGGCGATGCCCTGGTTGCAGCCGCGACCGGGGTGCTGTCCACCTCGGACGTCGACCTGGACGTGCTGAGGGCCATGACGGTGGCAGCGGTGGAGCGGGCCGTCACGACGGCGTGTGGGCCGGGCGGCGACGACGGGTCCGCACCTTGGTCGGGCACGCCATCCGGGCGGTAGCGCGTCGCTAACGTGGCGGGGTGACGACCGCCCTGCAAGCCCTGGCCGAGGAGGCTTCCACCTGCACCGGATGCGGGCTGGCTGCCGGGCGCACGACCGTGGTCTTCGGTTCGGGATCTCCAACGGCGGACCTGATGTTCGTGGGCGAGGCTCCCGGTGCCCGTGAGGACGAGCAGGGCGTCCCTTTCGTGGGCAGGTCCGGCCAGCTCCTGGGCCGCCTCCTGGCCGAGGAGTTGGGCCTGGACCGGTCGGACTGCTATATCGCCAACGTGGTCAAGTGCCGTCCGCCGGGGAACCGGGATCCACGGCCCGACGAGATAGCGGCCTGTCGGCCGTACCTGGAACGCCAGCTGGACCTCGTGGATCCCACCGTCGTCGTGACGCTGGGCAACTTCTCCTCGAAGCTGCTCCTGGGGACCGACGTGGGCATCACGAAGCTGCGGGGGAAGGCGTACCGGTTCGGCGAGCCTGAACGGCACCTGGTCCCGACCTTCCATCCGGCGGCAGCCCTGCGCGGCGGCGCGGACGTGCTGGCCCGGATGCGGGCCGACCTGGCGCTGGCCGGGATGCTCGTGGAGGCCGGGTGAGCGTGGCGGCCCCACTGCCCACCATGGGCACGACCTCGGTGGAGGGCACCATGGAGGTGGCTGCGTCCCTGGCCGGGTTGGCCAGGGAGGGTGACCTGGTGGTGCTGTGTGGCGACCTGGGGGCCGGCAAGACGGCCTTCACGCAGGGCTTCGGTCGGGCGCTGGGCGTCACGGAGCCGATCACCTCGCCGACGTTTACGCTGGCCAACCGCTATCCCGGCGCCGGCCTGACCCTCAACCACCTCGACGTCTACCGCCTGAACCACATCGACGAGGTCCGTGACCTGGGCCTCCACGAGCTGGTGGACAGCTGCTCGGTGACGCTCGTGGAGTGGGGCGATGCGATCGCAGGTGCGTTGCCGGGTGGCTACCTGGAGGTTCGGATCAGCCTCGGCACCGGACCCGATGACCGGCTGCTGGACTTCCGGATCGTCGGTTCCGAATGGTCGGACCGTGAGGCTGGCCTGCTGGCCCTGACCGCTGGAGGCGATGGGTGCTGATCCTCGGCATCGAGAGCGCCGGTACCCAGGTGGGTTGCGCCGTGGGGGGCCACGAGGGTGTGCTGGCGTCGGCCCATTCCGGCCGTGGTCGTCGCCACGCAGAGGCGCTGGCCCCCCAGATCGACTTCGTGCGTCGCCAGGCCGGCATAGAGATCTCGGAGATCGCGGCGGTAGCCGTGGACGTCGGTCCGGGCCTGTTCACCGGCCTCCGGGTCGGCATCGCCACGGCGGTGGCCATGGCCTACGGGCTGGGCGTGCCGATGATCCCGGTGCCCAGCCTGGACCTGATGGCCTTTCCGGCCCGTTGGTCCAATCGCCTCATCGTGGTCGCCCTGGACGCCCGCAGGGGTGAGCTCTTCACCGCCCTGTTCCGCAAGGTCCCGGGCGGCGTCCAACGGGTCCGGGATGCCGCCGTGCGCACTCCGCAGGAACTCTCGGCGGAGATCCAGGCGCTCGACGAGCCGACCCTCTTCATCGGGGACGGGGCGCTCCGCTATGTGGATTCGTTCGCCGGCCTGAGGGGCGTGGAGATGGCCGAGCAGGGGCTGGCCAACCCGAGTGCCCGATACCTGGTGCAGCTGGCCCACGCCAGGGCCATGCGCGAGGAGTTCGTGCAGCCCTGGGAGCTGGAGCCGGTCTACCTCCGCCTGCCGGATGCCCAGATCAACTGGTCGACCCGTGAGGGTGGGGCGTGAGGACCGTGCCGGCGGTGGGCTCACCGGTGCTGCTGCGGCCAATGGTGGACGCCGATGTGGACGCGGTGCTGGCGCTGGACGCCCTCGTCCATCCGACCACGTGGTCGCCGGATTTCATGCGTTCCCAGCTGGGCCTTCCGGACTCCCGGACGAACCTGGTGGCGGAACTGCACGGCGACCTGGTCGGCCACGCCGCTCTCCTCGTGGTGGCCGACGAGGGGCACGTCACCTCGGTGGCCGTCGCCCCGGACCAGCAGCGGATGGGGATCGGTAGGGTCCTGCTGGCGGCGCTCTGCAGTGACGCCGAGCACCGTGGCCTGGGCGCCATGACCCTCGAGGTGAGGGTCTCCAACGCGGCGGCCATCGCCCTCTACCGGCGGTTCGGGTTCGCCCCCTCCGGGGTTCGTCCCGGCTATTACGCCGACGACGGGGAGGACGCCCTGATCATGTGGATACACGACGTCGGGAAATCCGGCTTCAAGGCCCGGGTGGACGAGGCGGCCGGCCATGGGTGACCTGATCCTGGGCATCGAGACGTCGTGCGACGAGACGGCGGCGGCCGTGGTCGAGCGGGCCACGATCGTGCGGTCCTCGATCGTGTCCAGCCAGGTCCAGCAGCACGCCGTCTTCGGCGGCGTGGTCCCCGAGATCGCCGGACGGGCCCACGTCCAGGAGCTGGTGCCGGTGCTGGCCGATGCGCTCGCCGAGGCGGGGGTGTCCGGTGGTGACATCGATGCGGTGGCAGCCACCACCGGTCCGGGACTGGTGGGCTCCCTCCTGGTCGGCGTGAGCGCCGCCAAGGCACTCTCCCTCGTGTGGGACGTTCCGTTCGTGGCGGTCAACCACCTCGAGGCCCACCTCTACGCCTCCTTCCTGGAGGAGCCCGACCTGGAGCTGCCGTTGGTGGTGCTGCTGGTCTCGGGGGGTCACACCATGCTGGTGCTGATGGAGGGCCACGGCCGCTACCGGCTGCTGGGATCCACGCTGGATGATGCCGCCGGCGAGGCGTTCGACAAGGTGGCCCGCTACCTGGGCCTGGGCTATCCGGGTGGCCCGGCCATCGATGCCCTCTCGGTGGAGGGAGACCCGGCGGCCTTCGCCTATCCCCGTTCCATGGTCCAGGAGAATCCGGACACCCTGCCGGAGGGCCGCCGCTACGCCTTCTCCTTCAGCGGCCTCAAGACCGCAGTCGTGAACCATGTCCGATCCGATCCGGGGGTGGCCACCGCCGATGTGGCGGCCTCCTTCCAGGAGGCGGTGGTGGATGCGCTGGTCACCAAGACCCGATGGGCCATCCAGGCCACCGGTGCCAGGGGTGCCTGTCTGGGCGGTGGGGTGGCGGCCAACTCGCGTCTACGCGAGCGGTTCCTGGATGTCTGCACGGAGACCGGTGTGAGGGCCTTCCTGCCGTCGCGTGCGATGTGTACCGACAACGCTGCGATGGTGGCTGCCGCCGGCTGGTGGAGTCTGCGGTCCGACGGTCCCAGCCCGCTGGACACGGGCGCCGATCCGAACCTGGGCCTGCCGCTGCTGCCCTGACGGTGGCCAGCGTCGTCGCTCTTCGGAGGCGGCGGATTCAGGCGGTCTCCACGTTGGACCGACAGGGTGTTACCCCTATCGTTGGCACTCGTCCAATGAGACTGCCAACAGGTAGACGGGGCCGGACGGCCCCTTGCCATCGCCGAAAGGGAAGCGTTCCATGAACCTCCAGCCCCTCGAGGACCGCATCGTGGTCCGACCCAGTGACTTCGAGTCGACCACGGCCAGCGGCCTGGTCATCCCGGACACGGCAAAGGAAAAGCCCCAGCAGGGCGACGTCCTGGCCGTCGGCCCGGGCCGTCGTTCAGAGCAGACCGGTGACCTCGTGCCGATGGACGTCGCCGAGGGCGACACCGTCGTCTACTCCAAGTACGGCGGCACCGAGATCACCGTCGAGGGCGAGGATCTCCTGATCCTGAACGCCCGTGACGTCCTCGCGATCGTCAAGTAGCGCGACATGGCAAAGATCCTGAAGTTCAACGAAGAGGCCCGTCGCGGCCTCGAGGCCGGCGTGAACAAGCTGGCCGACGCCGTGAAGGTGACCCTCGGCCCGAAGGGCCGCAACGTGGTCCTGGACAAGAAGTTCGGCGCCCCCACCATCACCAACGACGGTGTCTCCATCGCCCGTGAGGTGGAGTTGGAGGACTCCTTCGAGAACATGGGCGCCCAGCTGGTGAAGGAGGTGGCCACCAAGACCAACGACGTCGCTGGTGACGGAACCACCACCGCCACCGTGCTGGCCCAGGCCCTGGTCCGCGAGGGCCTCCGCAACGTGGCCGCCGGCGCCAACCCGATGGGCCTCAAGAAGGGCATCGAGGCAGCCGTAGCGGCCGCTGTCGACTCCATCGCCGACCAGGCGGTCCAGGTCGACGACTCCAAGGAGCAGATCGCCAACGTCGCCGGCATTTCCGCCGCCGACCCCACGATCGGGCAGGTTCTGGCCGACGCCATCGAGAAGGTGGGCAAGGACGGCGTGGTGACCGTCGAGGAGTCCAACACCTTCGGCATGGACCTCGAGTTCGTGGAGGGCATGCAGTTCGACAAGGGCTACCTGTCGCCGTACTTCGTCTCCGACCCGGAGCGCCAGGAGGCGGTCCTGGAGGAGCCCTACATCCTGTTGAACCAGGGCAAGATCAGCTCCGTCCAGGACATGCTCCCGGTCCTGGAGAAGGTCATGCAGTCGGGTCGTCCGCTGCTGATCATCTCCGAGGATGTCGAGGGCGAAGCCCTTGCCACCCTGGTCGTGAACAAGATCCGTGGCACGTTCAGCTCGGTTGCCGTGAAGGCCCCGGGCTTCGGCGAGCGTCGCAAGGCGATGCTCCAGGACATGGCGATCCTCACCGGCGGTCAGGTCATTGCCGAAGAGGTCGGCCTGCAACTGGACGGCGTGAGCCTCGAGATGATGGGTTCGGCCCGCAAGGTCGTGGTCACCAAGGACGAGACCACCATCATCGAGGGTGCCGGCGAGTCCTCGGAGGTCGAGGGTCGCATCTCGCAGATCAAGCGCGAGATCGACGAGACCGATTCCGACTGGGACCGTGAGAAGCTCCAGGAGCGCCTTGCCAAGCTGGCCGGCGGCGTCGCCGTCGTCCAGGTGGGCGCGGCCACCGAGGTGGAGCTGAAGGAGAAGAAGCACCGCATCGAGGACGCCCTCTCGGCGACCCGGGCAGCCATCGAGGAGGGCGTGGTCGCTGGTGGCGGCACCGCCCTGCTGCGTGCCCGTCCCGCCGTGGCCAGCGTGATCGAGGGTCTCGACGGCGACGTCGAGACCGGCGCCCGCATCGTGTACGCCGCGCTGGAGGCCCCGGCACGGCTCATCGCCGACAACGCCGGCTTCGAGGGTGCCGTCATGGTCCGCGAGATCGAGTCGGCCACCGGCAACACGGGCCTCAACGCCGCGACCGGTGAGATGGTCGACCTGGTGGAGGCAGGCGTCATCGATCCGGCCAAGGTGACCCGCGCTGCGCTGCAGAACGCTGCTTCCATCGCAGCCCTGCTCCTGACCACCGAGGTGCTCGTGGCTGACAAGCCCGAGCCCGAGCCGGCGATGCCGGGTGGCGGCATGGACCCGATGGGTGGCATGGGCGGCATGATGTAACGATCCCCACGGATCGCAGTCGGAAGCCGGGCGAGAGCCCGGCTTCCGCCGTTTTGGACCATCAGGTATCGGTTTCCGGAGCGGGGCGGTCGGCCTGCGGCCGGTACGGTGACCCCATGATGGGAGATCGTCCGGAAGCGGATCCGAAGAAGTTGGCAGGTCAGTTCGAGGAGTGGATCAGCGGCGAGACGCTGGTGGGTCGGATGCTGGCCAACCTCAAGACCGGACGGCTGCCCGAGCTGCTGGACGCCGCCGTCGCCGGGTCGGGCGGGAAGCCGGCGGAGACCCTGGCTGAGACATGGAACGGCTGGGAGCGGGGCACGACGCTGCCGCTGGCGGTGGCCGAGGGCCTACGCGACGGTGATCTCTCGCAGTTCCTGCTCGACCTCGGGGACGTGGCCCAGGGAGGGGAATGACCCCGGTCGGGGCTCCGGCGCGCGGCGGGCCCCAGGAGATCCCCCGACCTGATGGCTGGTTGCCCGGCGAGCCTTCGCCATGGGCTGCGCTGGAGGACCGTGTCCTCACCCTCGACGGGATCCTCGGAGTCCTGGACGGTCGCCGTCCGGTGGGCATCCGTGGACGGCCCAGGGGTGATGAACGCGAGGCCGGCGTGCTCGTGGCCCTCTATGAGGATCCTGCCGGTGGTGGCCCGCACGTGGTGCTCACCCGGCGGTCGCCGCGGCTGGCCTCCCACTCGCACGAGGTGAGCTTTCCCGGTGGTCGCCGTGACCCCGGCGACCCGGACCTGTGGGCAACTGCACTGCGCGAGGCGACCGAGGAGATCGGCCTGGACCCTGATGTGCCCCGCCTGGTGGGGTGTCTGGACCCCCTGGTGACGGTGGGTTCCAGGAGCCTCATCCACCCGTTCGTGGCGGTGCTCCCCGGACCGCCGGAGCTGGTTCCCAACCCGGCTGAGGTGGAGGCCGTCCTGCTCGTGCCGTTGGCCGAGCTGCTGCTGGACGAGGTCTACCGGGAGGAGGAGTGGGCCCGGTTCGAGGTGCCGTGGACCATCACCTTCTTCGAGCTGGAGGGCGACACCGTATGGGGGGCCACCGCGGCGATGCTCCGCCAACTCCTGGCCCTCTCGTTGGGAGTCGACGACCGGCGTAACTACCGTGTTGATCCGTGACCGATCCGATGATTCCTGAGGTGCCCAGCGGCCCCGTCCACATGACCCCGGACGAGTTCCGGGCCGCCGGCCATGCAACCGTGGACTGGATAGCCGACTTCCTGGCCGGCGTGGCCGATCGGCCGATAATGCCCGACGTGGCACCCGGGGACGTGCGGGCCTCGTTGCCGCCGTCGCCCCCGCCGGTGGGCGAGCCCTTCGATGCCCTGCTGGCCGACGTGGACAGCCTCATCGCCCCTGCCGTCACCCAGTGGCAGCACCCCGGGTTCTACGGCTACTTCCCTGCCAATTCGTCGCCTCCCGCCGTGCTCGGGGAGCTGGTGTCGGCGGGCCTGGGCGTACAGGGAATGCTCTGGTCCACCAGCCCGGCCTGTACCGAGTTGGAGACGCACGTCCTGGACTGGCTGGCAGAGGCATGTGGCCTTCCCGAGAGGTTCCGGTCCGACGGGCCGGGTGGCGGCGTCATCCAGGATTCGGCTTCGTCGGCGTCGTTGTGTGCCGTGCTGGCCGCCCGGGACCGGTCCGGGGGGTCCGACGTACTCCCCGACCTGCGTGTGTACACCTCCAGCCAGGCCCACTCCTCGATCGAGAAGGACGTCCTTGTGGCCGGCTTCGGTCGTCACCAGCTGCGGGTCGTGCCGGTGGACGGCGACTACGCCATGGACGCCGACGCCCTGGCCTCGATGGTCGCCGCCGACGTCTCCGAGGGCCTGGTCCCATGCCTCGTGGTTGCCACGGTCGGCACCACCTCGTCGGGAGCCGTCGACCCGGTGGCCCGCATCGCCGAGGTGGCCTGCAGCGTCGGGGCATGGGTGCACGTGGACTCGGCATGGGCCGGTTCGGCCACCGTCTGCCCGGAACACCGCGACCTCCTGGACGGCCTGGACCGGGTGGACAGCTACGCCTTCAACCCCCACAAGTGGCTGCTCACCAACTTCGACTGTTCGGCGTTCTACGTAGCCGATGCCGCTCCGCTGGCGGCCTCCCTGTCCATCGTCCCGGAGTACCTGCGCAACGCTGCCAGCGACTCCGGCGAGGTGGTCGACTACCGGGACTGGCAGGTGCCCCTGGGTCGTCGCTTCCGGGCCCTGAAACTCTGGTTCGTGATGCGCTCCTATGGCACCGACGGGCTGAGGGCCCACATCCGGGCACATGTCGCAGCGGCGGCCACCCTCGCCGATCGGGTGCGGGCCAACCCCCGTCTGGAGATGGCGGCGCCGCTCTCCCTGGGACTGGTGTGCCTGCGCCACGTGGATGGCGACGAGGCGTCGGAGCGGCTCCTGGCGGATGTCAACTCCACCGGTGAGGCGTTCCTGACGCATACGAAGCTGGACGACCGCTTCGTGCTGCGGGTCGCCGTGGGTGGCACGTGGACGACGGCGGTCCACGTGGACCGGTTGGCCGACCTGTTCGACGACCTGGCCTGAGCCCCACGGGGATCCGCCACCCGGGCGTCCGGGGGTTGCCGAATCCGCAGGTCAGGCTGGCCGCGGCAGCCGGGCGCCAGTGGCTACAATCGACCCTTCTCCGGGGGTCGTCGCCGAGGCCCGACCGGGCGGAGCCGGCGTTGGTGCCGGCGGGGAGTCGACATGGCCGAGATCGAGATCGGGCTGGGCAAGAGCGGTCGCCGCGCCTACGGGTTCGACGACATAGCGATAGTTCCCAGCCGACGCACCCGGGACCCCGGGGACGTCGACATCAGCTGGCAGATCGACGCCTACCGCTTCGAGCTGCCGTTCATGGCCTCGGCCATGGACGGCGTGGTCAGCCCGGCCACCGCCATCCAGATCGGCCGCCTCGGCGGTGTGGGCGTGCTGAACCTGGAGGGCCTCTGGACCCGCTACGAGGACGCCGACTCGGTCCTGGCCGAGATCGCCGAACTGCCGGTCGAGAAGGCCACCAGGCGTATGCAGGAGCTCTACCAGCAGCCCATCATCCCGGGCCTGGTGACCGAGCGGATCCGCGAGATCAACGATGCCGACGTGGTGTCGTGTGCCTCGGTCACACCGCAGCGCACCGCTGCCCTGCTGGACCACATCCTGGCCGGCGAACTGGACATGCTGGTGATCCAGGGCACCGTGGTCTCCGCAGAGCACGTCTCCAAGACCATCGAGCCGCTGAACCTGAAGACGTTCATCAGGCAGCTGGACATCCCGGTGATCGTGGGTGGTTGCGCCACCAACAAGGCGGCCCTCCACCTGATGCGTACCGGCGCTGCCGGCGTGCTCGTGGGCGTCGGTCCCGGCCATGCCTGCACCACCCGCGGCGTCCTGGGCCTGGGCGTGCCCCAGGCGACGGCCATCGCCGACGTGCGGGCGGCCCGGATGCGGCACCTGGACGAGACGGGCGTCTACTGCCACGTCATCGCCGATGGCGGCATGGCAACCGGTGGCGACATATCCAAGGCCATCGTCTGCGGTGCCGATGCCGTGATGATCGGTTCACCGCTGGCCGCCGCGGCGGAGGCACCCGGTCGCGGCTACCACTGGGGAATGGCCACCTTCCACCCGACCCTGCCCCGCGGCGCACGCGTCCAGACGCCCACCAGGGGCACGCTGGAGGAGGTCCTGCTGGGCCCGGCCAACGAGAACGACGGCAAGCTGAACCTGTTCGGAGGGCTCCGTACGTCGATGGCCACCTGTGGCTACGTGGACGTCAAGGAGTTCCAGAAGGCAGAGGTGATGGTCGCCCCGGCGCTGATGACCGAGGGCAAGTCGCTGCAGAAGTCACAGGGAGTGGGGATGGGGCACTAGCCCCGCCGACCCTGTTCCTCTGATGACCGACACTCCGGGCGGCAGCGCCCGCGCCACCGACCGCATCCTGGTCGTCGACTTCGGGGCCCAGTACGCCCAGCTCATCGCCCGGCGGGTGCGCGAGGCGAACGTATTCAGCGAGATAGTCCCGCATGACCTGACGGCCGACGAGTACGCCGCCCGCAGGCCCACCGGAATCATCTTCAGCGGTGGCCCGGCTTCGGTCCACGTGGATGGTGCCCCCCGGATCGACCCGGGTGTCTACGACCTGGGCGTGCCCATCCTGGGCATCTGCTACGGCGCCCAGCTGATTGCCCACCAGCGGGGTGGCGTCGTGGGTCGCAACGAGCGCGGCGAGTACGGCCGCACCGAGTTGACCGTGGGCGATGCAGGCACCCTCCTGGCTGACGCCGGTAGCGGTACCCATCCGGTCTGGATGAGCCACTTCGACGCCATCACCGACGCACCGGCCGGGGCGACCGTCACGGCATCCTCGCCGGATGCCCCCGTGGCGGCATTCGAGTCGGCCGAGGCCGGCCTCTACGCCGTGCAGTTCCATCCCGAGGTGCACCACACACCGTGCGGCCAGGACCTCCTCAGGCGCTTCGTCCTGGACGTCTGCGGCTGTGCCGGCGACTGGACCATGTCATCGGTGATCGAGTCGTCGGTGGCCGCCATTCGCGAACAGGTGGGCGACGGCCGTGCCATCTGTGGCCTGTCGGGCGGTGTCGACTCGGCGGTGGCGGCGGCCCTCGTACACGAGGCCATCGGCGACCAGTTGACCTGCGTGTTCGTTGACACGGGCCTGATGCGCTCCGGCGAGGGCGAGCAGGTGGTGGAGGCCTTCCAGAAGACCCAGGGCATCGAGCTCATCCACGTGCAGGCCGCGGAGCGCTTCTTCCAGAAGCTGGTCGGGGTGACCGATCCGGAGGAGAAGCGGAAGGCCATCGGCGAGCTGTTCATCCGCATCTTCGAGGACGCCGCCGCCGGCATCGCAGACGCCCACTTCCTGGTGCAGGGCACCCTCTACCCGGACGTCATCGAGTCGGGAACGAAGGACGCGGCGAAGATCAAGAGCCACCACAACGTGGGTGGGTTGCCCGAGGACATGGACTTGCTCCTGGTGGAGCCGCTCCGGAACCTCTTCAAGGACGAGGTCAGGTCCGTGGGTTCGGAGTTGGGCCTGCCCGACGAGATCGTCTGGCGCCAGCCGTTCCCGGGACCGGGGCTGGGAGTGCGCATCATCGGCGAGGTCACCCCGGAGACCGTGTCGGTGCTCCAGGCAGCGGACAGCATCGTCCGGGAGGAGATCAGCGCCGCGGGCCTGGAGCGCGAGATCTGGCAGGCCTTCGCGGTGCTGCCCGACATCCGGTCGGTGGGGGTGATGGGCGACGAGCGCACCTATGCCCGACCGATCATCATCCGGGCGGTCACCAGCGAGGACGCCATGACGGCCGACTGGGCGCGCCTCCCCTACGACCTCCTGGAGAAGATGTCCAGCCGCATCATCAACGAGGTGGACGGTGTCAACCGGGTGGCGTACGACATCACGTCCAAGCCACCGGGAACCATCGAGTGGGAGTGACCCCGGGGCCCATGTCCCCGGGTGACAACGCCGACACGATCGCGGCGTACACCTCGGCCTGTGCGTTCTTCGGCGAGCGCCTGGCCACGGTCACGGACCTGGACTGGGAGAGGCCCACGCCGTGTGAGGGTTGGGACGTCCGCACGCTGGTGGCCCATGTCGTCACCGGTGAGGCCCTGGTCGCACAGGTACTCAGTGGCGGCGGCTCGTGGGACGCCGCCGTGGATCCCTCCGTCCTGGGCCTCAACCCGATGGCCTCCTGGCGCGGCACCGCCCTGGCTGCCCTGGACGCCGCATCCGGAGCCGGGGTGCTGGACGCCATCCACCCCCACGCCGCTGGCGACCTGCCCGGTGGGGTGATCGTCGGCTTCCGGGTGACCGACAACCTGGTCCACGGCTGGGACCTCGCCACGGCCTGTGGAACCGACGTGGAGCTGCCCGACGGGCTGGCCGACCTCTGCCTCGACTTCTGGCTGCCGCTGGCCGGATCCGACGGCATGGCTGCCCACTTCGACGCTCCGGTGATGCCGCCCGAGGGGGCGTCTCCCGGGGTACGGCTGCTGTCCTTCCTGGGCAGGACGCCATGACCGAGCCGGCCCACGCCATGGCCTACGAGACGGGCCCGTTCTTCGTCGAGGCCGACGCCATGTTCGTGCCGCAACCAGTCACCGGGGGCCCGTGGGATTCCGGCCTCCTGCACGGTGGCCCGGTCGCCGGCCTCCTGGCCCACCTGGTGGAGTCGGTGCCGTCCCCGTCCCCGGTGCGAATCTGCCGCCACACGGTCGACATGATGCGCGGCGTTCCGATGTCCCCGCTCCGCCCGGAGGTGGACGTGCTCCGGGCGGGACGGCGTATCCAGGTCGTGCGGGCGTCGCTCTTCGACGGTGCCGTCGAGGTGGCACGCTCGACCAGCCTCCGCATGCGCGTGTCCGAGGCGGTGAACCCGTTGGACCCGGTCCGCACAGCGCACCCCGAGGACGAGCCCCACCCGATGCCGGCCCAGCCGTCGATGCTGCCCATGACCGACGTCGGCGTTCCGGCCTTCCTGCGTGCCGTCGAGTTCCGCCGCGAGGGAGAGTTCCGGAGCTGTGCACCCGGGTTGGTCTGGATGCGCATGCACAACACGATGGTCGCCGGACACGACACCTCTCAGTTCGTGCGCCTGTCCACGATGGCCGACATGACGTCGATGGCCGCCCAGTACCTGGACCACCAGGAGTGGACCACCATCAACGCCGACCTGAACGTGACCGCGTTCCGGGATCCCGTCGGCGACTGGATCGGAATCCGGGGCCTCCACAAGAACGACGGCGATGGCATAGGCCTCTCCGAGGCCGTGCTCTACGACCTCGGGGGCCGGGTCGGCCGGGCCACGGCCAGCATCCTCATCGAGCCCCGCTGACGCCGCGCCCCGGTTTGCACCCGGCGGCCGGTCGCCCCACGCTGGTGTCCAGTTCCCAGCCGAGGAGTTCCACGTGGCCCAGCCCGACGACCAGAACCCGAGCCATCCGATACGGGTCGGCAGCATGCTGTACACCCTCGTCGACCCGGACCATGGTCGCGAGGTGGCCTACAACCGGTGGTACGAGCGGGACCACTTCTACGGCGGCTGCATGTCTGGACCGTGGTGCCTGGCGGGCAGCCGCTGGGTGGCCACCCGGGAGCTGAAGGACCTCCGGTTCCCCACGCAGGCCAACTCGGTCAGCGACCCGGCCGACCGTGGCTCCTACCTCGCCATCTACTGGGTGGAGGACGGTCACCACGACGACCACTTCGCCTGGGGGGCCGAGCAGGTGGTGAGGCTCTACAAGGCCGGTCGGGGGTTCCAGGAACGCCGGCACGCCCACACGGTGCTGTACCGCCGCAAGGACGACCACTACCGCGATGTGGACCCGGTGCCCGTGGAGCTGGCCCTGGACCACCACTACGCGGGGATCGCCTCCGTGGTCGTGGAGCCCACCGATGGCGTGTCGACCGATGCCCTGGCCACATGGATCCGCGACGAGGGACTGCCTCCCGTCTTCGCCGATGGGCCGGTGGCCTCGTGCAGTAGCTGGAGTGCGGTCCCGAGGGACGACATGACCAGCAACGCGCCGATGGACCTGGGCTCGCCGCCGATCGGTCCGGACGCCACGCTCCAGGTCTTCTTCCTGGAGGACGACCCCCGGTCCTGCTGGGAGCGGTTCGTGGGCTACGCCGGGCGGCTGGATGCCTCGGGCCTGGGTCGGGTCACCTCGGCAGCGCCGTTCTTCCGCACGGTGGTGGGTACCGACCGGTACGCCGACGAACTCTGGTAGGTCCGAGCTCCCCGGTCGGGTGCCGAACGTCGGTCAGACGCCGGCCAGTGCCTCGACGACGGGGGCGAACTCGACCATCGAGTCCTCGTTCAGGCCGATGTAGGTCAGGCCCCACCGCTCCCGCCAGGCCAGGAGGGTCTCGACGCACTGCCCGATCGAGCCGATCAGGACGTGCGGCGAGGCCAGGGCGGCCTCGGCGTCGAGGCCCAGTGCCGGTGCCATGAGCTCCGCCAGGCCCTCCGGGTCGTCGGTGATCTGGGATATGTGGACCCGTGTCTGGAGCTCGATGTCGGCGAACCGGTCGCCGGCGGCGTCGCGGATCCACCCCAGCTTCTCGTCCGTGGCCTCGACGGTGGCCGAGGCGCCCGCCCGCTGGTCGATCACGCCGGCGGCCATGTTGGCGTTCAACCCGACGATGTCAGCCACGCTCGCCGCCAACGTGAGCATCTTGCGGCCTCCGCCGGCCAGCAGGAAGGGTGGGTGGGGGGACTGGACGCAGGTGGGCTGCCCGTCGTGGCCGCGCACCGTGTAGTGCTCGCCGTCGAAGTCGAACGGACCCTCGTCGAAGCACCGCTTCAGGATCTCGACCGACTCGGCCAGTCGGGCTATGCGGACGCTCGGCCGGTCGAGGTCTATGCCCGACTGCTCGTAGTCGGTGGTCTTCCAGCCGGCTCCCAGCCCCAGCTCCAGGCGACCGTCGGAGAGCAGGTCCAGCGTCGCTGCCTGTTTCGCCAGGAAGAGCGGATGCCGGAAGTCGTTTCCCAGCACGAGGGTGGTGAGGCGCAGGTCGCGGGTGGCCTCGGCGGTGACGGCCAGGGCGATGAGGGGGGCCATCTCGGCATCCAGGTGGTCCGAGACCGAGAGGGCGGAGTAGCCGAGGTCCTCTGCCCGCCTGCCCAGCTCACGCCATTCGGCAGCCAGACGGGGTGCGGAGGCCTGCACGCTGAAGCGGAAGGAACGGAGCATGGTCGGCCACCTTAGGCCACTCCGGAGGCCCGGTCGGAGTGTGCAGCCGGGCCTGTCGCCGGCCACCGGTAGGGTGCGCCCGATGGCCTCCAGCGACCCGGATTCCGTGCCCGGCGAGGCGATCGGAGGCCTGGAGGACGGCCTGAATCCCGCCCAGGTGGATGCCGTGACCCACCCTGCCGGTCCGCTCCTGGTGGTGGCCGGGGCCGGGTCTGGCAAGACCCGTGTCCTGACCCGACGGATCGCCCACCTCGTGGTCCAGCGGGGGGTGTCGCCGTTCGCCATCCTGGCGATCACCTTCACCAACAAGGCTGCAGGCGAGATGAAGGAGCGGGTGGCTGCGCTCGTCGGCCCCGTCGCGCACGACATGTGGGTATCCACCTTCCACTCGGCCTGCGTGCGGATCCTGCGCCGCGATGCCGGGCTCCTGGGCTACCCCTCCCGGTTCAGCATCTACGACCAGGGCGACGCCGTCCGCCTGACCGGCTACGTGGTCCGTGACCTTGGCCTCGACGTCAAGCGGTACCCGGCCAGGGCCGTGTATTCCGCCATATCGGCTGCCAAGAACGAGGGGCGATCGGCATCCGACTACGTGGAGCACGCCACGGGGCCGTACGAGCGCCGCCTCGGCGAGGTCTTCACCGAGTACCAGGCCCGGCTGCTGAAGGCCGGGGCGATGGACTTCGACGACCTGCTCGGCAACGCCGTCCGCCTCCTGCGGAGCCAGCCCGACGTGCTGGAGCGCTACCGGGAGCGCTTCCAGCACATCCTCGTGGACGAGTACCAGGACACCAACCAGGTGCAGAACGACCTGGTGATGCTGCTGGGCTCGGCCCACCGGAACGTCTGCGTGGTCGGCGACAGCGACCAGTCCATCTACCGGTTCCGGGGTGCCGACATCCGCAACATCCTGGAGTTCGAGCGGGCCTTCCCCGATGCCACGGTCGTCGTGCTGGACCAGAACTACCGGTCGTCCCAGACGATCCTGGATGCGGCCAACGCCGTCATCACGAGGAACCCGGATCGCCAGCCGAAGCACCTCTGGACCGATGCCGGCCCGGGTGACCGCATCGTCCGCTACCGCGCCGACGACGAGGTGGACGAGGCACGGTGGGTCGTCGGCCGTCTCCGGTCCCTGCACGGCGAGGGCCGGAGGTGGCCGGACATGGCCGTCTTCTACCGGACCAACGCTCAGAGCCGGGCCATCGAGGAGCAGATGGTCAACCTCGGCGTTCCGTACAAGGTGGTGGGTGGCACCCGCTTCTACGACCGTCGTGAGGTCCGGGATGCCATGGCCTACCTGAAGCTGGCAGCCAATCCGGTCGACGAGGTGGCGGCCAGGCGTGTCCTGAACATTCCCAGGCGCGGTGTCGGCGACACCTCGGTGGCAAGGGTCGATGCCCTCGCCGCGGCCGACGGGATCGGTTTCGTGGCCGCCCTCCGGGAGGCAGTCGCCGCCGGGGTCTCCGGTAGGGCCGCAACGGGGATCGGGGGCTTCCTGGGCCTGCTGGACCACCTCTCGGAGAAGGTCGAGGACGGCCCGGCGACGGTGCTCTCGGCCGCCCTGGACCGTTCCGGCTACCTGGACGAGCTGCGGGCCGAGCACACGATCGAATCCGAGGGGCGCCTGGAGAACCTGGCCGAGCTGGTGGGGGCCGCCTCCGGCTTCGATTCGGTGGACGACTTCCTGGAGCGGGTGGGCCTGGTGGCGGACACCGACGACCTGCCCGACGAGGAGGACGATGCCGGCCAGGTCCTCCTCATGACGATGCATGCGGCGAAGGGCCTCGAGTACCCGGTGGTGTTCGTGGTCGGGATGGAGGACGGCGTATTCCCCCACCTGCGCGCCCTCGGCGACCCCGACGAGCTGGCCGAGGAGCGACGGCTGGCCTACGTGGGCATCACCCGGGCACGCCAGCGCCTGTTCCTCAGCCACGCCTGGAGCCGGATGCTGCACGGGCAGACCCAGTACAACCCACCCAGTCGCTTCCTGGACGAGATCCCGGCTGACCTCATGGTCGAGGCCGAGGGCAGCCGCAGGGCCGGCGCCAGGGGTGGCGGAGGCGGCGCACCCCGCTCCCCGGACGGAGGGTCGGGTGGACGGGGCTGGTTCGACCCGGTGCCGCCGCGCCATGGCGGGCGTGGTGAGGCCGGGGCCGAGCCGGAGGGCCTGGTGTTCGGCGGCGGTCGAGGTGACCCTGCCCGGGACCCGGGTCCGTCCTCCACGATGGCCCATGAGCTGGGCCTGGCGGTCGGTGACGACGTGGTCCACCGGGCATGGGGCGATGGCGTCGTGTTGTCGGTTTCCGGCGAGGGTGACAGGGCCGAGGCGGTGGTTCGTTTCGCCGGCAGGGGCGACAAGAGGCTGCTCCTGGCCTGGGCTCCGCTGGAGCGTCCGGAAGGCGGCTGACGGGCCACTTCGGCGGCCCGCTGGGCCAGTCGTGGCCGTTACGCTTCGACGGTGGCCGGCCCCTCCGGGCCGGTACCGGCCCGTGTAGCTCAGTCGGAAGAGCGATTCACTCGTAATGAATAGGTCCGGGGTTCGATTCCCCGCGCGGGCTCGTCCAGAGAAGACCCGTTCCACCCGGCTGCATGCCGACGTGGGGCGACCGACCCCCTAGGATCCTCCCCATGAACGTGCTCGCAGGCGTCATCTGGCACTACTGGATGGCCGTACCCCTGGCAGCGGGTGGCATCGCCCTCACCGTCTCCACCGTGGTCGGCTACTTCCAGAAGGTCTCCTCGACGCGTTACCCGAAGCGCTGAGCCCGTCGCCGGCAGGATCCGGTGATCCGGCGTACCGCTGATGTCCAAGCCGACCGCTGCCTTCGTCGACTGGGACCTGGCTGAGCGTGTAGCCATCCGGGTGGCGGATCGGGCGCCGTTCGGCGGTTCCCACCACCTGGACGGCCTGACGGCCGAGTTCGACGACCACACGGCCCGTGCCGAGGACCTGGTCCAGGCCACCACGGGCCTCCGTGCGCTCTCCGGTGATGCCCGTGCGCGTGTCGTGGGCCGGGCCGACTGGATCCGGGCCAATCTGGCGTCCCTGCAACGACTGCTCCGTCCGCTCTTCGCAAGGATGGCCGACGACCCCGACGACGAGCCTTCGGCGGTCTCGGCACGCCTCGGCGCACTTGAGCTGGGGGCGATGCTGGGCTGGATGTCGACCCGGGTGCTGGGCCAGTACGACCTGCTGGTGCTGGAGGACGAGGCCGCCGAGGACCAGGACATCGTCTACTACGTGGGTCCCAACCTGGTGGCCCTGGAACGTCGCTACGCCTTCCACGCACCGGACTTCCACCTCTGGTTGGCACTCCACGAGGTAACGCACAGGGCCCAGTTCATGGGCGTGCCGTGGATGCGGGAGCACTACCTGGGCCTGGTCGGTTCGCTCCTGGATGGTGCAGACGCCGAGTCGTTCGACCTGGTGGCCGCCCTGCGCGCCACCCTCGACAGGCGTCGGGCGGGCACGGCGAACCCGGACGGTGGCGTGCTGGGTGCCATCTCGACTCCCGGGCAGCAGGCCACCATGGATCGGATCGGCGGTCTCATGAGCCTGTTGGAGGGTCACGGGGACGTGACCATGGACAGGGCGGGCATCGGCGTGGTCACCGGTGCCGACCGGTTCTCCAGGGTGATGTCGGACCGTCGGCGCTCCGCCTCTGGTCCGAGGAGGCTCTTCCAACGCCTGGTCGGGCTGGAGGCCAAGCTGGCCCAGTACGCGCAGGGCGAGGCCTTCATCGCCGCCGTGGAGGCACACGGTGGCACGGTCCTCCTGGACAGGGTCTGGGAAGATCCCGAGCACCTGCCGGCCCTGGTCGAGATCCGCCAGCCCGGCCTCTGGATCGAGCGGATGGCGTCCCTCCCGGTCGAGCCCCCGGTGGGTTGACCGCAGCCGTGGTCGCATCGGACCGGACACCAGCCATGGGAGACATGTCGGTCGCCGAACTGTTGGAGCTGTGCAGCTTCCCCCCTCCCGGCACGGAGGTGGACTGTGCCGTCTCAGGTGGACCGGATTCCACGGCGCTGCTCGTGCTGGCCGTCGAGGCGGACCTGGTGGTCACCGCCTGGCACGTCGACCACGGCCTCAGGTCCGGGTCCTCGGCCGAGGGTGGCATGGTCGCCCGGCTGGCGACCGGCCTGGGTGCTTCCTCACGGTGCGTGGAGGCACCGGTGGACGACGGGCCGAACCTGGAGGCGCGTGCCCGTGACGCCCGCCGGGCCGCGTGGCCGTCCGGCATCCTCACGGGGCATACCGCTGATGACCAGGCTGAGACCGTGCTCCTGAACCTGCTGAGGGGGGCAGGCGTCCCGGGAGCCGCCGGCATCGGTTCGCCGGAGCGGCGGCCGCTGCTGGCGCTGCGTCGCCATGAGACCCGGGCCCTCTGTGAGGCCCTTGGCCTCCAGACCCTGGCGGATCCGATGAATGACGACCCGAGGTTCGTCCGCAACCGCATCCGGCACGAGGTGCTTCCGCTCCTGGCCGACGTGTCGGGACGCGACCCCGTCCCGCTCCTGGCGCGCCATGCGATGCGTGCCGCCGAGGCCACCCACCTGCTCTCCGGCCTGGTGGCCGATGTGGATCCGACCGACGTCAGGGCGTTGGCAGAACTGCCCGACGACCTCGTCCGACTGGCGCTGCGCGCCTGGTTGACACGGGGGGCCGATGGCCTTCCACCGGACTCGGCCTCGGTCGACAGGGTGCTGGACGTGGTGCGGGGCCGGATCCGGGCAACGCAGGTGGTCGGCGGCCACAGGGTGGTCCGCTCGGCAGGTCGTCTCTCCCATGGGCACCTGTAGGGTCGCGGCCATGGCCAGCGATCAAGGGGCGTTCCTCTCCGCGGGCGGGTACACCGTCGGCCGACTCCTCATCTCCGAGGAGGACCTGCAGGCCAGGATCCGGGCCCTCGGCGAGGAGATCACCTCCGATTACGCCGGTCGGGCCCCGTTGCTGGTGGGGGTGCTGAAGGGTGCCTTCATGTTCATGAGCGACCTTTCCCGGGCCATCGACCTTCCGGTGGAGTTCGACTTCATGGCGGTGTCGTCCTACGGCCACTCCACGCGCTCGTCAGGGGTGGTCCGCATCGTGAAGGACCTGGACATCGACCTCGCCGATCGGGACGTCATCATCGTCGAGGACATCATCGACAGCGGCCTGACGCTCAACTACCTGCGTCGCAACCTGCTCGCCCGCAACCCGGCGAGCCTCGAGGTGTGTGCCCTGCTGGTCCGCGAGAACCACCGGGTGGACGCGGCGATCCTGCGGTACGAGGGCTTCAGGGTCCCGTCAGACTTCCTGGTGGGCTACGGGCTGGACGTCAACGAGCGGTTCCGGAACCTGTCCGACATCCGGGTGGTCACCGCCGCCTCCGACGCGGCGAACGACGGCGGGGTGGCGTGAGCGACGTCGCGTCGCCCGATGCCGGGGGCTTCAAGGTCGACCTGGGCCGCATCGAGGCCGCCGTCGCTGAGATCCTGGTGGCCATCGGCGAGGACCCCACCCGTGACGGCCTGCAGGAGACCCCGGCACGGGTGGCCCGCATGTACGCCGAGGTGTGCAGCGGCATCCACGAGGACCCCGCCGCCCACCTCATCAAGACCTTCGACGTGGACCACGACGAGATGGTCATGGTCCGCGACATCCCCCTCTACTCCCTCTGCGAGCACCACCTGCTGCCGTTCTTCGGAGTCGCCCACGTGTCCTACATCCCCCGGAGGGGCGGGATGATCACCGGGCTCTCCAAGTTGACCCGCCTCGTCGACGGCTTCTCCCGGCGTCCCCAGATCCAGGAGCGGCTGACCTCGCAGGTGGCGGGTGCCATCCAGGACACCCTCGATCCGCAGGGCACGCTGGTGGTGATCGAGGCCGAGCACCTCTGCATGTCGATGCGGGGGGTCCGCAAGCCCGGGGCGGTCACGGTCACCTCCGCCGTCCACGGCGTGTTCCGCGACGAGGTGTCCACACGCCTCGAGGCCATGCGGTTCATAGAAGGTCGTCGTAGCTGATCCTGCGGATCCTTGGATCGGTGGTTTCCGGTCGCCACTAGGGTCGGTCGCATGTCCGTCCTGACCTCCGGCCCCGGTCCGGTCGCCCCGACTCTGGAACGTCCCGGTGGCCTGGTGATGGGCGTCCTGAACGTCACACCCGACTCCTTCTCCGACGGTGGGTGCTTCCTGGATCCCGTCGCGGCCGTTGCGCACGGTCGGAGCATGATCGCCGAGGGGGCGGCCATCCTGGACGTGGGCGGGGAGTCGACGCGCCCGGGCGCCGAGCCCGTGGGGGTGGACGAGGAGGTGGCGAGGGTGGTTCCTGTGCTCGAGGGTCTCGCCGACCTGCCGGAGGTCCAGGACGGGTCGGTCCGGATCTCCATCGACACCCGCCATGCGGAGGTGGCGCGCCGTGCCGTGGCTGCCGGGGCTGGCATCATCAACGACGTCAGCTCCACGCTGGACGGTGTCGCCGCCGAGCTCGGGGTGGGTTGGGTGGCCATGCACATGCAGGGCGATCCGCGGACCATGCAGGAGCAGCCCTCGTATGACGACGTGGTGTCCGAGGTGCGCGACTTCCTCGTCCAACGGGCCGCGAGGGCGGTCCAGCTGGGTGTCACCGAGGTGTGGATCGACCCGGGAATCGGGTTCGGCAAGACCACGGCCCACAACCTGGAGGTCATGGGCCGCCTGGACGAGCTGGTGGATACCGGTTGGCCGGTCGTCCTCGGCGTGAGCCGCAAGAGGTTCCTGGGGGACCTGACTGCCCGGAGCGACCTGGGGACCGCGGCGACCCCCGTCGAAGGCCATCTGGACCCCACCCCACCGGACGATCGGCGGGAGGCATCCGTGGCGCTCGCCACGTGGGCGTTCCACCTGGGCGTCTCGGTGGTCCGTGCCCACGATGTGCGGTCGACTTTCCAGGCGGCAAGGGTGGTCGGATCACCCGGATCTCGGGCACGATGACGACCGTGCGAGAGAACCACGTCGGTAGGAGCCTGGAGGAGGGCCCGTGAGGGGCAAGTGGGCCAGGGGGATCGTGCCCCGGTCGTTCATCTGGATCATCAAGGACCGCATAGCGGTCAGCGAGCGTCCCGGCGGCTGCGGGGAGGTGCACCGACGGGTCCGGCGCCAGGAGGAGATCATCTGGATCCGTGAGAACGGCTTCGACACGGTGCTCTCGTTGCTGGCCAGCGACCACAACCTGCACAACTACGACGAGCTGGACATGGCCTGGTCCCACATTTCGTTCGGTGGTGCCGGCGATGGAGTCCAGCGCCTCGAGGAGGTCCTCCGTCGGATCGACGAGCTGACGGCGGACGGGCGTCGGGTCCTGGTCCACCGCGAGGAGCTGAACGACGTGGTGTGCGGTCTGATGGGTGCATACCTGCTGAGGGCCGGCCTGGCGCCGACTGGGCCCACGGCCATGTCGATCGCCGAACAGCTGACAGGTAGGCCGCTGGGGTCCCCCGGCAGGGCGATCGTGGGGCTCGTGGCCCCACCCGACGAAGAGGTCTCCGGTTGAGCGACAGGATCGAGCTGCGTGGCCTGCGGGTAACGGCGACCTGCGGGGTGCTGCCCGAGGAGAAGGCGCGTCGGCAGCCGTTCGAGGTGGACATGGACGTGCATGCCGACCTGGGTGCGGCATCGCTCAGCGATGACCTGGCCGACACCGTCGACTACGGCGCCCTGTGTGCGTTGGTGGCCGGTATCGCCGACACCGAGGCCTTCGACCTGCTGGAGCGGTTCGCCGGTCGGGTGGCCGAAGACGTCCTGGCCGTTCCCGGGGTCGATGCGGTGACGGTGGTGGTACGCAAGCTGCGACCCCCGGTGCCGGAGGACCTCGCCACCAGCGCGGTTCGGATCCACCGCACGACATGAGTCACCGGGCCCTCCTGGCGTTGGGCTCGAACCTGGGTGATCGGTGGGCGAACCTGGGCGGTGCCGTCGCCGGGCTCCCGGACGTGGTGGCGGTGTCCCGGGTATACGAGACGGCGCCGGTCGGGGGACCGGACCAGGGGCCCTACCTGAACTGCGTGGTCCGGCTGGAGACCGACCTGGATGCGCGCGCCCTGCTGGATGCCGCTCACGAGCGCGAACGCGCTGCGATCCGTCGTAGCGGCGTTCGCTGGGGGCCGCGGACGCTGGACGTGGACGTCCTCTGGATCGACGGTGAGACGGTCCGGGAACCCGACCTCGAGGTGCCGCATCCCAGGATGTTCGAGCGTGCCTTCGTCCTGGTGCCGCTGGGCGACGTCGCCCCCGACCTCGTCGGGGAGGTCCCGGACGACCAGGGGGCGATCCTCGCGGTGGGTTCGTTGGATCCGGCGACCGGGACCCGGGGGGACTGAGGGGTGCCGTTGTTCAGGGTCGTGGGTCCGGGGCGGGCCGGCAGGTCGCTGACCGCAGCGCTCTCCATGGTGGGTTGGGAGTCGGCGGGGCTGCTGGGCCGCGACGACGACCCCGTAGCGGCGGCCAGCGGCGTCGACCTGCTGGTGCTGGCTACCCCCGATGCGGTCATAGGAGAGGTGGCGGCCCGGGTGCGGCCGCTCCCCACGACCGTGGTGGCGCACCTCTCCGGGGCCACCGGCCTCGAGGTCCTGGATCCCCACGTCCTGCGCGCATCGCTGCACCCGTTGGTGTCGCTGCCGGACGCCGAGGTCGGGGCGCGGCGCCTGGTGGGGGCCTGGTTCGCGGTGGCCGCCGAGCCGGCCGCCATGGGCCTCGTGCAGCGCCTGGTGGATGACCTGGGAGGCCGTTCCTTCCCGGTGGCCGATGTGGACCGGGCCACCTATCACGCCGCCGCGGTGGTGGCCTCCAACCACCTGGTGGCGCTGATGGGTCAGGTGGCCCGACTGGCCGATGCGGTGGGCGTGCCGCTGGAGGCCTACCTGGACCTGGCTGCCGGTTCGCTGGACAACGTGCGTGGCGTCGGTCCGTCCGCAGCGTTGACCGGCCCGGCGGCGCGTGGCGACGAGGAGACGGTGGCTGCCCACCTGGCGGCCCTGCCTGCCGACGAACGCGCCACCTACCGGGCCCTGGCCACCGAGGCCCGCCGTCTGGCGGGTCGTCCCGAACCCGGAGCCGGAACGTGAGCATCCAGGTGGTGGCCACACGTGCCCTCCTGGCCGAGCGACTGGACGCGGTGCGTTCCTCGGGAGCGTCCGTCGGCTTCGTACCCACCATGGGCTACCTGCACGAGGGCCACGGGTCGCTGGTGGACGCATCGGTGGCCTGCAGCGACCTGACCGTCGTGTCGGTGTTCGTGAACCCCCTCCAGTTCGCCGCCGGTGAGGACCTGGACTCCTATCCGAGGGACCTCGACGCCGACCTGGATCTGTGCGGGTCGAGGGGGGCTTCGCTCCTCTTCCACCCCGGGGTGGAAGAGGTCTACCCGGAGGGCCCGGTCCAGCCGGCCGTGCCGCTCGCCGACGTGGCCCTTCCGTTGGAGGGGGAGAGGCGTCCGGGGCACTTCGCCGGGGTGGCCGAGGTGGTGGCCCGGTTGCTGCGTGCGGTGGGACCCTGCCGGGCGTTCTTCGGACAGAAGGACTTCCAGCAGCTCCAGGTGGTGCGTCGGATGGTCGTGGACCTGGGGCTTCCCGTGGATGTCGTGGGTTGTCCGACGAGTCGTGAGCACGACGGGCTGGCCAGGTCCAGCCGCAACGCCTACCTCACCGGAGCGGAGCGGGCCGCCGCTCCGGTTCTGCACCGGGCCCTGCATGCTGCGGCTGCGGCGGTGGCCGTCCCGGGATGGGACCGGGCGGAGGTCGAGGCGATGATGGTCGACATGCTGGCCGGGGAGCCGGCTGCATCGCCGGAGTACGCGGTGGTCGTGGACCCGGACACGCTTCTGCCCGCCGACCATCCGACGTCCGGTCGGGACCTCCGGGTCCTGGTGGCATGCAGGTTCGGTCGGGCCCGCCTGATCGACAACCTCGGGGTGGTGGCGGGGTGACGCAGCCCGAGGCGCCCCTGGACCTCCTGGTCATCGGCAGCGGGGTGGCCGGTCTCTCAGCCGCCGTGCGTGCCGCTGACCGGGGCCTGGTGGTCGGTGTCCTCACGAAGGGCCACCTCGAGCAGTCCACCACCCGCTGGGCCCAGGGCGGCATGGCAGCGGTGCTGGGTGGCGATCCCGACTCCACCGACCTGCACCTGGCTGACACGCTGGCCGCCGGCGTCGAGATCGAGCGTGCCCTGGTGGCGGCGGTGCGTGCGACTGCCGCGGTGCTCCTGGAGCGCTGGTTCGCCACCGACGTGACGCTGTCACGACGGATCCTCGTCCCACCGGGGCAGGCTTCGGGCTCATGACCATCCCCATCCCAGACGACCTCGTGCCGGTCATGGCAGCACACCTGGCCAGCCAGGTCGGTGCTGTCACGCCACCAGCCGCAGCGGTGGCCGATGCCGTTGGTCGGGCACTCCGGGAGGACCTGGAGCCGGATGGCGACCTGAGTGCCGCCCTCCTGCCGGTAGGGGCGCTGGCGGTGGGTGCCATCGTGGCGCGCTCCGGAGGCGTCCTGGCCGGCTCGGCGTGTGCCGAGGAGGCTTTCCGGCAGGTGGACCCGTCCATACGGGTGACGTGGCACCGCTCCGATGGTGGGCGTCTCCACCCCGGCGACGTGGTGGCTGAGGTGCGGGGCCCGCTGGCGCCGGTTCTGACCGCCGAACGCACAGCCCTCAACTTCCTCTGCCGCCTCTCGGGGATCGCCACCGAGACCTCCCGCTGGGTGGCGGCGGCGGGCGGAGGCGCACGGATCTGGGACACCCGCAAGACCACGCCCGGCCTGCGGGTCCTGGAGAAGGCCGCGGTGCGGTCCGGAGGAGGTCTGAACCACCGGTTGAACCTCAGCCACTGGGTGATGCTGAAGGACAACCACCTCACGGGCACCGACATCGCCGGGGCGGTGGCGGCTTCCCGAAGACGCTGGCCGGGGCGTACCGTGCATGTCGAGTGCGAGACTCTCGAACAGGTCCGTGAATCGCTGGAGGCTGGCGCCGATGCGCTACTGCTCGACAACATGACCCCTGCCCGGATCACCGCATGCGTGGCCGAGGTCCGTGGGCACGCGTCCCGTCACGGTGTCCGTCCCCTCCTGGAGGCCTCCGGTGGAATAACGCTGGCGGCGGTCGCCGACTATGCGGCCACGGGCGTCGACTGCATCTCCAGCGGTGCCCTCACAAGCTCCGCACCGGCCCTAGACCTGGGCCTCGACCTCTCTGATCCGGAGCTGGCATGCTGCTGACCATCGACGTGGGCAATACCCAGACGGTGCTGGGCCTCTACGAGGACGGCGCCTCCAGGTCCTCGGCCGAGGCCGGCCTGGTCGACCACTGGAGGATCGGGACCGACCACGAGCGCACCTCTGACGAGCATGCGGTGCTGGTCCGCAGCCTTCTTCGCCAGTCGGGCCACGGCCTCGAGAGCGCGGTCACGGGGGTTGCCATCTGTGCCGGGGTGCCGCGCGTCCTGGCCAGCCTCCGCCAGATGATCGACCGCTACGTCGACTTCGAGGCGGTGGTCATCGAGCCCGGCGTGAAGACCGGCATGCCGATCCTGTACGACAACCCACGTGAGGTGGGTGCCGACCGCATCGCCAACGCCGTGGGTGCCTACGACCTCTACGGCGGGCCCACGGTCGTCGTGGACTTCGGTACGGGCAACAACTTCGACGTCATCTCGGAGAACGGCGAGTTCCTGGGTGGGGCCATTGCCCCGGGCATCGAGGTGAGCCTCGATGCACTGTTCGGCCGGGCGGCCGCCCTCGGGTCCGTGGAGCTCGTCGAGCCCCCCAGCGTCATCGGCAAGAGCACGGTGGCCTCGCTGCAGTCCGGTGCGGTCTACGGGTTCGCAGCCCAGGTCGACGGCATGGTCGAGCGCTTCCGGGCCGAGCTGGGTGGCTGCACGGTGGTGGCCACCGGTGGCCTGGTCGACGTGATCGCACCGGTGTCGTCCACCATCCAGCATGTCGAGCCCTTCCTGACCCTCCACGGGCTGCGTCTCGTGCACGAGCTGAACCGGTGAGCGAGGTGGACGGGTCACCCGAAGGGGACGCGGCCGGGTCCGGCGGGGATCGCCCCGGCATCCCGTACCGCTTCGAGCCGACGACCACGGCTGCCGGCATAGTCGCCCGGCATTCAGGCATCGCCGACGGCGAGGAGACCGGGGTCGTCGTCACCGTGGCCGGTCGCCTCATGCTGCGTCGGGACCAGGGCAGGTTGGCGTTCGGCGACCTTCAGGACTCCACCGGTCGGGTCCAGTTGTTCGCGATGCAGAAGTCGACCACCGACTTCGAGGGCTTCACCGGCCTCCACCTGGGTGACTGGATCGGCGTGACCGGCGAGGTGATCCGGACCCGTCGGGGGGAGCTCAGCGTGCGGGTCGATTCGTGGGTCCGCCTTGCCGAGGCCCGACGGTCGTTCCCCGACAAGTGGCACGGGATCACCGACGTGGACGTCCGGTACCGGCAGCGCTACGTGGACCTGTGGGTCTCCGATGGGGCCAGGGAGACCTTCGTGGCCCGTAGTCGCATCTTCTCTGCGACCCGTCGCTGGCTGGAGGAGCGTGGCTTCCTGGAGGTGGAGACGCCGGTGTTCCATCCCATCCCGGGCGGTGCCCTGGCCCGGCCGTTCACCACCCACCACAACGCCCTGGACCTGGAGCTCTACCTCCGGATCGCTCCGGAGCTGTACCTGAAACGCCTCACCGTGGGTGGTTTCGAGCGGGTGTTCGAGATCGCCAGGGTGTTCCGGAACGAAGGCATCTCGCCCCGTCACAATCCCGAGTTCACGATGCTCGAGCTGTACCAGGCCTATGCCGACTACTCCGACATCATGGTCCTCGTCGAGGAACTCGTGGCCCACCTGGCCATGGACCTCCATGGGACCACGAAGCTGTCCTACGACGGTCGTGAGCTGGACCTGTCGGTGCCGTGGCGTCGGGCCACCATGTTGGAGCTGCTGGAGGAGCACGGCGGGATCGTCGTGGACCTGGACACCGACATGGACATGCTGGTCGGCCTCTGCACGGAGCGCGGCATCCCGGTGGAGGACCACTACGGCCCAGGGAAGCTCATCTTGGAGTTGTACGAGAAGCTGGCGGAGCCGGAGCTCTGGGGGCCGGTGTTCGTGACCGACTACCCGAAGGAGGTCTCGCCGCTGTCGCGCGACCACCGGGAGCATCCGGGCTGGGTGGAGCGCTTCGAGGGGATCGTGGCGGGCCGCGAGCTCTGCAACGCCTTCACCGAGCTGGTCGACCCGGACGAGCAGCGGGCCCGGTTCGAGGCCCAGGAGGTGGGGAAGGCGGCCGGTGACGCTGAGGCCATGGTCATCGACGAGGACTACCTGCGGGCGCTGGAGTACGGCCTTCCCCCGACCGGTGGGCTGGGGATCGGCATGGACCGACTCGTGATGCTCCTCACCGGAACCACCACCATCAGGGACGTGATCCTCTTCCCGACGCTGCGTCCCGAGCAGTAGGTCCTGACGGGTCGGTGACTTCGCCGGCTCAGCCCGTCGGCTCCAGACGTCCCAGGAGCAGGTCGCAGGTCGAACCCATGGCCGTCACGGCTGGATTGGCGGGGAGCACGTCCAGCGATGAGCGCGCGGTGGAGAGGTAGCCCATCGCCGTCTCCCTGGTTGCGGCGATGGCGGCATCTGTGCGAATCAGGTTGCGTGCCCGGTCCCTGGTGGCGGCGTCGATCGGGCCTCCCAGGAGGTCGCGTAGCTCGGCCCCGGTAGGTCCGGCGAGGGTCCGTATCACCGGGAGTGTGTAGGTGCCCTCGACCAGGTCGTTGCCGGCCGGCTTGCCCAGCTGCTCGTCAGTGGCGGTCACGTCCAGGAGGTCGTCCACCAGCTGGAACGCCATTCCGTAGTTGTGGCCGAAGTCGGTGACGGCGTCCACGATGTCGTCGGGGTGGCCCGCCACGATGGCACCGATGCGTGCCGCGGTGGCCAGCAGCGAGGCCGTCTTGCCCGCGATCGAGGTCAGGTAGGACTCCTCGGTCCGATCCACGTCGAAGGCGTGGCGGAGCTCTCTGATCTGGCCCTCGCAGAGTGAGGCGATGGTGGACGCCAGGAGGCCGGCCACCTGGTTGCCGAGGTCGGCGGCTATCTCGGAGGCCCGTGCCAGCAGGTAGTCGCCGGCCAGGATGGCCTCAAGGTTGCCCCAGCGGGCGTTCACGCTCTGGACCCTCCGGCGGGTCTCGGCCTCGTCCATGACGTCGTCGTGGTACAGCGATCCCTGGTGTACCAGTTCCACGGCGACGCCTCCCCGGATCACGTCGGGCGTGGCGGTGCCGGCGTTGCGGTCCAGGACCATGGAGGAGGCGATGGCCAGGGCGGGTCGGACCCGCTTGCCGCCTGCATCGATGAGGTGGCGCGCCACCTCGGTCAGGAACGGGTCATCGGATTCGACGACCCGTCGCAGCTCGGCTTCGGTGCGCGTCAGGTCGTCGGCCATGCCGGGAAGATCGTGGAGGAGGGTGGGGTTCGCCACCCGGCGAGGATACGACCACTGGCCGGGTGGTCGAAACGGCGGGTGGCGGCGTCGGCGGGAGCATCTCCCCACGCCGATGGCCCGTCACGGGCCACGGGTACACTCGGGGCCGACGGGGGACGTCGATAACTAGGAGGCAGCCCGTTGTTCGAGCGGTTCACCGACAGGGCCCGGAGGGTCGTGGTACTCGCCCAGGAAGAGGCGCGGCTGCTCAACCACAACTACATCGGCACGGAGCACATCCTGCTCGGGCTGATCCACGAGGGTGAGGGCGTGGCCGCCAAGGGCCTGGAGTCCCTCGGCATCTCGCTGGAGGCCGTACGCAGCCAGGTCGAGGAGCTCATCGGCCACGGTGCCAGTTCCCCCAGCGGGCACATTCCGTTCACCCCACGGGCCAAGAAGGTCCTGGAGCTCTCGCTGCGCGAGGCGCTGCAGTTGGGCCACAACTACATAGGCACGGAGCACATCCTCCTGGGCCTCATCCGGGAGGGCGAGGGCGTCGCAGCCCAGGTCCTGGTGAAGTTGGGCGCCGACCTCTCCAGGGTCCGCCAGCAGGTCATCCAGCTGCTCTCCGGCTATGCAGGGTCGGGCCAGGGTTCCCCGGGCTCCCAGGAGAAGGCCGGTGCGACCACGGGTGGCAGCGGCGGTGACTCCGCTTCGGGGTCCCTCGTCCTGGACCAGTTCGGCCGCAACCTCACGCAGGCCGCCCGCGAGAAGAAGCTGGATCCGGTGATCGGCCGGTCCCGGGAGACCGAACGGGTCATGCAGATCCTGTCGCGCCGCACCAAGAACAACCCGGTGCTCATCGGCGAGCCGGGCGTGGGCAAGACCGCCATCGTCGAGGGCCTCGCCCAGATGATCGCCAACGACGAGGTCCCCGAGACCATCCACGGCAAGCAGCTCTACACGCTGGACATGGGTGCCCTGGTGGCCGGCAGTCGCTACCGCGGCGACTTCGAGGAGCGGCTCAAGAAGGTCCTGAAGGAGATCAGGACCCGCGGCGACATCATCCTGTTCATCGACGAGATCCACACCCTGGTGGGTGCGGGTGCCGCCGAGGGGGCCATAGACGCCGCTTCGATCCTGAAGCCGATGCTGGCTCGTGGCGAGTTGCAGACCATCGGGGCGACCACGCTGGACGAGTACCGCAAGCACTTCGAGAAGGACGCCGCCCTGGAGCGACGCTTCCAGCCGGTCAAGGTGGAGGAGCCCACGGTTCCCCACACGATCGAGATCCTGAAGGGGCTCCGGGAGCGCTACGAGAGCCACCACCGGGTGACCATCACCGACCAGGCCCTGGTGGCCGCCGCCAACCTCGCCGACCGCTACATCTCGGACCGGTTCCTGCCGGACAAGGCCATCGACCTCATCGACGAGGCCGGCTCCCGCCTGCGCATCAAGCGTATGCACACGCCGGAGGACCTCCGCGAGGTCGAGACCGACCTGTCCGAGGTGGTCCAGCGCAAGAAGGCGGCCGTCGAGGCACAGGACTTCGAGGAGGCTGGCCGCCTGCGCGACACCGAGAAGGAACTCCTGGTTCGCAAGGAGGCCAAGGAGTCCGAGATCCGTTCCGCCGGCGTGGACCTGTTCGACGAGGTCGACGAGGAGGCCATTGCCGAGGTCCTCTCGCTCTGGACGGGCATCCCCGTCTTCAAGCTGACCGAGGAGGAGACCCAGAAGCTCCTCAAGATGGAGGACGAGCTGCACAAGCGGGTCATCGGCCAGGAGGACGCCGTCAGGGCGGTCAGCCAGGCCATCCGTCGCACCCGGGCAGGCCTCAAGGATCCGAAGCGTCCGTCGGGATCGTTCATCTTCCTCGGCCCTTCCGGGGTGGGCAAGACAGAGCTGTCCAAGACCCTCGCCGAGTTCCTGTTCGGCGACGCCGACGCCCTCATCGCCCTGGACATGTCCGAGTACATGGAGAAGCACACGGTCAGCCGACTCGTGGGTTCTCCTCCCGGCTACGTGGGGTACGAGGAGGGTGGTCAGTTGACCGAGGCGGTCCGTCGCAAGCCGTTCTCGGTCGTGCTCTTCGACGAGGTCGAGAAGGCCCACCCCGACGTCTTCAACACCCTGCTCCAGATCCTGGAGGAGGGGCGCCTCACCGACGCCCAGGGCCGCAGCGTGGACTTCCGCAACACGGTCCTGATCATGACGTCGAACCTGGGCACGGCCGACCTGCGGAAGGCGAACCTGGGGTTCGCCA
>DUAC01000070.1:0-1163 GCA_012961035.1 Acidimicrobiia bacterium
CATCCACGACCACAGCATGACCATCGGGTGTGACAGTCGCACCGTGGGAGACGCCAACGGGACCCGGAACGGGCCCGGTGTGGCCCCGGGATCGCTCAGGCGGCTCCGTAGAGACCCAGGGCGTCGGCCGCCCCGTCGTCCAGCCTGTAGCACTCGGCCGCATCCGGGAACTCTCCGGACCTGACGTCTCCGGCGAACTCCGTGAGAGCCGCCACGCCGAGGTCGAAGAGGTCGGCGTAACGCCGGACGAACTTCGGCAGGACCCGCTGCTCCAGGCCCAGCACGTCATGGAACACCAGCACCTGGCCGTCGCAGTCCGGACCAGCTCCGATGCCTATCGTCGATACCTCCACGGCCTCGGTGACCATGGCTGCAACCGGAGCGGGCACGCCCTCCAGGACGATCGAGAAGCAGCCGGCGTGGGCCAGGGCCTTGGCGGCATCCACGAGGTCGAGGGCAGCCTCTGCATCGCGACCCTGGACCTTGTAGCCACCCATGGCGTGCACCGACTGGGGCGTCAGGCCAATGTGGCCCATCACCGGGATCTCGGCAGCCACCAGGGCCTCGATCATCGGAATGCGACGACGGCCGCCCTCCAACTTGACGGCCTGTGCACCGGCCCGGATCAGCATCGCGGCGTTGTTCACCGTGTCCGCTGTCGAGACGTGGTAGCTCATCCACGGCATGTCGGCGATCACGAGGGCAGACGGGTGGGTGCGGGCCACGGCTGCGGTGTGGTGGGCAATGTCCTCCACCGTCACCTGCAGGGTGTCGTCGTACCCGAGGACGACCATCGCCACCGAGTCCCCCACGAGGATCATGTCGGCACCGGCCCGATCGACCATCCGGGCACCCGGAGCGTCATAGGCGGTGAGCATCACCAGGGGGTCGCCTCCACGGGCCACCTTTCGGTCCCGAACGGCGGGAACCGTGCACTTCTTAGCCATTCCTGGCCTCCTTCTCCGTCCAGCGCACTGCGGCTGCCGGCGGTCCTGAAAACGGTAACAGAAGGCTGCCCGGCCGTGAAGGGGGAAGTGACACACTTCACCCCGCCCCCGGGAGGGTCGACTCAGCGGTACCCAAGCGAAGTCAACCGCACCAGGTGGTTCCACCCGCAGGCTGCACAGACCTCGACCACGTAGGCGTTCATGTCGGCCCTGCGG
>DUAC01000070.1:1229-30136 GCA_012961035.1 Acidimicrobiia bacterium
AGCCGGGGGCCGAACACGTAGGTCACGTGGGCGATCTCGTGGTCCTCGCAGACCGGACAGGTCTCCGAGGTCGGGGTCCCGCACTCCACGGCGTTCCGCCGGAGCATGGGCTGGGCGTCACAGAGGATCTCCCGTCCGACGTCGCCCCTCTGCCAGCCGTTCAAGGTTGTCTGACGGGCCAGCCTGTAGTCCACGTCCGCCGGCCTACGGGCAGGCAGCAGGCCTTCACGGACCTGTCTCGCCTCGCTGGTTCGCCGACTTGCCACACCGCAACCATAGGCGACCCTCGGAAGCCGCCCCGAAGCGATCCCGCCGACCGGTCAGCCGGAAGCCCTTGTGGACCACCAGCCCTGCAACCGTTCAGCCACGTCGCCCGACTCCATCCGCCCCTCGCCGAGGCGAAGCTCGGCCAGCCAGGCCAACGCCTCACCGACCTCCGGACCGGCCTTCAGGCCCAGTAGGGCCATCACCTCGTCACCGCCCAGAGCCGGCCCCAGGTCGTCCAGCTCACCTGCGCCACGGAGCCGACCCAGTGCCACGGGAAGGTCGCCGACGAGGATCCCGACGGAACCGGCGAAGTCCACCACCTGGTCCAGGATCGGCCCACTGGACGCGACCAGGCGTCGAACCGATTCATCCGACCAGGGTCCCCCGGCGGCCCCACCCATCCGAATCCGATCGGCCCCGTCCACCAGCCCGGTGATCCTGACGGCATCGGCTCCGGAGAGACGCAGGGCCACGGTGCTCTCAGCCAGCCCGGCCGTCGACCAGGCAATGACGGCCAGCCGCAGTACCGGGTCGGCAGCGGTGGTCGCCAGGCGCGCCAGGGCAGTCGACCTGGAATCACCATCCAGGCGGGCCAGTTCCGGAAGCACCCGCCACGCCAGGTCGACATCCTCCAGGAAGCTGAACCCAGGGGTCGGATCCGCAACCTCCAGGAGCCGGAACAACTCTCCACGGATCCGTTCCCCGGAGACGATCCCGATCCGATCGGCCAGGGACCGCGCCGCCTCGACCAGGCCATCCACCGGGACGAGGTCATAACGCGCGTGGAAGCGGGCGGCCCGGAGCATCCGGAGCGGGTCATCGCCGAACGACTCCTCCGGGGAGAGCGGGGTGCGGAGGATCCCGGCAGCCAGGTCGGCCCGGCCGTCAAACGGATCGTGCAGCTGCCCATCGACCACGTCCACGGCCATGGCGTTCACCGTGAAGTCCCGTCGACCCAGGTCCTCATGGAGGTCCGTGGAGAACCTCACCACGGGCTTCCGGGAGTCGCCCACGTAGGACTCGGCCCTGTGGGTCGTGATCTCCATGATGAGGTCGCCGATCCTGATGCCAACGGTTCCGAACCGCTCGCCCTGGAGCCAGACGGCGTCGGCGACGTCCTCCACGATTTCCCGGACCAGGTCCGGCGTGGCATCGGTGGTCAGGTCGTGATCGTTGGTGCTGACCAGGCCCATCAGCCGATCCCGAACCAGGCCACCGACCAGGTACAGGCGGTGGCCGGCAGCGGTGAACCGCTCGGAGACCGGGGCGACCGCCTCGCGCAGGTCGTCGAAGCCCCCCTCCCGGATGGGCTCCCTCGACCCGCTCACGACGCCAGCCCGTGCCGTGCGACCTGTGCGTCCACGACATCGCGACCCGGGCCCTCACCCGTGGTCGCCTCCGGCGAGTACCGGACCCCCAGAGCCGCCGCCACGAAGGCCCCCGCCGAGTCGGCCAGCGCCCCGAGGTCGTATCCACCCTCCAGGAAGGCGATCAGGCGTCCCTTGGGAACCAGCCCGGCGAGTCGGCCCATCAGGTCGGCGTAGTCCCCCGCCGACAACCCGAGGTCGGTCAACGGGTCGGCCCGATGGGCATCGAAGCCGGCCGAGACCAGGATCCAGTCCGGAGCGAACCTCTCCACGGCGGGGGCCACCAGGGCGTCCATGGCGTACCTGTAGGTATCGCCCGCAGCGCCGGCAGGAAGGGGCACGTTGATCGTCGTGCCCGTGCCGTCTCCGATCCCGATCTCATCGGCGGCGCCGGTACCCGGATACAGGGGCCACTGGTGGCAGGACACGAACAGGACCCGCCCATCGGCCACGAACGCCTCCTGGGTGCCGTTGCCGTGGTGCGCGTCGATGTCGACTATCGCCACCCGTTCACCGGCATCGGCCAGCGCCGCGGCTGCAACCGCCACGTTGTTCAGGAGGCAGAAGCCCATGGTCCGGGTGGGTGTCGCATGGTGTCCGGGTGGGCGCACGGCGCAGAACGCCACGTCGGCGTCACCGTTGCGGAGCCCATCTATGGCTACGAGACCGGCACCGGCCGCAAGCCGGGCCGCCAGCCACGAACCCGGACCCATCACCGTGTCCGGATCCAACCGTCCACCACCGGCCGAATCAAGGTCGACGAGGGACTCCACGTGGCCGGCCGGGTGGACCCTGAAGAGATCCACGTCGGCGACCGGCGAGGGAGCCCTGCGAACCAGGGCGTCGTCCAGGCCCGCTGCGGCGATGCCGTCGAGCACCGCTGTCAGACGGGCCGGCCGTTCGGGATGGCTACGACCCGCAACATGGTCCAGGAACCGTTCATCGGTCACCAGCAGGACGGACACCCGGCGAGCGTATCCCCCTCGTCCCGACGGCTCCGGGCCCCTGCACCCACCGCCACCGGGCCGACGGCGGCCCGTGACGCCCAGCAGCAGCGCCGTACCCTGTTCGACATCAACCTCAGGCCGCCAACCCAGTCAGCCCGTAGGGGGCCACTGGCGCTCCGGCGCGCACCGGCCCCCGGACCCGGAATCCACCGGGTGGAGTACCGCCGCATCGGCAGCGGCACCACCGTGCGCATCAGCCCCTGGCGTGGGGACGTTTCCACCGCCCAGGTGGTGACGGTCGGCGGCCCGGCCCCGGACGAGGCGATGGTCCTGGACCTGCTGCAACTCCTCGGCCGCCGCGGTGTGACCACCGTCCTGACGGCAGCCCTCTCCCCCGAGGACCAGTGCCCCTTCAGTGCCGCCGGCTTCACGGCCCTGGAGCACCTTGCCCTGATGCACCGGTCCCTCCATCCGGGAGACCCGGCCCCGCCCAGCCGGTCGTCACATCGTCTCCGCCGGATCGGCCGTCCACGACTCGCCGACGCCCTCGACGCGGATGCCGAGGCCTTCTCCTCCTTCACACCGTTCTGGCTCTTCGACGGTGCCGCCTACACCGAGGCCTGCGAGGCGACCGACCTGAGCCGACAGCGGTGCGTCCGCTCCGACGGACGGATCACGGCCTACGCCATCACCGGACGCACCTCGACCAACGGGTTCGTGCAGCGCCTGGCGGTTCGACCCGATCACGAAGGCATGGGCCTCGGATCGGCCCTGCTGGTGGACGCTCTCTCCTGGCTGGCCCTCGGTGGCGCCAGGGACGCCTGGGTGAACACCCAACCCGACAACGACCGGGCCCGCGCCCTCTACCTACGGCACGGCTTCGAGGAGAAGGCCGGGGGCCTCACCGTGCTCCGGCACGTATCGGCCCGATGAGGCGGCGAATCCTCGTCACCATCCTGGTGGCCGTCGGCCTGCTTGCTGTCGCGGTACCCGTACTGGCCGATCCCGGATCGGCCACCGTCTCCCTGGTCGCCCAGTCCCCCTGGATCGCAGACGACGGCGACCTGGCCCTCGAGTTGAGGATCACCGGTGGCACCACCGAGACGAAGCTCCGACTCCAACTGCACCGGACCGTCGACCGCCGAGGACTCCTGGCCCTCCGCGACGGCATCCTGGGCGATCCGCTGGGAGGACCGGTGGACATGGCCGTCGCCGACGTCCTGAACTCGGCCGGCGTCGCATCACTGGTGCTCCAGGTGGGCACCGAGGGTCGCCTCGGTTCGCGACCCGGCGGCGTCTATCCGCTCACCGTGACGCTCCTGGACGCCGACGGCTCGGCCCTGGACAGCCTGATCACACCGCTGGTCCACCTGCCCGTGGTCCCGGAGGGCGAGGCGGCGTCACATCGGCCCCTGCTGGTCGGAATCACCCTCACAGTGGACGGACCGCCACCGCTGCGGCCCGATGGTCGCCTCCGACCGGACCGGGCCACGCTGCGCCAGATGGAGGCGGTGGTCCGTGCGGCCCAGAGGCATCCCGATATCCCGATGGACGTCAGGCTTCCGCCCGCCACTGTGCTGAGCCTGGCCCGGTCCGACGAGTTGGACCATGTCCGCCTCCTCGCCGACCTGGTCCGGATGGACAGCGACCACTTCCGTATCCAGTCCTCGCCCTTCGTGACCGCCGACCCGGAGGCATGGCGGCGGGCCGGGCGTTCCGACGTCCACCGTGACCTCCTGGACCACGGCGACCGGGTGCTCATCGACCAGCTGGGCGTGGTTCCGGACCGTTCCATAGCCGTCCTTCCGGCCACTGCGGTTCCTGCCACGCTCGACCTGCTGGGACAACTGGGCGCTGAGCGGTTCATCGTGTCGGCCGACCACCTGGAGCCCAGGCCGTCGGCGGCGTCCGCCGAGAGCACCCTCCCCGCCCGACTGCTGGCCGACGACGGCACCGCCTATCCGGCGCTGGTAGCCGATCCCGACCTGGCCAGACACCTCTCGGACCCGCAGGGCGCGGTCTCTGCGGCCCAGTACCTGCTGGCCGACATGGCGCTGCTGGCATGGTCGGATCCGACCGTGACGAGGATGGCCGTCCTGACCGCTCCCGCCGACCTTCCCATCGACGCCCTCACCCTCGACCTGGTGCTGGGGGCCCTGGAGAAGGCCCCGTTCCTGAGGGTCAGACCGCTCCCGGACCTCTTCGACGCCGCCCTGGCAGCCGATACGGCCGCCGCCGTCACCTACGACCTCTGGCCGGATGCCATCACGTCGATGTCCCGCAGGTCAACTGACCGGAGCCTCGCGGAGAAGACGGTTGCCGCCTACACGGCCATACTCGGCGGCCCGCATCCTGACGCCGCCGCGCTCAACGACCTCCTCGAGGTGACGGCTGCCGCCGAGCTGGATATCGACACCATGAACACGTACCTGACGACGGTCTACGCCTCCGTCAGCGAGGTGATGGATGCCTTCACGACCCCACCGGACCAGAGCGTCCGACTCACCGGGCGTTCAGCTGACATCCCCTTCAGCGTGCACAACGGCCTGACCACCGATGCACGGGTCGTCCTCGTGCTACAGAGCGACGGACGCCTCGAATTCCCCGAGGGAGCGGTCCAGGCCGTCGTGCTGGTGCCCGGCAACAACCGGATCGCAATACCGGTACAGGCCCGTACCTCCGGTGACGCCCGACTCCGGGTGACCGTCCGCTCCCCCGACGACGCCCGGCTCCTCCAGCTCCGCTCGGCCCACCTCATAGTCCGGACCACGAGCCTCTCAGGTGTCGGAGTACTCCTCTTCGTCGGTGCGATCGCCGTGCTCGCAATCTGGTGGGTCCGCTCTTCTCGGGTACGCTCCGGCCGACCTGAGGAGTCCACATGACCGTTCGAATCGTCACCGACAGCGCCAGCGACCTGGGCCTCGACGAGGCCACGAGTCTGGGCATCGACGTGGTGCCACTCAGCATCCGGTTCGGGAACGACGTGTTCCTGGACCGGGAGGAACTCAGCATCGACGAGTTCTACCGCCGGATGGCTGAGAGCGACGACCTGCCCCAGACAGCGGCACCAGCGCCGGGGGCCTTCCAGGAGGTCTTCCGGCGCCGACTGGCCGAGGGAGCGGACTCCATCGTCTGCATATGCCTGTCCAGCGGGGTGTCGGCCACCATGGAATCGGCCGAGCTGGCCGCCCGCGAGACCGATGGCGAGGTCCGAATCGTCGACAGTCGATCGGTCACGGCTGGTCTCGGCGTGATGGTCCTCGCCGCTGCGGAGGCAGCCGCCGCCGGAGCAGGGGCCCATGAGATCGTCGGCCTGGTGGAGGCCATGCGGGAGAGGACCCACGTCTACGGCGCCATCGAAACCCTGGAGAACCTCAGGAAGGGTGGTCGAATCGGGAATGCACAGGCCCTGCTGGGGAGCCTCCTGTCGATCAAGCCGCTGATTGACATCAGCAGCGGCGTGGTGGAGGAAGCCGGTCGGCAGCGGACCCGCAGGAAGTCCCTGGCCTGGTTGCGGGACAAGGTGGCCGAGCACGCCGACGAGATCGAGACTCTGTCGGTCATGCACGCCCAGGCCGACGACATCGGGGACCTCACCGAGATGCTGGCGCCGATCGTGGACCCTTCAGCCACCCGGGTGGGCGTGATCGGGCCAGTGGTCGCCAGCCATGGCGGGCCGGGCGTGATCGGACTCTGCTTCACCCTCCGCTCCTGATTCGACCACCGCCGCGGAGGAGACCCTCCGGCATCGCCGTCGATAGGATCCGCTGCATGAGCACCCCGGCGGCACCTCCCTCCGGCACCCCATCGCCGGAGGAGGGTCCTGAGGGGCGGAACGACTGGGCAACGGCGTCGATCGACAGGATCGTGGACGTCGTCGAGCGCCTCCGGTCGGTCACCACGCAACCGGCGATCACGGGCATCCGTGCCGTCGTCCACGGTGTGTTCGTGGCGTTCTGCCTGGTCGCCGCGCTGGTCCTCGGAAGCATCGGCGTCTTCCGGCTCCTGGACGTCGTGATCCCGGGCGAGAGCTGGTCCGCCCACCTCGTCCTGGGCGCCACCCTCTTCACCCTGGGCGCCTGGTTCTGGTCCCGTCGAACACCTCGTTCACGACCCTGACCCGTGAAATCTCGTCGATCGCCCGAGGAGTGCGAATGACCCACCACGAAGTCGTCATAATCGGATCCGGACCTGCCGGCCTGACCGCGGCGATCTACTCGGCCCGTGCCAACCTGGCGCCGCTGGTGATCGAGGGCGAACCTTCTTCGAACAGCGACCAGCCGGGCGGCCAGCTCATGCTGACCACCGACGTCGAGAACTACCCCGGCTTTCCCGACGGGGTGATGGGGCCCCAGCTAATGGCCGACATGCGGTCCCAGGCGACCCGGTTCGGCGCCGAATTGGTGACCCTGAAGGTCTCGAAGGTGGACTTCTCCGCCAGGCCGTTCGCAATCTGGATCGGCGACCCGGACGCCCACGTACCCGCGTACACCGCGGATTCAGTCATCGTGTCGACGGGTGCACGGTCCGTGATGCTCGGCCTCGAGGCCGAGCAGCGCCTCATCGGCCACGGTCTCTCCACATGCGCCACCTGTGACGGCTTCTTCTTCCGGGATCAGGAGATCGCAGTGGTGGGCGGCGGTGACTCCGCCCTGGAGGAGGCGGGATTCCTCACGAAGTTCGCCTCCAAGGTGACGCTCGTGCATCGACGGGATGCCCTCAGGGCATCCAAGATCATGCAGCAGCGGGCCTTTGACAATCCCAGGATCGAGTTCGCCTGGAACACGGCGGTGGTGGACGTGGTCGGTGACACGAAGGTGGAGGCACTGGCGCTGCGCGACACGATCACCGGCGAGGAGCGGGACCTTCCTGTGACCGGGGTCTTCATCGCCATCGGCCACAGGCCCAACACCGACCTGTTCGTCGGCCAGCTGGACATGGACGATGCCGGATACCTGATAACCGGGTCCGACCGGTCCACGACGAACATCGAAGGCGTCTTCGCCTGTGGCGACGTCCAGGACCACACCTACCGGCAGGCCGTCACCGCAGCCGGCTCCGGTTGCATGGCGGCAATCGACGCCGAGAGGTGGCTGGAGAGCCGCTGCGACTGACTGCCGGGGCACGAACGTCGGCGCGTGCCGCATTCAGGCCCACGAGCGGATAGAAAAGGGCCTACTGCAGTCAACTCGAGAAACGAGAACCCCCATGGCCGGTGCCATTGTGAACCTTTCCGAGGCCACCTTCGACGAGGAGGTCGGCGCATCGTCGGAGCCGGTCCTCGTGGACTTCTGGGCCGAATGGTGTGGTCCGTGCAAGATGATCGCACCGATCCTCGAGGAAATTGCCGCTGAGCAGGCTGGGTCCATCCGGATCGCCAAGGTCAACGTGGACGAGGCACCCGACCTGGCACGGCGATTCGAGGTCATGAGCATCCCCACCCTGATCCTGTTCGACAACGGTGTTCCCGCCAAGCGGATGGTGGGTGCAAAGGGCAAGCCCCAACTCCTCGAGGAACTGGCCGAGTACCTCTAGACGACCCCAGCGGGGCAACCTCGACGCACGACGGCCCGCGGCATGTCAGAGCCGATCCGACCCGGCGACCAGGGGGCTCCCGTCAGGGACCTCCACCGTCGTCTCCTGGCCGTCGGCCATCCGGTGGATGCCCTTGAAGTCTCCGGCGACCACTTCGGGCCGGATACGACCAGGGCGCTGCTGGCATTTCAAGCCGAACGGGGCCTGGATGAGCACGGCACGGTGGATGAGACCACCCAGGCCGCCCTCGTGGAGGCAGGGGTCCGCCTGGGGGACCGCCACCTCTACCTGCACGCTCCAATGTTTCGGGGCGACGACGTAGCCGACCTCCAACTCCGCCTCGGCAGTCTCGGGTTCGACGCAGGTCGGATCGACGGGATCTTCGGCCCGGACACCGCCGGCGCACTCCGCGACTTCCAGCGGAACACCGGCCTGGCCGTCGACGGAATAGCCGGAACCGAGACTGTCCAGGCATTCCTCCAACTCCTGGGCAGGTCGGCCGGGCGAACCCCGGTCGCGCAGGTGCGTGAGTTGGACCGCCTCCGCCAGGGCAACCCCGACCTCCGGGGCCAGCGTCTGGCCATTGGCCAGTTCGGGAGTTCGGGCGCCCTGATAGCCGCGCTCGCCAGGATCCTGCGGGCCCGCGGAGCACACGTACTCGTCCTGGACAATCCGGATGAGGCGGCACAGGCGACCACGGCCAACGACTTCGATGCCGTCATGTACCTCGGTTTGAAAATTGAGAATAGTTCCCATTCACAGGCAAACTACTTTGCTACCCTCGGATTCCAGAGCGAAGGTGGCTACAGGCTCGCCCACCACTGTGCGACCGGCCTTGACCATGCCCTACGAAGCTCCGACGTTCCCCCGACGGAGGCTGCCGGAAGGCAGGTGCCGGTCCTAAGGCGGACACGAATGCCTGCAGTCCTCTGCACCCTCGCACCGCCATCGGCCGTCGTCCTGGCAACTGCCGAGATCGCCGACGCCCTCTCCACGGCCATCACCCGTTGGGTGGCGAACCCCGCCGCCGACCCGGACCAGGCAGCGACCGTCGAAGCCTGAGGCACAGGATGGTTGGGGTGGCCATCACCACAGATGCGGTTCAGCCACCCAGGAGCCCGAAGAGACGCTGCAGGTCGTCCTGGTCGGCGAACTCGACCACGATTCGACCCTTCCTGCCCCGGGAGTGAACCCGAACCGTCGTGTCGAACCGGTCGCTCAGGATCTGTTCAACCTCAAGGAATGCCGCATCCTGGGGTTTCACCACCGGGTCATCGACCCGATCGGGGTCAGGAACCGAAACGTCGCCCAGGGTCCGGACCATTTCCTCTGTCTGGCGCACCGACATTCCCTCGTCGACCACCCGCATGGCCAGTTGCTCCAGGAGTTGTCGGTCTCCCAGGCCAGCCAATGCCCGAGCGTGGCCCGCGCTCAGGCGACCGTCCATGATCATCTGCTGGACATCATCGGGTAGGTGGAGGAGCCGGAGGCTGTTGGCTACCGCCGGTCGACTACGGCTCACCCTCATCGCCACCTGATGCTGGGTGAGTCCGAACTCGTCCATGAGACGATGGAATGCAGCCGCCTCGTCAATGGGGTTCAGGTCGTCACGATGCAGGTTCTCGATGATCGCCTGTTCCAGCGAATCACGGTCCGCCGTCGCCCTCACGACAGCCGGAACCCTCGTCAGCCCCGCCCGTCGGGCAGCACGCCAACGTCGTTCCCCGGCCACGATCTCATAGCCGCCATCGACCTTCCGGAGCAGGAGCGGCTGGAGTACCCCCACTTCCTGGATGGAGGCCGTCAGCTCGGCCATGCTCTCGTCATCGAAGACCCGCCGTGGCTGGTAGCGGTTGGGTTCGATGTCCGCAACCGACACCGACTCGAAGCTACTATCGGGGGTCGGCACCGTGGCCGCCGTGGACACTCCATCGTGCGTCAGACCACTCTCATCGTCGTCAGCCCCCGCCGTAGGTATGAGGGCCGACAGGCCCTTGCCAAGACCACTCTTCTTCATCCCAGAACCTCCTTGGCAAGCTGCCGGTAGGCGATCGCTCCCCGACATGTTGGATCGAACAACGTGATCGGCTGTCCGAAGGATGGCGCTTCCGAGAGTCTCACCGACCTCGGTATCACCTGTCTGCAGACCTTGTCGCCGAAGAAGGTCCGCACCTCCTCCGCCACCTGTGCTGACAGGTTCGTCCTGGCGTCGTACATGACCAGGGCAATGGTCGAGACCTCTAGATCCGGGTTCAGGTTTTCCTTGACGAGCTCAACGTTGCCAACCAGTTGGCCAAGCCCTTCCAACGCGTAGTACTCGCACTGGATGGGAACGAGAACCTCACCGGCTGCAACCAGAGCGTTGATGGTAAGAAGCCCGAGCGCCGGCGGACAGTCGATCAGGATGATGTCGTAGTCGTCGGCCACCGTCTCCAGGGCACGGTCCAGCCGGTGTTCGCGGCTGAACGCCGTCACCAACTCGATCTCGGCGCCCGCCAGGGCAAGGCTCGACGGAACCACCTCAAGGTTCGGCACCTCGGTGGCACAGACAACCTCGGTGACCGTCGTCTGCTGGAGCATCACCTCGTAAACCGAGGACTGGAGGCCCCTGCTGGAGATTCCCAACCCGGTCGTGGCATTGGCCTGCGGGTCCAGGTCCACGATTAGAACCCGTTTATCGGATTCGGCCATCGCCGCACCCAGATTGATCGTGGTGGTGGTCTTTCCGACACCACCCTTCTGGTTCGCAACGGCGATGACACGGGCACGACGGTTCTGGCTCAACATTCCGAGCATCATGCTCGTGACTGAAGGCAAATGCAAGGATCCTCCGGTCAACGACAAGGCTGTACTCCTGCGAACTCCGATCACGACGGTCGAACGAGAATCTGCATGTTCCACGTGGAACACAACCGGAGCCGAACAATGGTGCAGGCCCCGATGTTCCACGTGGAACATGTCGGGACTCATGCCGTCTCGGTTCAGAACAGCGGGCCAGCCAACTGCCGCTTGAAACGGCGCGGAAAACGCGACGGACAGGTACCCGTGGAACGCATCGCCCTGTACCCAGCTCCACCATGGCGCCATCCTCCAAGGTCGACCATGCCGAGTTGGTCCAGGGCCTCCGGATCCCAACGATTCCACGACCCTCCATCACCACCCGGCGGCTCGCTGACCACCAGAACGCCATCCAAAGCCAGGAGGGGAGCCGCACACTCGGCGGTCGGCCCCGGTGCTGCGAAGGACCGGGCGGTCACAAGACCTGCTCTACCACGGAGATCGCCACGTGCAACCGAGACGGCGTCCATGGCGTGGACCTCGACCCGATCGGCAATGCCCAGCTCGCGAACCGCCCACCGGAGGAACGTGCACCGCCGATCACCGCGATCCACCAGGACCCACCGGTTCGACGTCAGGGTGGCCAGGACCAGCCCGGGTACGCCTCCACCGGTTCCAAGGTCGACTGCGATCGTCTCGGCATCCAGGTCCACCGGCATGCCGGAAGCGACATCAGGGCCAGGCGCCACCCCAGGGTCTCCCAGCCCCCCAAAACGGAGGAAGCCCGCGCTGTGCGCGGGCCCCTCGGCAGCCGCCAGGGGGGTCAGAAACCCCTCGGCGACCGCAGCGTCGAGGATCTCCTCGACGGGTGTGGTCACCCGGTGGTCTCGACCATGATGATCACCTGTCGATCCGTGCCACTTCCCTCTGAGATGGTCTCCACGCCGTCGATCTCCCCGATCGTGTCGTGGATCACCTTGCGATCCGCTGCCGCCATCGGTTCCATGGTCCGCGACCGCCCATCATCGAGCACCGCCTCCGCCTGGGACCTGGCGAAATCTGCCAGGAAGGACCGACGTCGCTCCCGGTAACCACCGATGTCGACGACCAGCGAACCCTCAGCCTGACCATCTGAACTCCGCTGGACCAGGGTCCGGGAAAGCTCCGTGATGGCCCGGACGGTTTCCCCGCGATTGCCAATGGCAAGCCCGAGGTTGAGGCCGTGGGCCTCAACCGTCAGACGGTCCTCTTCGATCGTGCTCTCCACACGGGCATCAAGGCCCATCGCGTCGAGCAGACCCTGAACGAATCCTTCGGTGATTCCAGCCTGCGTCTGCAGATCCATTGTCTCGGCCTCAGCCCTCTCCCGATCGCTTCCACGATCGTTGCCATTCGTCGACCTCGCCGACGATTCCCTTGACGCCGACTGGCGTCCATTCTCCCGGCGCCTGTCCGGCCTTCCATTTCCCTGGCCATCGTCACCATCTCGCCCGGCCGACGTAGCCACCTGTTCCTCCTGGCGAGCCGGCTGACGATCATTGCCGCGGCGGCGCCTGTTTCCATCTCCCTTGCCAGCCTCGCTTGATGAACCCTGGCGCGAGTCACGGGATCCGCGACCACCCTGCTGGTCCTGGCGTCCGCCTGACGAATGCCCCCTGCCGCCCTTTCGGTCATTCCGGCGGTTGCGATCGCGCCGCTCGACCTTCGGTCGGGGACTGGTCGGCCTCACCCGGGCACGCAGGCGTGCCTCGGACTTCTTCAGGCCGAACATCGAACGCGTCGGTTCTGATAGAACCTCCACCTCCAGCTCGTCTTCGGCTACGCCGAGCCGATCAAGTGCCCGTTCCTTGGCTTCATCGAGTGAGACACCTGTGGTCTCTATCCACTCCATCCTCACTTCCTCCTTTTTTTCTTGGCGCCATGCGCTCCGGCAGTACCCGAGGGAGTGGTTCGTCCCCCACCTGCACGAGCTCCTGGCGGTCGTTTGTCGATCTTCGTTGGCTCGCCGGCAGCCTTCCCACGTGACCTCCGGCCGGCCTTCTTCTTCTTCGCATCAGGCTTCGGCCCTTTTGGCTTCCGGCCGAACCCTGGGCTCCCAGCAGAACCATCCTCAGCGGATGGGTTGTCTTTCAAGTTTTGGGAATCATTCCTACTAGCGCCAGCCATGGTCCTACCCTTGCGGGCGGCTGATGACGAGGGGCTCGCCTTCGGCGGCTTCACAGCGGACTTCGACGCCTTGCCGGACGCCTTGCCTCCCGCAGACCCCTTTTCGCTGTTGGTGGACTTCTCAGGTAGGACGACGACCAGTTCCGAATCACCGCCGGGCCCGTACAGGGTCCTGGTGATGTAGGCCTGCTGGGCGATCCGATAGAGGTTCGAGATCACGAAGTAGAGGACCAGGGCCGCATCCAGGTTGAACGAGATGACCGGCAGGAAGAAGGGCATCACCTTCATCAGCATCTGCTGCTGCGGGTTCACCGTGGCGTCCGGGTTCCGTCCACGTATCTGGCGCTGCTGGATCCAGGCGCTGGCGAACACCACCAGGATCAGGATCAGGTAGGGAAAGGCCGCCAGGATGCCCTGTGAGAGCGCCGCTCCCGCCGACCGGGAGAGGTCGAAGCCGAGGAACAGCATCTCGTTCTCAGCCGTCAGGTCGGCGAACAGCTCCGAGCCGGGATCCACGTATGCGGGATAGAACGCCTGCTGGTTAGCAGGCACCCCGGAAAGGCTCTCGGCGGCACCCAGGCGTCCGGCTACCCATCCGATGTCAGCCCCGACGTCGGAGAGCCGTCTCGTCATGCCACGGAGCACCTGGTACAGCACCATGAACACCGGGGCCTGGACGAACAGGGGAAGGCAGCCACCCATGGGGTTGATGCCGTTGGCCTGGTAGAAGGCCATCATCTCCTTGTTCATCGCATCCCGGTCGCCCTTGTACCGGGTCTGGATCTTCTTCATCTCCGGCTGGAGGTGCTGCATCTTGATCATCGACCGCGTTCCCCTGAGGGTCAGCGGGGTGACGACGACCATCACCACGAACGTCAGCAGGATGATTGACAGCCCGAAGCTGGGTACCAGCCCGTAGAACCAGGCCAGGACGGCAGCGATCACATCGAACATCAGGCGTCACCTCGCTGGGAGAAGGGGGAACCACCGGGCACCGGGTCCCAGCCATGGCCACCCCACGGGTGGCATCTACCCAACCGTCGCAGCACCAACCAGGAGCCACGAACGGCCCCGTGTCGGTCCAATGCATCCAGGGCGTACCCGGAACAGGTGGGAACGAATCGGCACGGGCTTGGACGCCCGTCCACCAGAATCTGGTAGCGGCGCACCAGTCCCAGCAGGATGCGGGCGAATATGCCCAGTTCAACACGTGTTTTCATAGATTCATCAGTTCCTGGAAAGTTCATCTATCGCATCCGCCAGGTACTGCCCGAGCTCGTCGAATGACGAGTCCGAGGCTCCTGGACGGACCCGGACCAGGTAGTCGCCGGCGGGAAGGGCAGGGGCAGAACGGTCAATGTCGACGAGGATCGCCCTGAGCCGACGCCGCAGACGGTTCCGGACCACCGCCGAACCAACCGGCCGGGGGATCGCATAGGCGACACGCACTCCGGCATCGGCCGAACCTGCGGCCCGGAAGCCGACCCGCAGCGGTCCGCGCCTAACGGAACGTCCGTCACGACGTAGCGCATGGAAGTCGTCTCGCCGACTGAGACGGGATATCAAGCCGACAGTCGGGCTCGACCCTTCCTTCGCCTGGCACTGATTATCGCGCGACCCGCCCGGGTGCGCATGCGCTTCCGGAAGCCGTGCTTGCGTGCTCGACGTCGGGTGTTGGGCTGATACGTACGCTTCATGAATCGTCTCCTACCGGCACAGTGGGCGTCATCAGGAAGGGGAGCACCCGGGTGCCTTCGATTTTCGTTCGTCGCGGACCTGATACGTCCGCACGTCGACCCGTTGGACGACGGTACCGACCTTGAGGTCAGTCGGATCGAACCACCCTGGAATGGGCGATCCGGAATCCGGACCTCAGGCTACGGGGCACTCCGGGCACGCGCCAACCAGGAATCCTCGAGATCCGTTGCACCGGTCCACGGCGACATGATCCCTCTCAGCAAGGGGATCACAGTTATCCACAATATCCACAGGGTAGATCGGGTCGCCGTGCCCTCCTGGAGCTACGAGAGGTCCCAGCGGGCCGCTTCCACCGTGATCGCGCCGATCGCGCGAACATCTGTCTGAACAGGCGCGACGTGGCATTCGAATCGGCCCGGCGCACGGTCATCCACAGGCTGCTACGTTGCCCCGCCCACACAGAGGGCGGAGTGGTCGTGAGATCGCCGTTTTCCGCCTTCAGAGATTTTCCACAGAAAATTCCACTTATGTGGACAACCTGAACGGAGCCTGACGATGACGGACGCGACAGTGTTATGGGAGGCATGTGCTGCCGCCATCCAGGCTCAGGTGTCAGACGTCGTCTGGCAGATGACGTTCAACAGCGCCCAGCCGGTGACCGCTGACGTCGAAACCCTGACCATTTCAGTACCCAGCAACATCCTGCGGGACCGGATCGAGGGTCGTTACCGCGCAATGGTCGACGAAGCGGTGGCCAAGATAAGCGACGACCAGTTGAGCCTGCAGATCGTGATCCGTGAAGAGGTGGACAACGCTCCTCCCCTCAGGATCACGGTTCCAACACCAACCAGCGAACCACAGGTCATTTCTCCGGTCCTGACCGCACCAGCTCCCGCCCCGGTGACCTCCATCCACCCGACGACGAGTACATCCGCCGAGGGTCCATCCATAGGAAGGCTCACGTTCGAGGACTTCGTCATCGGTTCGTCCAATCGGTTCGCTCACGCCGCCGCCCAGGCGGTCGCAGAAACCCCGGGTCGCTCCTACAACCCGTTGTTCATCTACGGCGACGCCGGCCTGGGCAAGACCCACCTGCTCCAGGCGGTCGGCAACTACGTGACCGCCCACTATCCGACCTACCGGGTGCAGTACGTATCCAGCGAGACGTTCATGAGCCGCTTCGTCGAGGCCATCCGCAACAAGCAGCTTCAGGAGTTCAAGGACAGGTACAGGAAGAACGACGTCCTCCTGGTCGATGACATCCAGTTCATGGAGGGGAAGGAAGGCCTGCAGGAGGAATTCTTCCATACGTTCAACTCGATCCAGCAGGAAGGTGGCCAGATCGTCATGTCAAGCGATCGGTCACCTGATTCGATCTCCACGCTGGAGGATCGTCTGCGTAGTCGATTCAAGATGGGCCTGGTCACCCACATCCAGCCTCCAGACGTGGAGACCCGCCTGGCGATCCTCCGCAAGAAGGCCGAGCAGACACCGAGCGGCATCCAGGTACCGGACGACGTGCTGCTCTTCATAGCCGAGAGCATCACCAACAACATCAGGGAACTGGAGGGTGCCCTCACCAGGGTCACTGCCTACTCGAGCCTCAACCATGAGCCGTGTACCAGGGCACTGGCCGTAAGCATCCTGAGCGACCTGATCTCCAGCACGTCGCCGCTGATCATCACACCGGAACTGATCCTGTCCAAGACGACCGACCTCTACGGCTTCTCCCGTGAGGAACTCATAGGTCCAAACCGTCGGCGGCCGCTGGTCACAGCCCGACAGGTGTCCATGTACGTGTTCCGCGAGTTGACCGACCTGAGCTATCCATCCCTCGGACGGCTGTTCGGCGGCAGGGACCACACGACGGTCATCCACGCAGTAGATAAGATCGGCAAGTTGATGCCGGAACGTCGGGACATCTACGACCAGGTATCCGCCCTGATCTCGTCAATTCGCACCAGGCCCTGACCGGTAACCGGTGTATGACACTGTGGACTACCGGTGGAAAGACACTTCTCCGTACACAGGAAATCTTCCGGACCGCTCAGGGGTGTGGACCACTGTGGACTACCAGGTCCCTAGCATCATCCCCCTGACCTGCGGAGATGGGCGATACTCCACAATCCACAGCACCTATTACCACTATTACCTGATCTGAATCCTCACCAGTTGAAAGAGACCAGCCTGTGAAGTTCCGATGCGAGCGAGATGTACTCGACCGGGCGCTCTCAATTGCCAGACGCGCCGTGTCCGGAAGGGGTGGCAACCTCCCGGTCCTGTCCGGCCTCCACCTGCAACTCGTAGGCGACGGGCTCACGGTCACCGGTAGCGATCTGGATCTGACGATCCGGGTGAAAGCCACGGTCGGCGGTGACGGCGACGGGTCCGTCGTGTTGTCCGCCCAGCTCGGGTCCGACATCGTGCGTGCAATGGACAGTGGCCAGATTGAGTTCTCGGTCGGCGACGACGGGGCAAGCCTTGTCTCCGGACGCTCCGACTTCAGCCTCCGGGTCATGTCCGCCGACGAGTACCCGAGGTTCGACGAGCCCGGGGGCGACTCGGTGACGCTCGACGCACTCGTGGTATCGGCCGCCCTGGACCAGGTGGTGAAGGCGGCGAGCGTCGACGATGCCAGGCCGATCCTTACCGGTGTCCTGATGGCGGCTGAAGAGGACGGCCTCCGCTTCGTGGCCACCGATTCATATCGGCTGGCTGTGAGCGACCTTCCCGGCACCTCCATCCTGGGACGAGACCAGACGGTGTTGGTTCCATCCCGGGCCCTGGACGCCGTGGCACGTGTTCTGGGGGACGCTTCTGATCTCACGATCATCCTCGGTGAGCGTGATGCGTCATTCGTGATCGACGACGTCCAGATCGTCACCCGCCTCATCGAGGGGGAATTCCCGAACTATCGGGGCCTCATCCCGGTCGACCATCCGAATTCACTGGTGGTGGATCGTCAGGCGCTGTTGGAAGCCGTCAGGAGGGTGGGAATCCTGGCCAGGGACTCCACTCCGGTGAGGTTGGCGATGTCATCCGAGGGGCTGGAGCTGGTGGCGATAACCCAGGACGTCGGACAGGCGAGGGAGACGTTGGACGCGGACTACACCGGGTCGGACCTGACCGTCGCCTTCAACCCCGAGTACCTGGTGGACGGCCTGGAGGCCAGCCCCGGTGACGAGGTCAGGTTGGAGACCATCGACTCGCTCAAGCCGGCGATCCTGCGCAGCACGGGAGACGACCAGTTCCTCTACCTGCTCATGCCCGTACGGGTTTCCTGACGGTCACGTCCGACCCTGGCGTTCCTGGATCTGGAGTCCTGTCGTGAGCGTGGATCGGCTCTGGTTGACCGACTTTCGCAACCACGCGTCCGTGGACGTGGTCCTGGATCCGGGTGTGACCCTCGTGGTCGGGTCCAACGGGCAGGGAAAGACCAACCTCGTCGAGGCGATCGCCTGGCTGGCACGAGGGTCCTCGTTTCGTGGGGCACCGAACGAGGCACTCATCAGGCATGGCGCCGATCGGGCCGTGGTGCGGGCGGAGGTCACCGAGGGGGAGAGGACGATCCTGTTGGAGGCGGAGATCACCTCGACCGGACGCAATCGCATCCTCGTGAACTCGAATCAGGTCCAACGGATGAGGGATCTGCTGGGTCACTTCAGGACGACGGTCTTCGGACCGGAGGACCTCGGGGTGGTCAAGGGGGGGCCGGGTGGGAGGCGGAGGTGGTTGGACGACCTGCTGGCGGACGTACACCCCCGCAACCACCTGCTGAGCACCGACCTCGACAGGATCCTGAGACAACGCAATGCGCTCCTGAAGCAGGCCCGGGGGCGGTTGACCGATGACGTGGCGATGACCCTGGATGTGTGGGACGCCAAGCTGGGTGAGGTGGGCGGGAACCTGGCCGCAGCCAGGCGGGAGATCCTCGGAGCCCTCGAACCCCTGGTGGGAGACTTCCTCGGGGCCGTGAGCGGAGGAACCTCAGATATTTCCATGGCCTATTGCGACGAGTGGTCTGCCGAGGGCCTGGTGGAGTCCCTGGGGCATGCCCGCGCTGACGACGTACGACGCGGGATCAGCACCGTCGGACCGCATCGTGACGACGTGATGATCCGGATGGACGGCCTTCCGACCCGTACGCATTCGTCGCAGGGGGAACAGCGGTCGCTGGCCCTGGCGATGCGCCTGGCGGGCCACCGTCTGGTCGTCGACCGGACCGGAACCGACCCGGTGGTGCTGCTCGATGACGTGTTCTCAGAGTTGGACGACGACAGGGTGCGTGCCCTGGTCGACATCCTGCCGGTCACACAGTCGGTCATCACCACGGCGGGGACCGTTCCGGATGGGGTGGAGGCGGGATCGGTCCTGCGGTTGGCTGACGGGGTGTTCTCGTGAAGCAAGCGGGTTGTCGAACGGGTGGGCAGGGGACCGGGAACCTCTCTGCGGGCAATGGCTGAGGATCGCGGGCCCACACCCATCCGTAGGAGCCTGGAACGGCTCCTGGCCGGAATGGGATCACCGGAGATCGACTCGATGGCGACGCTCCTGGACAGGTGGCCCGAGGTGGTGGGTGAAGGCCTTGCCTCAAGGATCAAGGCCGTTGCGGTACGGGGATCGGAGCTCCTGGTGAGCGTCCACGACCCGGCCTGGGCCAGCCAGATCTCCTGGCTCGAGACCCAGTTGCTGGAGCGCATCGACGGCATGATCGGACCCGGACGCATTACCGCTGTGAGGGTCCGGGTAGAGCCCGCACGCGGTACCTGACCGATTTTTCGGACGCCCCGGCAGGGGGTGTCTGCACACCGTTCCGGGCGGGCTTGGATCAGTGGCCCAGAGGGCCTCTGCTGGTAGGCTGGTTGGGTCGTGAACTGGCCCTCTGACCTGCGGTTTAATGCCTACACGATGCAATTCTCGGCTTCCTCGAGCCCCTGCACCACGACACCTCCGGAGGGGACACCATGACGAGCCCCGAGACCACCTACAGCGCAGCGGACATCACGGTCCTGGAAGGACTGGAGGCGGTCCGCAAACGGCCCGGCATGTACATCGGTTCGACCGGCCCGACGGGCCTCCACCACCTGGTCTGGGAGGTGGTGGACAACTCGGTCGACGAGGCCATGGCCGGTCACTGCACGACCATCGACGTGGTCCTGCTGGAAGGCGACTGCTGTCAGGTGTCGGACGACGGCCGGGGAATCCCGGTCGAACGCCACCATCAGTTCACCGACCTCTCCGCCGCCGAGGTCGTGCTCACGCTCCTGCACGCCGGTGGCAAGTTCGGGGGTGAGGGCTACAAGGTCTCAGGGGGCCTGCACGGGGTCGGCATCTCCGTGGTGAACGCCCTCTCCAGTCGGGTCGAGGTCGAGATCGACCGGGACGGCCACCGCCACTACATGGACTTCGTGGATGGCGGGCAGCTCAAGACGCGTCTCTCGGCCGTTGGCACCGCGCCTGACGACCGCACGGGCACCACGGTTCGCTTCTGGCCGGATGGCACGGTCTTCGAAGAGACCCGCTTCAGGTTCCAGACGTTGGCGGAACGCTTCCAGATGATGGCCTTTCTCAACCGTGGCCTGGAGATTCGCCTCAGCGACAACCGGGAGGGCGAGCGCCACGAGGACATCGCCTACTGCTACGAGGGAGGCATCCGCGACTTCGTGGCCCATGTGAATGCCTCCAAGGAATCGCTCTTCGCCGAGGTTGGCCACATCGAGGGCGAGGAGGACGGCCAGGAGGTGGAGGTGGCCTTCCAGTGGAACACCGGCTTCAACAGCGACGGCCTGCATTCCTTCGCCAACGGGATCAACACCCTTGAGGGAGGCATGCACGAGGAGGGCTTCCGGAGTGCCCTCACCGCGGTGGTGAACCGCTACGCCCGCAAGCGCGGCCTGTTGAAGGAGAACGACGACAACCTCCAGGGAGAGGACATACGCGAGGGCCTCACGGCGATCATCAGCGTGAGGTTGGAGGATCCGCAGTTCGAGGGACAGACGAAGTCCAAGTTGGGCAACGTCGAGACCCGGTCGCTGGTGCAGCGGACCACCAACGAGAAGCTCGCCGAATGGCTTGAGGAACACCCGTCGGAGGGCAAGCGGATCCTCCAGAAGGCGGTCAACGCCCAGCGTGCCAGGGTGGCCGCCCAGGATGCACGCAAGTCGGCGAGGCGCAAGTCCGCCCTGGACGGCGCCGGAATGCCGGACAAGCTGAAGGACTGTGCGTCGAGGGACCCGCGTGAGTCGGAACTGTTCATCGTCGAGGGGGATTCCGCCGGAGGATCGGCCGTCCAGGCGAGGGACCCACGGACCATGGCGATCCTCCCGATCCGGGGAAAGATCCTCAACGTGGAGCGGGCCCGGGCGGACCGGATGCTCAAGAACGCCGAGATCCAGACGCTCATCCAGGCGATCGGCGGCGGCTTCGGAGACGATTTCGATGCCGAGAAGATCCGCTACCACAAGGTGGTCCTCCTCTGTGACGCCGATGTGGACGGCAGCCACATCCGGACCCTGCTGCTGACGTTCTTCTTCCGGCAGATGAGGCCGCTGGTGGAGCGGGGGCACGTCTACATAGCCCAGCCTCCCCTCTACTCGACCATCGTCGGGCGCGAGAAGGTCTACCTGAAGGACGATCACGCCAAGAACGCCTTCCTGGCCGAACATCCGAACCACAAGAGGGAGTTCCAGCGCCTGAAGGGCCTCGGCGAGATGGACTTCGGCGAGTTGAAGGAGACCACCATGGATCCGTCGCGTCGGAGCCTGCTCCAGGTCTCGGTCGAGATGGTGGCCATTGCCGACGAGGTGTTCTCCACCCTCATGGGCGAGGACGTGGAGAGCCGCAAGCGGTTCATCCAGATGAACGCACACGACGTGCGGTTCCTGGACATCTGATGGGAGACGTCACCGAGCCGCCGGTGGACGACGTGGCCCCGGCCCTGGGATCCATCCAGCCGATCGAGATCCAGGAGGAGATGGAGCAGTCGTTCCTCGACTACGCCATGTCGGTGATCGTGTCGCGGGCCCTTCCAGACGCCCGTGACGGCCTCAAGCCGGTCCACAGGCGGATCCTCTGGGGCATGTACGACCTGGGGGCCCGACCGGACCGACCCACCATGAAGTGCGCCAGGGTGACCGGCGAGGTCATGGGCAAGTACCACCCCCACGGCGACCAGGCGATCTATGACGCCCTGGTCAGGATGGCCCAGTCCTTCAGCCTGCGGCACCCGGTGATCCACCCGAAGGGCAACTTCGGCTACTCGCCGGACGATTCGGCTGCCGCCGCCAGATACACGGAGTGCCGCCTGGACCCGATCGCCCTCCACCTCCTCGCCGGGATCGACGAGGACACGGTCGACTTCACCGAGAATTACTCCGGTGAGTTCGTCGAACCCAGGGTGCTGCCGGCCAGGTTCCCGAACCTGCTGGTGAACGGCAGCCAGGGCATAGCAGTGGGAATGGCGACCAACATCCCCACCCACAACCTGGGCGAGGTCATCGACGCAACCATCCACCTCATCGACCATCCGGACGCCACGCCGGATGACCTGATGGAACACCTGCCGGGTCCCGACTTCCCCACGGGGGCGCTCATCCTCGGGCGGTCAGGCATCCGCGAGGCCTATCGGACAGGCAGGGGGCAGGTCCGCATGCGGGCCCTCACCGATATCGAGGAGGGACCCAGGTCCAGCCGCATCGTCGTCACCGAGTTGCCCTACCAGGCCAGCCCGAACCTGATCATGTCCAAGATCCGCGACCTGGTGGACGCCAGGGAGATCGACGGCATCTCCGACGTGAACGACGAATCGGCCGAGGGCCGCACCCGGATCGTCATCACGCTCAAGCGGGACGCCCCTGTGCTGGTGATCCTGAACAACCTCTTCAAGCGCACACCGCTCCAGACGACGTTCTCGGTCAACACGGTCGCCCTGGTCGACGGTATTCCACGGACCCTGAACCTGCGGGACCTCCTGGTGGCCTACGTGGACCACCAGGTGGAGGTCGTCCGGAGGCGTACCGAGTTCCGACTGGGCCGGGCCCGTGACGAAGCACACATAACGGAGGGCCTGCTGAAGGCACTCGAGCGCATCGACGACATCATCTCGTTGATCCGTGGTTCCGAGGACAGGGCCACGGCGCGCGAGGGCCTGATGGGGGACGGCTTCGAGTTCAGCGAGGTCCAGGCCAACCACATCCTGGACATGCAGCTCGTGCGGCTGACCCGGTTGGGGCGCAGCAACCTGGAGCAACGCCTGGTCGAGCTGAGGAAGACGATCGCCGAACTGGAGGCCATCCTGGATGACCAGGACCAGCTCCGGGCGGTCATCAAGGAGGAGCTGACAGCCGTTCGCGACAAGCACGCCACCCCACGGCGCAGCCTGATGGTCCGCGATCCGGGCGAGCTGGACATCGAGGACCTGATCGACGACGAAGAGCTCGTCTTCGCCATGAGTGCGGCCGGTTACGTGAAGACCATGTCCACCTCGGAGTTCCGTACCCAGGGTCGTGGCGGCAAGGGCGTCACCGGGGCGAAGCTGAAGGACGAGGATGTGGTCGCCCACCTGATCTACACCACGGCGCACTCCTACCTGCTGTTCTTCTCCACACGGGGAAGGGTGTACCGGCTGAAGGCCCACGAGATTCCGATGGCCGGTCGCACCGCACGTGGAACCCCGGTGGTGAACCTCCTACCGCTGCAGCCGGACGAGCGGATCAAGGCGATCATCGACACCCGCGACTACGAATCACATCGCTTCCTGTTCTTCGCCACACGGGCCGGGCGGGTCAAGAAGACCCGCTTCACGGCTTACGACTCATCGTTGAAGGCCGGCCTCATAGCCGTGCGCCTGAATGACGGTGACGAGCTGGTGGCGGTGGTACCGACGAGCGGCGAGGACGACATCTTCCTGGTCTCCAGCTCGGGTCAGACGTTGCGGATCTCCGAGTCCGACGTGCGGGCCATGGGTCGTAGCGCAGCCGGGGTGAAGGGCATGAGGTTCCGGGGGAGCGACGAGCTGGTGTCGTGCTGCGTGGGCAGGCCGGACACCACGATCATGCACCTGACCACTGAGGGTTACGGCAAGCGGACCGAGCTGGACGAGTTCACCAGGAAGGGTCGTGCCGGACTGGGTGTCCGGGGCATCAGGACCACTACCGGGAGGGGCTCGGTTGCGGGGGCACTGATCGTCGGCGAGACCGACGAGCTGTTCGCCGTGACGACAGCGGGAATGATCATCCGCATGCCGGCATCGGACATCTCGGTCCAGGGTCGGGATGCGACCGGCGTCCGGGTGATGTCACCCGGAGCGGGCCAGCAGGTCGCAGCCGTCTCACCGGCGCCTGCAGAGAACCTGGATGACGAGCCGCTCGAAGGCGAAGACGCCGTGGAGATCGCCGGAGACGCACCGGCCGACTGATCCGGTCCGACTCCTTCGGACCCGCCACCTCCCCGCGATGTAGCCGACCTCCGGATCTTCCGGAGAAGGGGACCGGTTGAACGTGGGCAACGATGACAGGGGCCAACTCCTGCCCCTGGTGGCATTGCTGGTGGTCATGGCGCTGGGGCTTGCCGCCCTGATCGTGGAGACGGCACTGCTGGTCGGCGAACGGGCAATGGCCCAGACGGCGGCTGACGCCGCTGCCCTGGCCTCCGTGGTGGATCCCGGCGATGGACGTAGGCGGGCAGGCGAGATGGCGGCGGCGAACGGGGCGGTCCTGGAGTCGTTCAGGCAGTTGGGGACCTCGGTGGAGGTCACGGTCCGGGTGGGTCGCGCCCGTGCGATCGCCCGAGCCGTCGCTGCCCCCTGTCGGGGCGAACGCTGTCGCCCCTACGCCTACCCCTAGACTTCCGGCCCGTGGCCGACGACGAGATCGAGGGTTCGCGTCGACCCGATGACGCCGACGACGCACCGGACGAGGATTCGGTTGAGACGTCCGATTCCGAGGCGTCCGGGCCCGGGGATGAAGCCGGTCGTTCCTCGGTCGAGGTTGGGGAACCCACCGAGGCCGTACCCGTGGTGGAGTCCTCGGCTGACCTCCTGGCGCGTCGATTCGTCGACGACGACGGTGATCCTGACGAAGACGATGGGCACATTGCCGCTGAACCGGTGTTCCGAAGGGATCGGGCAAGGATTCCGCGGGTGCTGCGCCGCGACGCTGCCCCGAAGGCGGTTTCGGCACCCAGGGAGCCGCGGGCGCCACGTGGGAGCTATCGGGTTCGACGGGTGCGCCGCCTGGTGCGACACATCGAGCCGTGGTCGGTCCTGAAGGTCAGCCTGGTCTTCTACCTGTGCATCTGGGGACTGCTCGTCATAGCGACGCGGATGCTCTGGAGCGCCGCTGACGAGGCCGGAACCATCTCGAAGATCGAGTCCTTCATCAAGGAACTCTTCGCCCTCGAGTCGTTCGAGTTCGATAGCGCCCAGATCTTCCGCATCTTCGTCCTGGGAGGCCTGGTCCTGGTGGTCGGCGGGATCGGCGTCACGGTCGTCCTGGTCGTCCTGTTCAACCTGATCAGCGATCTGACCGGGGGCATCCGGTTCACGATGATCGAGGAGGAGACGGCGGTGAGGCAGCGCCGACTACGACGCGGCGACGTCCTCGTGGATCAGGCAGCCGGATCCGGTGATGCCGGCCATCCACCACCACCTGGCGGGTAGCCAGCCGTCTGGAGCCCCGGGTACCGTTCCGGGGTCTGCGGGGCTATAGCTCAGTTGGTTAGAGCGCACCCCTGATAAGGGTGAGGTCGCTGGTTCGAATCCAGCTAGCCCCACGTCCATGCAGGTGATCAGACGAGCCCTCGCAGCAGTCTCGGTGTCCGCAGCCGTCGCTGGCGTACTCCGCCTCCGTGGAGGCGCGGGCATCGCCCGCCGATCGGGCGGATGGAGGGTCCTCGCGGGCCCGAGGTTGCGCTGATGAGGGTCGCCGTCCTGGGTGCCGGTGCGGTCGGCGCCCGCGTTGCCCGCCAACTGCTCGCAACTGACACGGTGGACTCGATCGTGCTCCGTGACACGTCGGCTGATCGTCTGGCACGAGTAGGGCGCTCGCTCGGAGAACGGGTCGTCCTCGAGCACCATCCCTTCCCGGCCGCCATCGAGGCCGATGCCGTGGTCATCGCGACCCCCCGGGGCACCCAGTTCGAGGCCGTGGAGGCGACGATCCAGGCCGGACGTCCCGCTGTGCTGGTGGGGGACGGGCTGGCAGAGACGATCGCGGTGCTGGCCCTGGCCGGTGCAGCGGGCCGGGCAGGGGTACCTGTGGCCGTCGGGTCCGGCTTCGCTCCGGGTCTCAGCTGCCTCCTGGCAGCCCACGGTCGCTCCTGGTTCGAGAGCGTCGATGAGATCCACGTGGCCAAGGCCGGGACCGGTGGACCGGCCTGCGCCCTGGTCCACCATCGGGCCCTCAGCCGCCGCTCCTTCGACTGGCGTGAGGGGGGTTGGGTGCGTCGATCCGGCGGGTCCGGTCGGGAACTGGTCTGGTTCCCGGATCCGGTGGGCCCACGGGACTGCTATCGGGCCGCCCTCCCGGACCCCGTGCTCCTCCACCACGCCTTTCCGGAGGTGGGTCGGATCACGGCCCGCATGGCGGCGACGCGCCGCGACAGGCTCACGGGCCCGCTGCCCATGCTTTCCCCGTCGCATCTGGAGGGAGGGCCAGGGGCGGTCCGGGTGGAGGTCCGCGGCCGCCGCGACGGCGTGGAGGACGTTGTCGTGCTGGGTGCCTCCGGGCGACCGGCGGTGGCTGCAGCTGCGGTGGCGGCCACCGCGGTGGAGTGGCTGCTGACCGGCCGTAACCGTGTCCGGGGAATGGTCGGCCTGGCCGAGATGGTCGAGCCGCTGGCCTTCCTGGAGGAGTTGGCGGCCAGGGGCCTGGAGGCCGAGGTGTTCGAGGGGGACCGGGCGCTGGTCTGAGGTGGTACCCGGTCAGACCGGGTCAGCTCCGCCCGACCAGGTCCAGGATCTGGTCGAGGAGTGCCGGGTTGGTCGCCAGGGCGTCTCCGCCCTCGGCTGTGACCGCTCCGGAGAGGTCCGTGAAGACCCCGCCGGCCTCGGGGAGGATCGTGAGCATCGGAGCGACGTCCCAACGGAACACGACCGGGTCCACCATGGCATCGGCCCGCCCCGTGGCCACCAGGACGTAGCCGTAGGCATCTCCCCAGGTCCGGATCACGGCGCCCTTTCCGATGAACTGGTCCAGGGCGGCGGCGGACGGCCAGTAGTCGACGCCGCTGGTCACGATGCATGCCCCCCTCACGTCGGTGCGTTCGGAGACCCGTGTCGGTTCACCGTCCAGGAAGCAGCCACGGCCGCGTCCGGCCCAGACGCACTCGTCCAGGCCGGGAACGTTGATGACGCCGACGGCGGGACCGTGCTCGTCTTCCAGAGCCACCAGGTTGGAGTAGAGGGGAACGCCGTGGATGAACGACTGTGTGCCGTCGATCGGGTCCAGGATCCATGTCCGGCCGGAGGTCCCGGCGACGTCGGCTTCCTCTTCGCCCACGATGGCGTCGTCGGGGAAGGCCTCCCCGATCCGTTCGCGCAGCAGTCGTTCGGCGCCCCGGTCGGCCACCGTGACCGGTGTGCCGTCGTCCTTGCCCTCGACGGCCAGGTCGGGCTGTCGGAAGTAACGGAGGGTCAGCTCACCGGCCTCCCGGGCGATCTCCACGGCGAACTCGACCAGGGCCGGATCGACGGCCGGTCCGGGTGTGGTTGGGAGCGGGTCGGTCATCGTCGGATCCTATGACCGGCATGGTCGGGTACGGGAACGTTCCGAACCCCGGATCCGGCCGATCCGGCGGGGTGGCGCCTCACCATAGGCAGCTGCATTCAACGGTCGCGTCTAGCGCTTTCCACCGAAATCGTGTGGGTTCCGACATGGCGCCGCAGCCTGTGCACTGGAGTGCGAATCCTTCGAATCGCTTGATAAGGGCCACTGGTTGCTCCCCAGTCGAGAGCAGCGCTGCCTTGGATTTTGAGACGCGCTCTACACCGAGTGCTGGAAGCTCAGGTGTTTGGAATTCCAAATAGGGCAGAGCGGCGCTATCACCAAGATCGAAATCCCAGGCTTCGGCATGATCCTTGGTCCTCTCATGCCAGGCCAGGAAGTTGAGCCATGCGTACCGCTCGACACGGTCACTTTGAGTAGGAATGGCCTCCAGCGAGGACATGGGGCCGATCGTTTTGGGCGAAGTCAGAACCTCTGGACCCCGAAAATCGAGGAAGCTCGTGAGCCGCTCATGATCGCCCACGCCAAAGATCCGCGATGATTCGGCAATGTCTTGGATTTCCTCCATGAAACCGTCTCGTTCGTCCGTCCTTGGGTCCTCAAGTGTGTCGCTGGCGAAAAGGATTACGAATCGAGCACCGCTGCCGAGTGGCTTACGCCGCAGGATGCGTCCCATGCGTTGGATCATCTGACGGCGTGTCCTGCTTGCACTGATGACGATGCCCAGGTTGGCGTTGGGCACATCAATTCCCTCGTCCAGAACACGCGGTGCGGCTACAGCGTCGATTGTCCCAACCCGAAGCTCGTGAAGGATTCGTTCGCGTTCGCCACGGCTCGTTTCTCCTGTGATGATTTCGATATTCAGAAGCGGATCTAGTCGGTTGATGGCGTGGTTCGCTGCCTTCACGGTCTGGGTGAACAGCAGGCTCCCTGCCGCCTGTTTGATCAACGGGGCGAACCGGGACAGGACTTCGTACTTTGCCCGGCTCGTAGCCACGATCTCGCGCCGCCTGGAGAACGCCTCCAGGTATGTCACGGCCGCCTTACCGTTCGGTCCGGCATCGTGTTCGGCGAGGTGACTCACCGCTATGAGGAACGCGCTGAACGAACCTTGTGGCATATCCGGAATTGCTCGGAGGACCTGCCGTGCCTGGACGAGAGACGTTTCGATGTCGTCGTATTCGATGCGTTCTTCGCTGGCTAGTGGAACAGCCACGAAGGCAACCCGGGGCTGAGCGCAGACGCCGTCGGCGATTGCTGGACCGAAGCCGTAGCGATAGCAGACTCCCCCAAAGTACGGAAGCAAAGTTTTTTCGACAGCCTGGTCAGAGCGTTCCAGTGTCGCTGTGAGCCCCAGGCGCTCTTGGTAATCGTGGATGAGCGACTGTCTGAGGGTCTTACCACCGAAACCGTGACATTCGTCTGCG
>DUAC01000071.1:0-2313 GCA_012961035.1 Acidimicrobiia bacterium
CAGAACGTGGTCGAGGCCATGTTGCAGGGCTCCTCCACCTCCTGGCAGATGGAGAACCGGGCCGAGAGGATGCTGGCAGGTGACTACGACTTCGGCTTTTCCACCACCCTGATGCGAAAGGACGTCGGGCTCGTCCTGGAGGAGGCATCTTCGATGAACGTCTCACTACCGGTCACGGCGCTGGTGGGTCAGTTCCTGGCGGACGTGGATTCCCTGGGGGGAGCCGGCTGGGACTGGTGCAGCCTCATGGAGAGGCAGCGCCGGTTTGCACCCGCGAGCCCACCTGCCGACGAACCGGCGGGTGGCTGAACAATGGGGTCCGGATCCGACTGCCTACCGGCGTGCGACGTCCCGGCTCGTGGCTGGCCCACCGATGGTCGGGCCCACTGCGTCGGGGACAGGTCGTGAACGGCGGTCGGACCCTGCGGATGGTTGCGACGACCGTCGTTGCCCTGCTCCTCGTCGTCCTCCTCTGGGAGGGTTACAAGTGGATGGGTGGCCAGACCGACGACCACTGGCCCGGTACCTCGATAGGGCTACCGACGACGACCGACGACCTCACGATGCCGCACGCCACCGACATCGTCGGCGAGCTGTTCGAGGAGGTCAGGGACGGTCGGGCCCGGTTGCCGCTCTACCTGTTCCTGCTCAAGAAGGGCTGGTACACCTTCCAGGAGGCGGCCATCGGCTTCACGTTCGGGCTCGCCATCGGCATGGGACTGGCGATCCTGATGCTGCGTTGGCGGGTGGTCGAACGCGGCCTCCTGCCGTGGATAAACGTGTCCCAGACGGTGCCGCTCATCGCCCTGGCTCCGATCATCGTGACCTGGGGGCGACTGCACGACCTGCCGGACATCTTCTCGATCTCGTTGATCGCCACATACCTGACCTTCTTCCCGGTGGCGGTGAGCGCCTTGCGGGGCCTGCAGTCCCCGGACGCGGCGCATCTGGAGTTGATGCGGTCGTATGCCGCGCCGTGGCGGACCACCCTGTTCAAGCTCCGACTGCCGGCCGCCCGGGCATACCTGTTCCCCGCCCTCAAGCTGGCGACCACCCTCAGCGTGGTGGGTGCGATCGTCGGCGAGATCTCGATCGGCACCAAGACCGGCCTGGGCCGGGCGATCCTCGAGTACGCACAGCGCTATGCCGTGTCGCCCGAGCACCTGTATGCAGCGGTGTTGGGTTCGGCGGCTCTCGGCCTGTCGGTGTTCGGCCTGGTCTCACTTGCCGAGCGGCTGGTCATGAAGCGGACCGAGGGCATGCAGCGGGCTGACGAGGTGGTGGCATGAGCGGGCCCGTAGCGTCCGAGGCCGCAGTGGTCGTGAGCGGTGTCGACAAGGTCTTCAACGTCGGGAGCGCCGACGAGGTGACCGCCCTCTCCGGTATCGACCTGACCATCGGAGCCGGGGAGTTCGTGTCGCTGATCGGACCGTCGGGGTGTGGCAAGTCGACGCTCCTGCGTCTCGTCGGAGACCTGCTGACGCCGTCCGTAGGTGAGGTGACGGTGTTCGGCAAGTCGGCACATGCGGCCCGCCTGGACCAGGACTACGGCATGGTCTTCCAGCATGCCGGGTTGTTCGACTGGCGACGGGTGGCCGCCAACATCGAGCTGCCCCTGGAGTTGCGGGGCTGGTCCAGGGCAGATCGGACGGCCAGATCGGCCGAGATGCTGGACCTGGTCAAGCTCACGGACTTCGGCGACTACTACCCCCGCCAACTCAGTGGCGGCATGCAGCAGCGGGTCTCGATAGCGAGGGCGCTTTCCTTCCAGCCGAAGCTGCTGCTCATGGACGAACCCTTCGGTGCCCTGGACGAGATGACCAGGGAGCACATGCAGCTGGAGTTGTTGCGAATCTGGCGTGAGACCGGCACCACCGTGGTGTTCGTGACCCACTCCATATCGGAGTCGACGTTCCTGTCGTCACGGGTCGTGGTCCTGTCACCCCGGCCGGGACGGATCCACTCGGTGGTCGACGTGGACCTGGGCGATCGCACCGACGAGACACGGGAGGATCCGGCGTTCTTCGCCAAGGCCACTGAGATCCGGGAGGCCCTGAGGGCCGACAAGGACGTCGGATGATCCGCGGCCGCCTTGCCGGGATCGGGCCGCCCATGGTGGTCGGCGTAGCCGGCCTCAGTCTCTGGGAGGGCATCGTGTGGGGCTTCGGGATTCGCGAGTTCCTATTGCCCAGGCCCAGCTCGATCATGGACCGCCTTACCGAGAACTGGCCGCTGCTCCGCCACGCAGGCTGGGAAACGGGGCGGATCGCCGTGAGTGGCCTGGTGGCGGGGATCCTCGCCGGTGTCCTGTTG
>DUAC01000071.1:2359-5085 GCA_012961035.1 Acidimicrobiia bacterium
ACCCTGAATGAGGGCCTCACGCCCCTGGCTATAGCCGTGAACGCCACACCGATCGTGGCGCTGGCCCCGATATTCAACGCATGGTTCGGTATCACCGGAACGCTCAGCAACCAGGCCGTGGTGGTCGCCATCGTCTTCTTCCCGGTGTTCATCAACACCGCCCGGGGGCTCACGGAAGTGCACCCCGACGAGCTGGAGCTGATGCGGTCCTACGCTGCCGGTGAATGGACGATCCTGCGCGAGGTCCGGATTCCAAACGCCCTACCGTTCTTCGCCAACGCCCTCCGGGTGGTGGCTCCCCTGTCGGTGATCGCCGCGATCGTCGCCGAGTACTTCGGCGGTCCCCAGGACCGCATCGGCAACGTCATCACGTCGAACGCCGCATTCGCCAGGTACGACGTCGCCTGGGCAGCCATCGCTGTCGCATCGGCTATCGGCCTGGGACTGTTCGCTGCAGCCCTGTTCCTCGAGCGCGTCAGCATGCCCTGGCGCCTTGTGGACGGGGGTAGTGAGAACCACAACACACCCGGGAGGGAAAAATGAACAAGCGATGGACAATGAGGCTGCTGGCCGTCATGGCGGCACTAACCCTGTTCGCCACGGCCTGTGGCGACAGTGAGACAGCGGCCGGTACCGGCGACTGCGACTCTGTGGACGAGGTGTCGCTGCAGCTGCAGTGGGTCACGCAGGCCCAGTTCGCCGGCTACTACGCCGCCCTGGATGACGGGATCTACCAGCGTTACTGCCTGGACGTGACCATTCTGGAAGGCGGCGTGGACATCGTCCCGCAGCAGCAGCTGGCCTCCGGGGCGGTGGACTTCGCCGTGTCCTGGGTGCCCAAGGCGCTGGTGTCGCGTGAGGGTGGCATGGACATCGTCAACGTGGCGCAGGTATTCCAGCGTTCGGGCACGCTTCAGGTCTCGTGGGCCGATTCGGGCATCAACGGCCCGGCCGACCTGGCCGGAAAGGTTGTCGGCAACTGGGGTTGGGGCAACGAGTTCGAGCTCCTGGCCGGTTCCCGTCGGGCCGGCGTGGATCCCGGTAGCGACTATGACCTGGTACAGCAGAGCTTCGACATGCTGGCCCTGCTGAAGGGTGAGATCGATGCCGCCCAGGCGATGATCTACAACGAGTACGCCCAGGTGCTGGAGGCGACGAACCCCGCCACCGGTGGGCTCTACACCGCGGCCGACCTGTCGGTCATCGACTGGAACGACGTCGGCACGGCGATGCTCCAGGACGCCATCTGGGCCGACGGTGCACGTCTCGGCAACGCTGCATACGCCGACATCACGACACGCTTCGTGGCGGCCTCGCTGGAGGGCTGGATGTACTGCCGCGACAACAGCGCGAAGTGCGTCGAGATCGTGCTTGACAACGGTTCGGCCCTGGGTGCCTCGCACCAGGCCTGGCAGATGAACGAGATCAACGGCCTCATCTGGCCCTCGCCCGGTGGCGCCGGCGTGATTGACGCAGTCTCCTGGTCCCAGACCATCGACGTTGCCACAAGTGAGGCGATCCTGGCCTCCGCACCGGACTCGGGCGCCTACACCACCGAGTACGCCGAGGCGGCCGTGGCGCTGCTGAAGGCCCGTGGAGTGGACACGACCGGCCAGAACTGGCGTCGGGTCGACGTCACCCTGAACCCCGGCGGCGAGTAGTCCCGGGAAGGGGGCGATCCATCGCCCCCGACCCTCCGGGTAGTCCGGGCGGTCCGACCCTGTAATCGGTCGGGCCGCCCGGCCCCGGTCGGGCCGGCAGGCCCATGCCGAGCCAGCGGTTCCGCACGAGCCGGCGCCGAGATGGCAGGCCACGGTGCGTCCGAGTCGTGGGCGGCGGCACCAGAATGACCGGGTGAAGGAGACCATCATCCGGGCTGCGGCGATCCTCGTGGGCCTGGTCATGTTCGGCGTGGGGATCGGCGCCCTGTTCCTGGCCGACCTGGGAGTCGGCCCGTGGGACGTCCTGCACGATGCCCTGGCCGGCCTGATCGACCGGCAGCCCGGCACCGTCATCATGGGCCTGGGCCTGTTGCTGCTGGGTCTGGTGGCGGTTCTCCACCAGGCCATAGGACCGGCGACGGTGGCCAACGTGTTGATCATCGGCTCGACGGTGAACGTGCTCCTGGTGGTGGTGGAGCCACCGTCCTCGATGGCGGTGCGGATGGCGCTGGTCGGTGTGGCCCCCCTGACCGTCGCATTCGGCTCGATGCTCTATCTCGGCGCCGGTCTGGGCACAGGTGTGCGCGACGGGCTCATGACGGCGTTGGTCGAAACCGGCCTCAGCATCCGGACCGCCCGTACATGCCTGGAGGTGACCGTCCTGGTGGGTGGCGGGGCGCTCGGAGGTTCCTATGGCGTCGGGACCCTGGTCTTCGCCCTGCTGGTCGGACCCCTGCTCCAGTACTTCCGGCTGAGGGTATGGGCCGGCTACCCGGAGCTGGCCGGCTGGGTCTACCGACGAAAGCGGACCTGATGGTTGTCCGGGCAGTCGGTTCCGGGACCGGGGCTACGGTGACGCCATGACGAGGGTCGGGGTTCTCACCAGCGGGGGTGACTGTCCCGGCCTGAATGCAGTCATCCGGGCTGTGGTCCGTCGGGGCGAACGCCACTGGGGAGACGAGCTGGTCGGCTTCCACGACGGGTGGGACGGGGTGATCGAGGGTCGCTGGCAGGCGCTGGACGTCGAGGCCATGCGCGGCTACCTGGCCAGGGGCGGCACCATGC
>DUAC01000072.1:0-2936 GCA_012961035.1 Acidimicrobiia bacterium
CCTGCGGCGGTTCGACGAGTACGGCGCTGATCTCCTCCTCCTGGATTCATCCGCCCCCGGGTCAGGTGCGGTGTTCGACTGGGCGCTGGCCGAGGGGGCACCGGCGAACCGTCGGACGCTCCTGGCCGGCGGACTCACCCCGGACAACGTCGGTTCGGCCATCGAGCAGGTGGACCCCTACGGTGTCGACGTCTCGACCGGGGTGGAATCCGGTCCCGGACGCAAGGACCCCCGGCTGCTCCGGGCGTTCATGCTCAACGCCCGGGCGGCACGACCCGTGCGCTATGAGGGCGATGCCGATCGTCGGCCCTTCGACTGGCAGGAGGAGGAGGGGTAGGTGACGATCCGTTACAGGGGTGACGACGCATGAGCCTTTCAGAGCCGACGCCGGATGGCAGGTTCGGGGACTTCGGCGGGCGGTTCGTCCCCGAGACGCTGATTCCGGCGGTCCTGGAACTCGAGACGGCGTTCCGGGAGGCCTGGGCCGACCCGTCCTACCGGGCCGAGCTGGATGGACTGCTGGCCGACTACGCCGGCCGGCCGTCTCCGATGACCGAGTGCCACAACCTCTCCGAGGAGCTGGGTTGCCGGCTGCTCCTGAAGCGCGAGGACCTGAACCACACGGGCTCCCACAAGATCAACAACGTGCTGGGCCAGGCCCTGCTGGCCAGGAGGATGGGCAAGACCCGTCTACTGGCCGAGACGGGCGCCGGCCAGCACGGCGTGGCAGCGGCCACGGCGGCTGCCCTGCTGGGCATGGAGTGCTGCGTCTACATGGGCGAGGTGGACGTCCGTCGCCAGGAACTCAACGTGTTCCGCATGAAGCTGCTGGGGGCGGAGGTGCGGACGGCCATGTCCGGGAGCCGGACCCTGAAGGATGCGGTGAACGAGGCCATGCGCGACTGGGTGGCCACCGTCCAGGACTCGCACTACTGCCTCGGTTCGGTGATGGGGCCGCACCCCTACCCCTGGATGGTGCGGACCTTCCACGAGGTGCTGGGCCTCGAGGCGAGGGAGCAGAGCGAGGCCCTGCTGGGGGGCCCGCCGGACGTGGTCGTGGCCTGCGTGGGCGGCGGCTCCAACGCCATCGGCATCTTCTCCGGCTTCGCCGACGCACCGACCGAGCTGGTCGGGGTGGAACCCGCCGGCGGGGCTGCGATCGGCCGGGGCGTGCCCGGCGTGGTCCACGGCATGGAGTCCTACCTCATGCAGGACGAGTTCGGCCAGGTCCTGGAGGCCGAGTCGATCAGCGCCGGACTGGACTATCCCGGCGTCGGACCGGAACACAGTTACCTGGCTGCCACCGGAAGGGCCCGCTACGAGTCGGTCACCGATGCGGAGGTGGTGGAGGCCTTCCAGCTCCTGAGTCGCTCGGAGGGCATCATTCCGGCCCTCGAGCCGGCCCACGCCCTGGCGTGGGTGTCCAGGGAGCGGGCCTCGCTGGCGGGAAGGTCCGTGGTGCTGAACCTCTCGGGCCGTGGCGACAAGGACGTCGCCCAGATGATGGAGATCCTGGCGTGAACACGGACCTGCCAACGGGCCCACTGGAGGCGGCATTGCGGGCCCGGCGGGACGGCGGGGGCAAGTGCCTGGTTCCCTACCTGACCGGTGGCCTCGGAGGCGACTGGGTGGAGACCATCCGGGCCGTCGCCGCTGCGGGCGCCGACGTCGTCGAGGTGGGAATCCCCTTCTCCGACCCGGTCATGGACGGCCCCACGATCCAGGCCGCCAACGAGCTGGCCCTGGCTGCGGGTGCCACGCCGACCAGCATCCTGGATTCCCTCCGGGGAGCGGACGTGGGCGTTCCCCTCGCCGTGATGACCTACTACAACATCGCCTACCGGATGGGCCTCGAGCGCTTCGCCGATGCCCTCGTGGAGGCGGGCGTGTCAGGTTGCATCCTGCCTGACCTGCCGCTGGAGGAGGCAGACCCGTGGCTGGAGGTCGCAGCGGCGGCAGGCGTCGAGGCGATCCTGCTGGCAGCCCCCACGGCCCCGGACGAGCGGCTTCCACGAATCTGCGAACGGACGCGGGGCTTCGTCTACGGCGTGGGGCTCCTGGGCGTGACGGGCGTACGCGCCGAGTTGGCGGCCAGCGCCATCCAGATCGCCACCCGCCTCAAGGCGGTGACCGACGTTCCGGTGCTCATCGGGGTCGGGGTGGGCACACCCACCCAGGCGGTCGAGGCGTCGGGTCACGGTGACGGGGTGGTGGTCGGGTCGGCGGTCGTGCAACGAATGGTCGACGGAGCGGGCCCTGAAGGAGTTGCCGCCCTCGTGGCGGACTTCCGCTCGGCGCTCGACGCTTCGTGAAGGTTCCGCTGGGGCGCCAACCTCCCTGGGTCGGCGCCGATGGTGGATCCGCTGAGAGCCTCTACGAACTCGTGGGCCCCGACTGGTTCGTGGCCCTCGTGGACCGCTTCTATGACGGCGTGACCAGCGACGACCTGCTGCGTCCCCTCTATCCGGCCGACCTGGCGGACTCGCGGCTGCACCTTTCCGGGTTCCTGCAGCAGTACTGGGGTGGGCCTGCCGACTACAGCGCAGAACGTGGGCATCCACGCCTCAAGATGAGGCACGCTCTGTTTCGGATCGGTGCAGCGGAACGCGACGCCTGGCTCCGCCACATGGCCGCCGCCCTGGAAGGTGCCGGTCTGGTCGACGCTGCTGCGACCGCTGTGATGGAGTACTTCCAGGGTGCCGCCGAGCACCTCGTGAACGACCCAGGCTGAGACCCCGGGGGCCGTGGATCGGCCCGTCTGCGACCTGTTGTGATTCGATCCGCCCCGGTGAGGTGGGCACCGATCCCTGCAATCAAGCGGAAGGCTGGACGGAAATGCTTGACATTTGGCCCCAGAGGTAGTCGGATGTCATTTGACCGCAGGTGGGCAACCCCACCGGGAGACCAGAAAAGGAGATGCTCGATGAACAAGAGCG
>DUAC01000072.1:3200-5048 GCA_012961035.1 Acidimicrobiia bacterium
GAGCCTGGTAGTAGTCGAGAGCAATCCGGTCACGTAGACCGGAAGTAGAACCCAGAAGTGAACGGCGGGGCCGGAGCGAGAGTGCTCCGGCCTTCACCGTTGTCGGGATCCACCCGGCTGCCTGGGTCCAGCCAGCCGGCGCAGGGGTTGGTCCGTCCCCCGGACGGCAGGCGGCGTGGGGTGGTCACGTGACGGCGCTTCCCCCTCCGGAGGCGGTCATACCGCACCGGGATCCCTTCCTGCTGCTGACCGAGGTGACCGAGCTGGTCGAGGGCGAACGTGCCGTCGGCTACTGGCAACTCACGGGCGATGAGCCCTTCTTCGCCGGGCACTTCCCGGGTCGCCCCACGCTTCCCGGCGTGCTGATGTGCGAGTCGATCGCACAGTTGGGCGCCTACGCCCTGCTCAGCCGACCCGACTTCGCCGGACGCCTGGCCCTGTTCGGGGGCCTGGACGGGGTGAGGTTCCGGCGTCAGGTGCTGCCCGGAGAGCGGCTCGACCTGGAGGTGGACCTGGGCCGGGTGTCGGCCAGGGCCGGAAGGGGATCTGGCCGGGCACTGGTGGATGGCGTGGAGGCCTGCCGCTGCGACCTCCTGTTCGTCTTCGTGAAGCCCGAGCCGTCGTAGAGGCCCACCGGGACATGAACGTCGTCGGCCTCGGGCCGACGCAGGTGCCGCTCAGGCCGGGGCGATCACCAGGCTGCCGTTGTGGCCGCCGAACCCGAACGAGTTGGACATGGAGATCCCGGGTTCCCACGGGGCCGGCGATCCCGTGACCAGGTTGATCGGGGGCATCTCGGGGTCTGCCGTGGCGTAGCCAGCCGTGGGCGGGACGAGCCCCTTGCGAATGGCGAGTACCACGGCGACGGCCTCGATCGCACCGGCGGCACCCAGGGCATGCCCGGTGATCCCCTTCGTGGAGGTGACCAGGGGGCCATCAGTTCCGAACACCTCGGCCATGGCGAGGGCCTCGGCCATGTCGTTCAGGGGAGTGGAGGTGCCGTGGGCGTTGATGTGGCGGACCTGGTCCGGTTCCACACCGGCCTCCTCAAGGGCCAGGCGCATGCAGGTGATGGCTCCGACCCCGCCCGGTGAGGGTGCGGTGATGTGGTGGGCATCGGCGGTACTCGCCCCGCCCAGGATCTCGGCCAGGATGGTCGCCCCGCGCTCGACGGCCATGTCCCATTCCTCCAGGAGCATGATCCCGGCGCCCTCGCCCATCACGAAGCCGTCGCGCTCTGCGTCGAACGGGCGCGAGATGCCGACCGAGGAAAAGGCGGTCATGTTGGTGAAGCCGGCGATGGCCGTCTCCACGAAGGGTGCCTCGCTGCCGCCCGCCAGGACCACGTCACAACGGCCGTGGGCGATGAGCCGGGCCGCGTTGGCGAGCGCATGGGTGCCTGCAGCGCAGGCCGTGCAGGTGTTCTCGGCCGGTCCCTGGAAGCCATGTCGCATCGAGACGGCTGCGGGAGCGGCGTTGGGCATCATCATCGGAACCATGAAGGGGGAGACCCGGCGGGAGCCCTTCTCGTGCCGGATCAGGATCTGTTCCTCGAGGGTGGCGATGCCACCGATGCCGGTTCCGATGAACACTCCACGTCGAAACGAGTCGGCGGTCAGGGTGCCGGCCTGTTCGAGTGCCATGTCCGCTGCAGCTATGGCGAACTGGGTGCACCGGTCGCTGCGACGTACCGCCTTCGGGTTCTCGAAGTGGGGGGACGGATCGAAGTCGTGGACCCGTCTGTCACCCTCCGGGGCATCTCCGCAGAGGCCGTCCCAGAAGGCGTCGGTGCCGATGCCACAGGAGGCGACTACGCCCATCCCCGTGACAGCGACCCGACGGCTGAAC
>DUAC01000073.1 GCA_012961035.1 Acidimicrobiia bacterium
TCACCGGTCACCGGATGGTGGGGGACGGGAACGACTATGTCGAGGTTGGCCGATCCGAGGACGGCGACGGTTCCAGGATTCTCCACAGGTGCAGCATGGCACCCGCCAGCTGTCGGATCCGGCCCGGGCCGGGTGGCTCAGCGCAGCGCCAGGTGTTCCGTGACCAGGGTGGACGAGGTCGTACGGCGGTCCAGGAACCCGGCCACGTCCGTAGCAACCGCATCCCGGGAGTCGGGTGCCAGGTAGAAGTCGTCCCGCCAGGCCTCCTCGGATGGGAACCAGAGTTCCGAGACCGCGTCCGGAGCCGGGCCGTCTTGCCCCGCCGTGGTCACGACGTTCTGGCGGTAGCGCTGCATGCCGTGGTGCCGGCGGGCGACCGGACCGTGGGCCATGTACCGGTCGACGAAGGTGGTGTCGTCCAGCCCGTCGAGGCGTCGCACGAAGGAGACCATCTTCACGCCCTTCACCGGATCATCGACGCTGGTGTCACCACCCCACACGAGGCGCCGGTGGGCCGTCCAGGAGGCGAGTACGTCGAACGGTTCGAGCAGGGTCTCCGGGATCCTCGCATCGCCTGCCAACCATGCCAGGGCGGTCCACGGCGGCGGCGCCGGGTCCATGGAACGGTGGCTGAGCAGCGTCAGGCGATCGCGATCGACGACGTCCACGGAGAGGATCCCCCGGAGGGCCAGCAGAGCGGAGACCGCGTCGTCAGACGAGGAGCCCGCATGCAGGTCCAGGAGGACGCCGCGGAGCCGGCCCACCAGATCGGCATCGTCATTGACGAGGTGGTCCGGCAAGGTCATCCCCGCGGTGTCGCAGGAGCCTCAGTCGGCCGGGCCGGCATCCAGTTCGTGGAGGCGTTTGACCGCACCGACCAGCACCTTGCGGGCCAGTGACGGGTTCTCGTCCAGCATCGACGAGAACTCACGTCGGTTCAGGGTCTCGATGAGCATGTCGGTCTCGGCTGTCACGGTTGCAGACCGGGGAGCGCCGGCGATGAGGCTCATCTCGCCGAAGAAATCGCCGGGACCGAGGGTGGCGACGAGGCGGCCGTCGCGGCGGACCGAAGCCTGGCCATCCACGATGATCATGAACTCGCGACCGCTCTGGCCCTCGGTGGTCAGGGCCCTACCGGCCTTCACCGGTACGCAGGTCATGAGACGGGCCAGCGACTTCTGCTGGGCCCTGGTCAACTCGGAGAAGAGGCCGATCCCCTCGAGTGCCGCCTGGCAGGTATCGGTCCCGCCTCTGTTCTTCCTGGATGCCATGTCGCTTTCCTTTCCGGGACGGTCCCGGTGGGTTCGGGCCATCGGTCCAATGATGGCCCGGGAAGAGACGGTTTGTCCGGATTGGTGACCGGTATCACGTGTGCCATCGGGCGCACGTGGCGCCCGGCCCGACCGGACGTCTGGCCTACTTGATGGCCACGGGTGCGACCGGGCTGCCCACGCCTCCCACGAAGGGCTCGGGAGTGGCTGTGAGGAAGAACTCGTAGACGCCGTCAGCGGCACAGTCCTCCGAAAGGGCCTCCAGATCCCAGTTCTGGCCCTGGGTGAGGCCCATGTCCACGAGGTGCAGCATGTGGACGGCGAGGGTGTCGGCCTCCGACGGGTACACCTCGAACGCCAGGGTGTCGTTGGCTACGGCTGCCACGTCGTGGGCGTGCAGCCAGGGCACGGTCGAGAGCGACAGCCCGGCGTTGGAGCCGTCCTGACCGGGGCCCAGGCAGTAGGCCATGCCTCCGCCGCTGTGGTACAGCGACATCCGTCCGGTCCGGACCAGCACGATGTCTCCCGCCCGTACCTCCACGCCGCCCATCTCGGCCGCGGCATCCAGGTCATAGGCGGTGATGGCGTAGGGGCACTCCAGCAGGTCGACCCCCCGGGCCCGGGCCACGTCCAGCAATATCCCGCGTGAGCAGACGCTCCGCAGGTGCTGGATTCCACACCTGGTGGCGCCTTCGGCCTCGGTGATGGTGGAGGCGTCGTAGCCGTTGTAGACCATCCCCGAGTAGGAGACGTGGCAGAGGCCGTCCCAGTGGGTGCCGGCCTGGAGGCCCAACGAGACGTTGTCGTCGCTGGTGTGGAAGGAGTCGGGGTCGCCGTCGGGATCCATGCCCTCGTTGATTGCATGCAGGGTCATCGTCGGGTTGTCCCGGCCGGGAACGAACCCGACCTGGATGCCGTCGTGTTCCAGCCCGACGGCCAACGGGATCGTGCGGCCGTGGCGGATGCAGTCCCGGGCGGCCAGGATCACCTCGGGTGTGATGAGGTTCAGGGTGCCGATCTGGTCATCGGGCCCCCATCGACCCCAGTTGCGGACCTGCGACGAGATTTCGAGGAACTGCTGGGAGAGTGGCATGTTGGCCTTCCTGGCGGTAGGGGACCTGGCGTCGGGGATCAGTAGCCGGCGACCGGATCGACGACGTCGATCAGTGCCTCGTCGGCCAGCCACCGCTCCAGGTTGTCGGCGAAGGCGGCGTGGAGGCGATCCAGGGCACCGGGGTCGGACCACGAGACGTGGGCGCTCAGCCTGACACCCGGGTGTGAGTAGAGCCAGTGGCCGGCGGGCAGCGGCTCCGGTTCACACACGTCCAGTGACGCCATGCCCAGGCGCCCACCGTCCAGCGCCCGTCGGAGGGCGTCCTGGTCGACCAGGCGGCCCCGGGCGATGTTCACGAGGTGGGCCCCGGGCTTCATGGCGGCGAACAGGTCGTCGTCGAACATGTGCTCGGTCTCCGGGGTGAGGGGTGCGCCTATGACCACGTGGTCGGCGTCGGCCACGGCTTCCCGGACGTCGGTGGTCACCGTCACGCCCGGCACCGGGCTGGGCGCCCCCGACCGGGTCACAGCGACCATCCGACAGCCGAACGGGGTGAGGCGCTCGGCCACCGCCCGGTTGATCGAACCGAGGCCAACCAGGCCGACCGTGGCCCCCTCCAGGGATCCCAGGTCTGCCAGCACCCAGCGGCGGGGAGGTTCCGACAGCCAGTGGTCGGGGAGCTGCTTCACGGCGGTGAGCAGCATTGCGACCACCCACTCGGCGATCGGGACTGCGTTCACCCCGCGGGCACAGGTCAGGGTGCGGTCACCCAGGTACTCGAACGGGAAGTGGTCCACCCCCTGGCCCAGGGCCTGGACCCATCGGACGCCCCGCTGTAGCACCTCTCCGAGGTTCCCGGTACGAGCGGCCTGCGTGATGCAGACCTCGCCGTACAGGTCTTCGGCCACCGGCCCGTCGGTGCGGACCTGGATGAAGTCGACGGTGGGGAACCGTTCGCGGATCGCCGGGGTGGGGAAGTGCTCGCCCCAGAGGTGGACGAGGACCCGGAGTGCGTCGTCCGGTGGAGCCATCAGCGGGTCCGTTCGCGTATGAGGATCTCCTGGGCAACTGTGGCGACATGGATGCCTGACGGGGCGAACACCTCGCCCACGCTGAGGCCCCTGGCGTTGGCCAGACCGTGTGATCGGTGGTCATGGAGGAGCCACTCGTCGGCTGGCAGCGGCCTGTGGAACCAGATGGCGTGGTCCAGGCTGGCCCCGATGAAGACGTCGCCGTAGCCGATGTCGTCCTCGCTGACCTCGCCGATCCTGGGATGGGTGCTGCCGACGGAGTCCGTGGGGATGTCGTCCGAGGTGAAGGCCAGGGCGCAGGCCTGCATCATCGGATCGTCGCCCAGGTCGTCCCGCACGCGTAGCCAGATTGCGGATCGCCCGGTCGAGCGGTGGGCGACCCGTCGTCCCAGCAGGTCCCAGTCCTCCACCACGCCCGACCCGGGCTCGCCGACGTCGGCCGGCAGGGTGGATTCCTGGACGTCGGCCTGGTCCTCGTGCACCTGGAACGAACAGGACAGGTTCAGGATGGCTCCGTCGGACTGGCGCGCCACGACGCGTCGGGTGACGAAGGAGCGACCGTTGCGGATCCTGTCCACCTCGTAGCGGATGGGCTCGTCGCTGGTGCCACCTCGGATGAAGTAGGCGTGCAGGGAGTGGACGTGGTGGTCGGAGTCGACCGTCGACTGGGCGGCCCGGAGGCCCTGGGCTACCACCTGGCCTCCGTAGACGCGGCCCCACGGGTACTCGGGGCTGATGCCCACGTACACGTCGGGGCCGTGGGTCTCCAGGGCCAGGAGCGTGGCGAAGTCCGGGACGTCCCAGGCCATCGTCAGCTTCCGTCCGCGATCCGCCCACGGTCAAGGGCCATGGCTGCGTGCAGGGCGATTCCGTGGACAAGGCCGTCCTCGTTCAACTTCATCCGGTTGGAGTGGAGTGAGGGAGCCGACCGGGGATTCGGTTCGGTCGCCGGGCACACGCCCAGGAACGCCATCACCCCGGGCACCTTCTGGAGAACGTATGAGAAGTCCTCGCCCCCCATGGCCGGCGCCGGCATCAGCCGGTGGCCGTCCTCACCGAGCGTGGCGCGGCAGACCTCGGCGAACCTGGCTGCCTCCCCATCGTCGTTCAGGGTGACCGGGTAGCCGTCGACCAGCTGGATGTCCGCGGTGCAGCCATGGGCTTCGGCCACGCCCCGGATCGTCCGGGTCACGGCCTCGCGGATGTGGGCCCGGGTGCGTTCAGAGATGCAACGGATGGTTCCCTCGAAGAAGGCCGTCTCCGGGATGACGTTCGTAGTGGTTCCTGCCACGACGTGGGCAATGGTGAGCACCGCCGGGTCGAATACGTCCACCTCTCTGGTGACCGTCGTCTGGAGGGCGGTGATGATCGCTGCGGTGGCCGGGATCGGGTCGGTGGCCTGATGGGGCGCCGAGGCGTGCCCGCCGTGTCCGCGGACGGTGACGGTGATGGAGGTGTCGCCGGCGAGTAGGGGACCGGGCCGGCACGATGCCGTGCCGACCCGCTGGTTGGGGGAGACGTGGAGGGCGAAGGCCCGGTCCACCCCATCCAGGACGCCCTCGTCGATCATGAGGCGGGCACCGGCGAAGCCCTCCTCGCCTGGCTGGAACATGAAGCGGACGCGACCGGAGAGCTCGTGGCGCCTGGCGGCCAGCACCCTGGCGGCACCGACCAGCATGGCGGTGTGGGCGTCGTGGCCACAGGCGTGTGCCCGGCCGTCGATGGTCGAGCGGAACTCCAGGTCGGTGTCCTCGGTCATGGGGAGGGCATCGGTGTCGGCCCTCAGCAGGACCGTCGGGCCATCGGTGTCTCCGATCAGGTCGGCGACCACCGAGGTGAGGCCGGTACCGGTGCGTACCTCCAGGGGCAGCCCGTCCAGGGCGTCGAGGACGAGTGCCTGCGTCCGGGGGTTGTCGAGGCCCAGCTCCGGTTCTGCGTGGAGGTGGCGTCGCAGTGCGACGACGTCGTCCAGGACGGTGCCGGCCGATTCCAGGAGATCGTTCATGGTCCCATCATTGCCGAGGGTCGCCGGGTTCACAGGACCGGGAAGTGAACGGGCAGACTGCACCGGTGGACCTCACCATCGACCAGATCGGCGCCGCGCTGGACGACCTGCTGGATCGTCGTGATCCCAACGGTTCCTCCACCGTGCTGGGCGCCGGGAGCGACGACCTGGAGGCCGGGCGGCGCTTCCTGGGGTCACTTGTCGACGGAGGGTGGATGGTGCCGACGTGGCCATCGCGCCACGGTGGCCGCGATGCCGACGCAGCCGAAGCGGCCCTGATCGAGACGGCCATGGGGGGCTACGCCATAGCCGACATGTATCCGTACGGGGTGGGCCTGAACCTTGTCGGCCCGGTGCTCCTGGAGCGGGGCACCCCCGACCAGCAGGATCGGTGGCTGCGACCCATCGCCGACGGTTCGGAGATCTGGTGCCAGATGTTCTCCGAGCCGGATGCCGGATCGGACCTGGCCAACGTGGGCATGCGGGCCGATCGGGATGGTGACGAGTGGGTCCTGACCGGCTCCAAGGTGTGGACCTCGCGTGGTGCCTACGCCAGGTGGGGCATGTGCCTGGCCCGGACCGATGCCTCGTTGGCCAAGCACCGTGGCCTGACCATGTTCGCCGTGGAGATGTCGGCGCCGGGCGTCGAGGTGCGCCCGCTGGTGCAGATCAACGGTGACCGTCACTTCACCGAGGTGTTCGTATCCGACGTCCGGGTTCCCGACGCCGACCGCATCGGTGACCTGGGGGCCGGTTGGGGGCTGACGGTGGAGACGCTGGCCCACGAGCGGGCCACCATCGGGGGTCGGGCATTCGGAGGCGGCGATGCCGAGGAGGTCGGGCTGCCCTCCTGGTTGGAGGAGTGGCGCAACGCCGGCCGGCTGGATGGTCCGGTGGAACGCCAGGCGGCGATGCGGTCGTTCGTCGAGCACCGCGTGAACCAGATGGCCACGGCCAGGGCCGCTGCCCTCGCTGATGGTTCGGCACCGGGTCCGGAGGGATCCATGGCCAAGCTCCGCAGCGTGGCCGCGTTCAAGTCCCGTGCATACCTGGGCAAGAACCTCAGGGGTGCCGCCGGGATGCTCTCGGATTCCCCGGGACACCTCGAGTTCCTGACCGCCCCGTCGATGTCGATCCGTGGCGGAACCGACGAGGTGCAGCGCAACATCGTCGGCGAGCGCATCCTGGGGCTGCCCGGTGAACCCAGGGTGGACAAGGGCGTGGCCTATTCCGAGCTGAAGAAGAGCCGCTGATGCGCGCAGCGGTGATCACCGGATACGGCGGGCCGGAGGTGCTGCGGGTGATGGACGTGCCGGAGCCGGTCCCCGGCCCGGGCGAGGTGCTGGTCGACGTGGTGGCCAGTGCCCTGAACCGTGCCGACCTGCTGCAACGCATGGGCCTCTACCCGGGGCCACAGATGGAGCACGAGGTGTCCGGGCTGGAGTTCGCCGGGCGGGTGTCCGTCGCCGGCGAGGGCGTCTCCCGGTGGTCCGTGGGTGACGCGGTGATGGGCATCACGGGCGGGGCGGCCCACGCGGAACGCCTCGTGGTGCACGCCGACCAGGCGGTGCGCGTGCCGGTCGGGACATCCCTCGGGGTGGCAGGTGCGTTACCGGAGGTGTTCATCACGGCATGGGATGCCCTCGTGCTCCAGGGCGGGCTGGAGGAGGGTGGTACGGCGCTGGTGCATGCCGGGGCATCCGGTGTCGGCACGGCGGCAATACAGCTCTGCCGCATGCTGGGTGCCACCGTCGTGGTCACCGCCTCGGCCGGGAAGGTCGACCGTTGCCTGGAGCTGGGAGCGGATCGTGCGGTGGACTACGCGTCGCAGGACTGGGTCTCCGTTGTGGCCGAGGCGACCGGTGGGCGCGGCGCCGACGTTGTGCTGGACGTGATCGGTGGTGACTACCTGGACCGCAACGCCGATGCCCTGGCGGTCGGCGGCACGATCATGCAGGTGGGCCTGATGGGCGGCGGGAACGCCACCTTCGGCCTGGGAAAGTTGCTGGTGAAGCGGGCAAGGCTGATCGGCACGACGCTGCGGGCCCGCTCGCTGGAGGAGAAGGTCGCCCTCAGCAGGGCCTTCGAGGACCGGGTCGTGCCGGGCTTCGAGGACGGCAGCCTCCAGGTGGTGGTGGATCGCCGCTACCGGCTGGCCGACATCGCCGAGGCACACGCCTACATGGAGACGAACGCCAGCGTGGGAAAGATCGCCCTGGACGTGGCCACCGACTGAGGAGCGGGTCAGCGACCCGTTCCCGGAGTTCAGCGAACGTCGATGGAGGGAACGTCCCGGTCGGCCGGACCCGTGTAGCGCTGGCGTGGCCTGGCGATCCGGGAATCCTGCGAGAGCATCTCGTTCCAGTGGGCCAGCCAGCCCGGGGTGCGACCGATGGTGAACAGCACGGTGAACATCTCCACCGGGAAGCCCATGGACTGGTAGATGAGGCCCGAGTAGAAGTCGACGTTCGGGTAGAGCCTGCGATCCACGAAGTAGGGGTCGGCCAGCGCCGCCTCCTCCAGCTTCAGGGCGATGTCCAGCAGCGGGTTGGTGCCCGTGATGTCGAAGACCCGGTGGGCCGTGTCCTTCACGATGCGGGCCCGCGGGTCGTAGTTCTTGTACACCCGGTGGCCGAATCCCATGAGCTTTCGCTCACCGGTCTTCACGCCGGCGATGAAGTCTCCGACGTTGTCGAACTCGGCGATCTCCTCGAGCATGTGCAGGACGGCCTCGTTGGCGCCACCGTGGCGCGGCCCGTACAGGGCGCTGGCGGCGGCGGCCACGGTGACGTACGGATCGGCGTGGGCGCTGCCCACGACGCGGGCCGTCGTAGTCGAGCAGTTCTGCTCGTGGTCGGCGTGCAGCACGAAGAGCATGTCCAGGGCGTCGCGCAGTACCGGGTCCACCTCGTAGGGAGCGTCGCCCGTCCTGAACATCATCGAGAGGAAGTTCGAGGTGTAGTCGAGTTCCGGGTCCGGAAGTACGTACGGCAGGCCGGCGCTGCGCCGATGGGCACTGGCCGCCACGGTCGGCATCTTGGCGATGAGGCGGGTGGTATCGGCGCGGCGCTGCTCCGGGTTCTGGATGTCCTTGCTGTCAGGCCAGAAGGTGGACATGGCGGCGATGGACGAGACGAGGACGCCCATGGCGTGGGCGTCGTCCCGGAAGCCCTCCAGGATCCGCTTGTGGAAGTTCTCGTGGATGGGGGCCGCCTCGGCGATCTCGGACTGCCACGCCTTCAGTTGTGGAGCCGCCGGGAGCTCGTCGCGGACCAGGAGGTGCGCCACCTCCAGGAAGGTGGTCTCCTCGGCGAGCTGCTCGATCGGATAGCCGCGGTAGCGCAGCAGCCCTGCCTCGCCATCCAGGTAGGTGATGGCGCTGTCCGCACCCGAGGTGGCGCTGAAGGACGGGTCGTCGAACCAGATGCCCGGGAGCAGCGCGCTCCAGGCCTTGGCCGACACCGTGCCGTCAACGAGCGGGATCTCGATGGTCTCGCCGGTCCGGTTGTCGGTGATCGTGATGCTGTCGGTCACTGTGCCTCCCCTCCTGTCTGATCGTGCCGGCCTGCTCCGGTGGATCGGCTCGGCGACTGCGCTGGTTCCGGGGGTCCTCATCGATGTCCGAAACCCTGATGTGTCACCGAAGGTACCGGGCGGGTGGATGGATTGTCGCCGTCGGAAGGATCGAAAGAACCGCAGAAGTTACGAATCCCGGACGCTCTGCGGGATGCTCAGGCCGAATTCGCAGCGAAAGATCCGCTCACCTATGCCGTTGTCGGCACTCGGGTCAGAGTGGTGTGTTGTCGTGGCGCCGGCGGGGGATGCGCTCCCTCTTGCCGGCCAGGACGTCCAGGGCGGCCGCCAGCTCGGACCGGGTATCGGCCGGATCGATGACCCGGTCCACGGAGCCACGCTCGGCGGCTATGTAGGGGTTCAGGAGGCGTTCCTCGTATGCGGCGACCAGGTCGGCACGTTCCGACTCGTCAGCCTGCCGGTGCAGGATCTCCACGGCGCCCTTGGCCCCCATGACGGCGATCTCAGCCGATGGCCAGGCCAGCATGATGTCGTTGCCCATGTAGCGGGAGTCCATGACGATGTAGGCGCCGCCGTACGACTTGCGAAGGGTCAGGCAGACCCGTGGGACGGTGGCCCGGGCGTAGGCGAACGCCATCTGGGCGCCGTAGCGGATCATGCCCCGCCACTCCAGGTCCTTGCCCGGATAGAAGCCAGAAGTATCCACGAAGGTGACCAGCGGCAGGTTGAAGGCATCACAGAAGGAGACGAACCTGGCGCCCTTCTGGGATGCGGCGATGTCCAGGGTGCCGGCGACGGACTGGGGTTGGTTGGCGATCAGCCCGACGGGGCGGCCACCGATCGACGCGAACGCCGTGACCAGGTTGGGTGCCCACTGGGCACGCGGCTCGAGCAGGTGGCCGTCGTCCACCACGCAGGCCAGCACGTCACGGACGTCGTAGCTGCCGGTGGCGGTATCGGGGACCAGGTCTCCCGCCTCAGGCGTCGGACGGTCGACCGGGTCGGCGCAGGGCCAACCGACCGGAACCTGGTCCGTGTGGTCGGGGAGGAACGAGAGCAGTTCGACGATCAGGTCGTCGGCCTCTGCCCGGTCGGCGACCGTGAAGTGGGCCACCCCGGAGGTCCGCTCGTGCATCGAGGCACCACCGAGGCCCTCGTTGGAGAGCTCCTCGCCGGTGAACTGGCGGACCATGTGGGTGCCGCTCACGAAGGCGTAGGAGTCGGCGACCATGACCACCAGGTCGGCGAGGCCCAGGAGCAGCGCCGGCCCCGAGACCGTCGGGCCGGTGACGCAGAAAATGGTCGGCACCACGCCGGAGCAGGCCACGAACTCCCGTGCCGCCGTGCCCCAGCCGTGGACGGCTGCCACCCCCTCCTCGATGGCGGCGCCGCTGGACTCCACGAAGCAGATCAGGGGAAGGCGCTGGTCGCGGGCGGTACGGGCGGCGATCGCCAGGTTCTCGCCGTCGGCTGGACGCAGCGCACCTCGGTCCTCGCCGGCGATCTCGACCACCATGGCCCTGCGGCCCCCGAGTTCACGTACAGCGAAGGCCACGGACCCGCCCGTACGGCTACGGAGTTCGAGGTCAGGCACTCCGTTCACCCGCCCAGCGTGACATGGATTCCTGGCTGGTGGGGGGCTATCTCGCGTATCACCTCCAGGACCACGTCCCGGGCGGCGCGGGACGGCATGGATGGAGTGGTTCGTCGGTTGCGCACCAGCCCCACGGATCGACGGGCCAGTCCCTCGACGTGGACCAGGGACCAGTCGCCCTCCGGGTAGCCCGACACGGCGCTGGCCGGGAGCAGGGCGGGGGCGTAGCCCTGGTAGGCCAGCGAGGCCAGGAGCCTGAGCCCGTCCACCTCGGCTGCGGACGTCAGGCGCACCCCCGATGCCGCCAGCTCCTGGTCGAGGGCATCGCGGAATGTGGTGCCGCGTGGCGTGAGCATCACCGGGTGCTCGGCCAGCTGCTCGATGCCGATGGTGCCCTGGTCCGCCAGCGGATGACCTTTGGGGACGACGACAATGCGCTCCTCGTCGAAGAGGGGTTCGGAGTCCAGGCTGGCCTCCACGACGGGCGTGTTCAGGATGGCCATGTCCAGGTCGCCGTTCATCACCCTCGGTATCAGGGAGGTCGTGGTGGCGTCGACCAGGACGGGATGCAGGGCCGGGTGGCGCTCCGCCAGCCGCCTCAGGAGCGGTGTGGCCATCCAGCGGCCGGTCGTTCCGATGCAGCCGATCCGGACCTCGCCGGCCACCTCGTGGCGCATCGAGACGATGTCGTCCCTGATGGCCTGGAGCTCGGTCCGGATCCTGCGGGCCCGTTCCAGGACGGCCTTTCCCTCGGACGTGGGCTGCATTGTGTGCCGGTCGACCAGCATGGCCCCGAGCTCCTTTTCGAGCTTGGCCACGTGCGTCGAGACGTTTGACTGCACGGTGTGGAGGGCACGCGCCGCTGCCGAGAAGCTCCGATGCTCGACGACGGCGATGAGGTGGTTCAACTGGCGAAGGTCCATCGCCTGAAAGGATGCCACGGCCGGACAGCATCCCTCCCACCGATGGGCTTCCCATGGGCCGGCGATGGCGGTGGCTGGGTCCCCGCAGGTCGTAGGGTCGCCGACGACGCCTTCCGCCTACCGAACCGACCTATCTCTTCGATGCCCACCGTCCTCTCACTGCACCTGGGTGGCTCCTCGGTACACGCTGCGGTATCCGTAGATGGCCGGATCGACGTCCTTTCGCTGGGCGACGGACGGGCCGACCTTCCAGCCCCGTCACCGACCGACGGGCCGGGGCTGGTGAGGGTGCTGGTGACGGCGCAGGCCCGCTGCGTACGAATCGTGGATGCCGTTCCGGACGAGCTGATCGTCGTGCGGCCGGACGTCGGAGCCGACGACGCAACCCTCGGGGAGGCTGCCGCCCGGGCGAGGGTTCCGGTTCCGGCCGTCCTGGACGAGTTGCGTGCCGTCGCAGCGTTGGCCGCCCACGGTCCGGCCGGCGTCGACCGCCCGTTGGCCCCGGCGCTGGGTGGGCTGTTCTGGCACCGCAGCGGTGATGCCCCCACCGGACCCAAGCCGATCGTCACCCGCGAGGACCTGGGCGTCGGTGCCTCGCGCCCTGATCGCCTCCCACCCGCTCCATCGGTCGTGGCGGTCGGGCCCCGGACGGTCTTCGAGGAGGATGCCCCGCTGTCGGGCCGTCGTGGTGGGCCGCCCACCCCGCTCCTGTTCGTCCTCGCAGTCCTGGTGGCGGGCGCGTTCGCCGCCCTCATGGTCCTGCGTGTCGATGACAGGCCCATCGCCCCGCCACCCAGCATCGTCACGACCGTCGTGCCCTCCTTCCCGACGTCGGTTCCCCCGGTGGACGCGTCGACCACCCAGCCCCCGGTCGTGGATGCGGCGACGACGTCGGTTCCCCCGGTGGACGCGTCGACCACCCAGCCCCCGGTCGTGGATGCGGCGACGACGTCGGTTCCTCCGGTGGACGCGTCGACCACCCAGCCCCCGGTCGTGGATGCGCCGACCAGCACCGTGCCGCACCTCGGCTCCGTGACCCTCTCAGGCGTCGGATTCACCCTGGATGCCACCACCGACGGCGAGCGACTCTGGGCCTTCGGCGACGACGGCGAGGCCGCCCTGGCGGACCTGGTGACGGTCATGGGCCAGCCCATCGGAGACCCCGGATGGGGACCGGACGACCGGTGCACGACACCGGAGGTCAGACGCCTCGGGTGGGGTGGCCTGGAGGTGGTCCTGAGCCGCATGGCTGCCGGTGGCCCGACCCTCCTGGCCCAGTGGTACCTGACCGGTCAGGACTCCGATGCCACGTCGCTGTGGACCCTCGAGCGGATCGGGATCGGCTCCACGGTCGGCGACCTGCGTGCGGCGCACGGCGGGCAGATCACCCTGGAGCGACCGTCGGACCGGGACCCCGCCGGATGGTTCGACACGGAACCACTGCTGGGCGACGGCATCCGCGGAGCCGTGGGCAACACGTCCGATGTCGGAAGGGTGCTCCTGATGTGGGCGGGCGAGGGTTGCCAACGCCGCTTCGGGTGAGCGACCGGTTCAGTCGCCGCCGGATCCGGAATCCAGGCCGCTGATCGGCACCGGCACCCGATCCTCATCGGCCCAGAGGGTCGCCACGAGTCCGATCCCCAGGAACAGGGCGCCCGTCAGGAACAACGCCTTCCACCACCGTGGCATCGACCTGCCCGATGCCGCCGGAGCCGACCCGTCCGTCATCTCGGGGCCGGGCCGTGGACGGCGTCCAGCGCCGAGTCCAGCGCCGGGACGAACAGGTCGGGCCTGAGCACGCAGGCGGCGTGGTCGGCGTCGATCTCCAGGATCGTGGCGTCAGGCAGGGCGTGGGCCAGCTGGCGTTGCCGTGCCGTCGGAACGACGTCGTCATCGCCACAGACGACGACGGCGTGCGGCACGTCCACCTCGTGGATCCAGTCGCTGGAATCGAACCGACCCAGATTCCATGCCGCCCTCAGGACGTGGTGCAGGGAGCCTGCCCTCGTCTCGTCCCATGCCCAGCGGTCGAAGTCGGCGTCGCCGGTCTCCATTGACGTGCCGGCCTGGCGTTCGCTGGCCCGTCGGGCGGCCTGCCACCCGGGCTCCTCCCTCCCGAGGGCCGCCGCCAGGCGTGCGGGCAGCGACGATGCGCCCATGATGGCGAAGTCCCGGCGTTCCGTTGTCGTCAGGCCGAACGCCATGGCGGTCGCACAGAGGACGAGGCCGTCCAGGAGGTCCGGGTGGCGGCGCCACATCGCCTGGGCCACGGCTCCACCCATCGAGTAGCCGACCGCGGTCGCCCGGTCCACGCCAAGTGCCCGGACCACGGCGGCGGCGTCGTCGGCCAATGCCTCCATCCGCATGCGCCCGGAGGTTCGGAGACCACCGGCACCGTGGCCCCGCTGGTCCCACGCGACGACCCGGGCACGCCGGGCGATCGGCTCGTAGGTGCGGCACCAGTTCAGGTCGGCGCTGACGGTCCAGCCGTGGATCAGCAGGATCGTGGGGGCATCGGGTTCACCCTCGGGCGGACCCGAGTCCCTGATGCGCAGCGGGCCGAGGCCCGGCAGGTGGATCTCACGCCAGGGCGGTGCCTCGATCTTCACCGTTCTATCGCTACGACCTTGACGGCCTGGGTGCCTCCGGGAGCCTCGAAGGAGACCGTGTCACCGACAGCCGCACCCAGCAGGGCCTCGCCGAGGGGCGAACCGGGGGACACCACGCCCACGTCGTCCCGCTTCTCCTCGATGGAGCCGACCAGCATGCGTTCCGACTGGTCGTCACCTTCGAAGACGATGGCCACGACGGTCCCGGGAGCGACCACGTCCACGCGCCCAGCCGTCAGCTCGACGATCTCGGAGTTCTCCAGGATGCTCTCGAGGTGCAGGATCCTGCCCTCCATCTTGCCCTGCTCCTCCTTGGCGGCGTGGTAGTCGCCGTTCTCGGAGAGGTCGCCCAGTTCGCGGGCCGTCTCGATCTTGCGTGCGATGTCGATGCGCCCGCGGGTTGTGAGGTCCAGGAATTCGGCTGCCAGCCGATCGTGGGCATCCTGGGAGAGCTGCTGTAGCTGTGGCATGCCGAGATGGTAGCCAGAGTGCCCGCTGGACCGACCGTCGGCCCGCAACCCGCTTGATCGGGCCCGGGGGGTGCTTGGTACACTCCAGCCGTGAGCTTCAGACCGCAGGTGATCATCATTGGATAGCGCACACCACCTCAGGTGTGCGCCCCGACCGTCCACCTCGGTGGACGGTTTTTTCGTTCCCTTCCCCACCAGGAGATATCAGTCGTGACCCACCGCATAGGCATCATCGGCGGCGATGGCATCGGCCCCGACGTGATCGCCGAGGGCCTCAAGGTGATCGGGGCGGCCGGAGTCGAGCTGGAGGCCGTCGACTACGACCTGGGCGGAGCCCGCTACGGGCGGGACGGCACCGTGCTTCCCGACGAGGTGATCGAGGAATGGCGCTCCCTGGATGCCCTCTACCTGGGGGCCGTCGGAACCCCGGAGGTGCCTCCGGGCCTCATCGAGCGCGGCCTGCTGCTCAAGATGCGCTTCGCCCTCGACCTCTACGTGAACCTTCGACCCTTCGTGTACCCGGCTGGCGGCATCGACTTCCGGGTCGTGCGCGAGAACACCGAGGGCGCCTACGCCGGCGAGGGGGGCTTCCTACGCCGCGGCACTCCACACGAGATCGCCACGCAGGGATCGGTCAACACCCGTCACGGGGTGGAGAGGGTCATCCGCTACTCGTTCGACCTGGCGATGGCCAGCCGCCGCCACCTGACGCTCGTCCACAAGACCAACGTGCTGACCTTCTCGGGCGACCTCTGGGACCGGACCTTCAACGAGGTCGCAGCGGAGTACCCCGATGTGGAGACGGCCTACAACCACGTCGACGCGGCCTGCATCTACTTCGTGCAGTCGCCGGAGCGCTACGACGTCATCGTCACCGACAACCTCTTCGGTGACATCCTGACCGATCTGGGCGGAGCGGTATCCGGCGGCATCGGGCTGGCCTCGTCAGCGAACCTGAACCCGGAGCGCACCGGCCCGTCGATGTTCGAACCCGTCCACGGTTCGGCACCCGACATAGCAGGCCAGGGGCTGGCCAACCCGAAGGCGGCGATCCTCTCCGGCGCCATGATGCTGGACTTCCTCGGTGAGTCCGAGGCCGCTGCCAGCATCCAGAGGGCCTGCGCCGATCCGACCACCGACGTCGAGGGGACGACGGCCATCGGCGATGCCGTGGCCGCCCTGGTGTCCTAGGCCGGCCGCCGACACGAGACCTCAGAATCCGAGACAGAACCGAAGGAAGCGACATGCCGATCGAGAAGTCCTCCAAGATCTGGATGAATGGCGAGCTCGTCGACTGGGACGACGCCACGATCCACGTGCTGACCCACACGCTGCACTACGGGAACGGCGTGTTCGAGGGCATACGTGCGTACGAGACCGACCGCGGCGCTGCCGTGTTCCGCCTGCGCGACCACATCCAGCGGCTCTTCCGGTCATCCAAGATCCTCTTCCTGGACGTTCCCTACACCGTCGACGACCTGGTGACGGCGACGCTCGACACCGTGAGGGTGAACGGCCACCTGTCCTGCTACATCCGCCCGCTGGTGTACCTCGGCTATGGCGAGATGGGGCTCAACCCCCTGCCGTGCTCGGTCGATGTCTCGATCGCCACCTGGCCATGGGGTACCTACCTCGGAGACGAGGGCCTGACGAAGGGCGTGGACCTGATGGTCTCGTCATGGCAGCGCCACGACCCGAACGCCATGCCGCCGGCGGCCAAGGGCTGTGGCCACTACATCAACTCCCAGATGGCCAAGGTCCAGGCGGTGAATGCCGGATACGACGAGGCGATCCTGCTGTCACCCCAGGGCTACGTCTCAGAGTGCACCGGGGAGAACATCTTCGTGGTCACCGACGGAACCATCGTGACGCCGCCGACCAGCGCAGGCGCCCTGGCAGGCATCACTCAGGACTGCATCCGGCGCATCGCCGGGGACCTCGGGATCCCATACATCCAGGGCAACCTCCTGCGCAGCGACCTCTACACCGCCGACGAGGCGTTCCTCTCCGGGACGGCCGCCGAGGTGGTGCCGATCCGCTCGGTCGACGACCGCGTGATCGGCGATCCCGGTCCCATCACCCGGCAGGTCCAGGAGGTCTTCTTCCAGGCGGTCCGTGGCGAGCGCCCCGAGTACTCCGATTGGAACGACCATGTCGACGCCTGACCCGGTCGTCAGGACGGCCGGGCTTCCGGCCGCGGTGGAGATCTACGACACGACGCTGCGCGACGGCGCCCAGCTGGAGGGCATCTCGCTGACGGTCGCCGACAAGCTGCGCATAGCAGAACAGCTGGACCGCCTCGGCGTGCACTACATCGAGGGTGGCTGGCCCGGCTCCAATCCGAAGGACGAGGAGTTCTTCGCCCGTGCCCGGACCGAGCTGAACCTGGAGCGATCCAGGCTGGTGGCGTTCGGGTCGACCCGCAGGGTGAACGGCGATGCCGCCGGGGACGCCACCCTGGCCAACCTGCTGGCGGCTGAGACCGAGGTCGTCTGCATAGTCGGCAAGGCCTCCGCCTACCACGTGACCGAGGCGCTCCGGACCAGCCTCGACGAGGGCGTGGCCATGGTGGCCGATTCGATCCGGTACCTGAAGTCCCATGGCCGCACGGTGTTCTTCGACGCCGAGCACTTCTTCGACGGCTACCGCGACGATCCGGAGTTCACCCTCCGGGTGCTTCATGGTGCCGCCGAGGCCGGAGCCGACTGCCTGGTGCTGTGCGACACGAACGGTGGATCGCTCCCGGGCCAGGTGGAGGAGATGGTCGCGGCGGTGGTCGCGGCCGTGGACTGCCAGGTGGGCGTGCACCTCCACAACGACACCGGCTGTGGGGTGGCCAACGCCCTGGCCGGCGTGGCCGGTGGCGCCACCCAGGTACAGGGAACCATCAACGGCTACGGGGAGCGGGTCGGCAACTGCGACCTGGTGCCGATCATCGCCAACCTCACCCTCAAGATGGGGGTGGAGACGCTGCCCGAGGGGCGCCTCGCCGAGCTGACGTCGGTGGCCCACCACGTCGCCGAGCTGGTCAACTTCGCCGCCGATTCCCAGCAGCCGTACGTCGGGACCACGGCGTTCGCCCACAAGGCCGGCCTGCACACCAGCGCCATCTCGCGCAGGAGCGACGCATACGAACACATAGACCCGGAGCTGGTGGGCAACGGCACCCGCTTCCTCGTGTCGGAGATGTCGGGCCGGTCCACCATCGAGTTGAAGGCCAACCAGCTCGGCATCCACCTGGACGGCGAGGTACTCGGTGAGATCGTCGAGACCCTCAAGGAACTCGAGTACGCCGGCTACCACTTCGAGGCGGCGGATGCCTCCCTGGAGCTCCTCATGCGTGCCGCATCGGGCTGGTCGCATGACTACTTCACCCTGGAGTCCTTCTCCGTGAACGTCGGCCACAGGTCTGGGAGCGGGAGCCGGGCGTGGAACGACGTGGCCGTCCAGGTCGAGACCGAGGCGACCGTCAAGGTGCACGTGGGTGGTGAGCGGGTGGTTACCACCGGTGAGGGCAACGGCCCGGTGAACGCCCTCGACTCCGCGCTCCGAAAGGCCCTGGGCGACCGCTTCCCGGAGTTGGAGAGGCTGCACCTGACCGACTTCAAGGTCCGTGTGCTGGAGGCCCGGCAGGGGACCGGAGCGGTCACCCGGGTGCTCATCGACACCACCAACGGTGAACGCACCTGGACCACGATCGGCGTCTCCGAGAACATCATCGAGGCTTCCTGGCAGGCCCTAGTGGACTCCCTTGTATTCGGGATCCTCCATACCGACGACCAGGCCTGAATACGTCGGCCGGGGCCAGCGGAGCGCTCAGCGACCGTCGCATCCTCGTGACCGGTCCGGCCGGTCAGATCGCCTTTCCGATCGTCCGGGCGCTGGCTGCCGACAACGAGGTCTGGGGGATCGCCCGGTTCTCCGGCGGGGGTTCCAGGGAGCGCGTCGAGACCACGGGCTGTCGAACCGTGGTCGTGGACCTGGCCGAGCCCGACTGGTCGGGCCTGCCCGACCACTTCGACCACATTGTCCACCTGGCCGCCTTCATCATCGGTGACGACTTCGACCGGGCACTGACGGTCAACGCCGAGGGAACCGGCCTGCTCATGCAGAGGTTCTCCACCGCCCGGTCGGTGCTGGTGATGTCCACCAGCGCCGTCTACAGGGACGTGGACGACCCCGAGCACCGGTTCGCTGAGGGGGATCCGTTGGGCGGGCACGAGCAGTTGTTCGCTCCCACCTACGGAATCGCCAAGAACGCCCAGGAGGCGGTGGCGCGCGCCATGGCCCGGATACTCGACCTGCCCACCACCATCGCTCGTATGAACATGTCCTACGGATCGAATGGCGGCCTGCCCGCCTACCAGCTGGACATGATGAAGGCCGGAATGCCGATCCCGGTCCACGACCGACCGGCCTGGTTCAACCTGATCCACCAGGACGACATCGACGCCCAGGTTCCGACGATGCTGGACATCGCCGACGTACCGGCCACCATCGTGAACTGGTCGGGCGACGAGGCTGTCGAGACCCGCACCTACCTCGACCACCTTGCCGAGCTGAGCGGCCTGGAACTGCAGGTGGAGCCGACGCCGGATGGCGTCTCCAGTCGGGCCATCGACACCAGCCGGAAGATGGCGCTCGTCGGGTCCTGCTCGGTGGGCTGGCGTACCGGCCTACGGATGATGGCGGAGGACCGCCACCCGGACCTGTTCGCCTGAGTGGGTCGCCCGGGTGGGCGACCGCGCTATCTATCCTCGGTTCCGTGACCAGTACAGGGAGATCCCGCCTGCTCCTGGCCGAGGCGGTCGGCACCATGTTCCTGCTGGTCGGCGTGGTCGGCTCGGGGATAATGGCCGCCCGCCTGAGCCCCGGCGACACGGGCCTCCAACTGTTCCAGAACGCAGCGGCGACCGCCGCTGTCCTCGTGGCCATCATCTCGATCTTCGGGACCATCTCGGCTGACTTCAACCCGGCCATCACCATCGGGGCCTGGGCGTTGGGCCACAGGGCGGGCCGCGACGTGCTTCCGATGGTCCTGGCGCAGATGGTCGGGGCGTGCAGCGGAACGGTCCTGGCGAACCTCATGTTCGACCTGCCCGCCGTCGCGTGGTCGACCACCGGGAGGTCCGGAGCCAACCTGTGGCTGGCGGAGGTGGTTGCCACCGTGGGCCTCCTGCTGGTGGTCTTCAGCCTGGTGCGAACCGCCCGTACCAGCCACCTGCCGTACGTGGTCGGTGCCTACGTGGGTGGGGCCTACTACTTCACGGCGTCCACCGGGTTCGCCAACCCGGCGGTGACCGTCGCCCGCACCCTCTCGGACACCTTCACCGGGATCGATCCGACGAACGCACCGATGTTCATCCTCATGCAGGTCGTCGGTGCCGGCATCGCCGTCGGGCTCCTGAGGTTGCTCTTTCCAACCACGGGGTGACCGGTCGGGGCCTCAGTTCCTGGCGACGTCCTTCCAGGCCACGTCCTTGTCCACCCTGACGTCACCGGGCAGGCCCAGCACGCGCTCGCCGATGATGTTGCGCATCACCTCCGTGGTGCCCCCCTCGATCGAGTTGGCCCGTACCCGCAGGAAGTACTCGGCCAGCGTGTCGTAGTCCAGGACGGGTCGGCTCTGGTCCAGGTCGTAGCCCCCGTCGAACAGGGTCCCGGCCATGCCCGTCAGGCCCAGGGCGAAGGCGAAGGCGTCCTTGTTGAACTCCGCCGAGATCACCTTGCCGATGGATCCCTCGGGACCCGGGGTGCCGGTGGTCAGGGTCTCCTCGGCACGCAGGTTGTTCAGCCTGAGCACCTCGCTTCGCACCCACAGCTTCATCATCTCGTCATGCCGGGCGGGGTCGTCGTGGCCGTGGTCGTTCCAGGCCTCCAGGATCCAGTCCATGGCCGACTTGCCGGCATCCCGGGTGCCTCCGCCGATGGCCACCCTCTCGTTCATGAGGGTGGTCAGCGCCACCCTCCAGCCATCCCCCACGTCACCCATGCGGTCAGCCTCCGACACCCGGGCGTCGGTCAGGTAGATCTCGTTGAACTCCGCCTGGCCGGTCATCTGGCGTAGCGGCCTGATCTCCACACCGGGCTGGTGGAGGTCGATGCCGAAGTAGGTCATGCCACGGTGCTTGGGGGCATCGGGGTCGGTCCGGGTGACCAGCAGGCCCCAGCGGGCCAGGTGGGCGTTGCTGGTCCATACCTTCTGGCCGTTCACCACCCACTCGTCGCCATCTCGGACCGCACGACACGACAGCCCCGCCACATCCGATCCGGCGCCCGGCTCGGAGAACAACTGGCACCAGACCTCCTCGCCGGTGAACAACGGCCGTAGCCAGCGCGCCTTCTGGTCGTCGGTGCCGACGGTGACGATCGTGGGAGCGGCCATGCCGTAGCCGATCTCGTATTTGGGTTGCGGGGCATCTACCGCCACCACGGCGTCGTGTACCAGCTTCTGGAACCCACGGTCGGCGCCGAGCCCTCCGCTGCCCTCGGGGAAGTGGATCCATGCCAGGCCGAGGTCGTACTGGGCACCCAGGAAACCCGGCCGATCGGACAGGTCGGACCCCAGGAGGCGGTCGATCCGGGTGCCTACGTCGACTTCGGAGATGGTGGACATCTGGTCTCCTAGGGGCGGTGGATCGGACCCGACTGGGGCTCCAGGCCTGGAGTGCCCAGAAACTAGGTGCGGCCCGGAGCGCTGTTCCAATCGGGACGTTCCCGTGGTCGCCCGAGAGGCCCCACCCTGCTGGGTGCCGGTAGCGTGCGCCGATGCCCGGAGCGACGCCACCGCCGGACCCGACGTCAGTCGTGCAGCGCCGCATGGCACCCTTCGACTGGTTGCTGATGGCGACCGCGGCGGGTATCTGGGGCTCCTCCTTCCTGTTCATGGACGTCGCCCTGGAGGTGGAGCATCCGGGCCTGGTGGCGTGGTTGCGGCCCGTCCTGGGCCTGGTGTTCGTGGCCATGGTTCCCTCGGCGCGTCGCCCGGTGGACAGGTCCGACCACCCACGGCTCCTCCTCCTGGGCTTCCTCTGGATGGCGATACCCCTCAGCCTCTTCCCGTTGGCCCAGACCTGGATCGACTCCTCCATCGCCGGGATGATGAACAGCGGCATGCCGGTCATGACGCTCGTCGCCGGAGCGACCTTCTTCGGCGTGAAAACCCATCGTGTCCAGGTGGCCGGCGTGGTGGTCGGCATCGTCGGGCTCCTCATGATCGGCATCTCGACCGCATCCGTGGGCGATACCAGCGCCGCGGGCGTCCTCCTGGTCATCCTCGCCGTGGCCTGCTACGGCGTGGCGGCCAACATCGCCGGACCCCTCCAGCGGCGTTACGGCTCGCCAGCCGTCCTGCTGCGGGTGCTGGTGGTGGCCACGGTGGCAACCACCCCCTGGGGCCTCGTGGGCCTGGCGGATTCCGACTTCGCCTGGTCGGCGGCGGCCTCGAATGTGGCCGTCGGGGTGGGCGGAACCGGCATCGCGTACGTGGCGGCCGCTTCGCTCATCGGACGGGTCGGGCCGGTCCGGATGTCGGCGGTGACCTACGTCGTGCCGGTGGTGGCCGCGGTGCTCGGCATCGCCATCCTGGGAGAGACCCTCGGAGTCGTCCAGGTGTCCGGTGCGCTGGTCCTCGTCGGGGGTGCCTGGCTGACCACCCGTTCGGGTAGCTGATCCCGGATGGGATCCGCCCTCCGGTCGGTGGCCTGGTCGGGGGGCCTGTTGCTGGCGGTGGCGTGCGGAGCCACGTCCATGCCCGTGGCGGCACCCACGACTTCGGCGACCCTGTCGGGTGTGGAGGCGCCGTCCGGTGACGTCCAGCCGACCCTGTCCACGACGATGGTTCCGTCCACGGTTCGGTCCAGCACGACGGTTCTACCCACCACGACGATGGTCCCGCCCACCACGACGACGGTTCCGTCCATGTCCACCACGACCGGCCCTGCGGCGGCCAGAAGGGTGGATCAGGTTCTGCGCAGTCCGACAGCCCTGGAGCCCCTCCGGGTGATGGTGATCGGCGACAGCGTCACCTATGAGATCGAGCCGGGCCTGACAGCGGCCCTGCAGCACACCGGGCTGGTCGTGTCAGCCAACCGGACCCAGATGGGCTTCGGCCTCAGCCAGTGGCCGATCTTCCACTGGTGGGAGATCTGGGAGCCCTTCCTGGAGGAGGTACGGCCCGAGGCGGTCGTCGTCCAGACCGGGATCTGGGACGTCCAGGCCGTCCACGGTGGAGAGCGGCGTCGACCCAGGCCGGAGGACCCCGACTGGGAGGCCCAGTTCGCCTTCCTGGTGGGCGTGGCGCTCGACGTCCTGACCGCAGATGGCGCCCACGTCTACTGGCTGACGATGCTGCCGTCTCCGGAGGCGGGTCAGTCCGAGCGGCTGAATCGCCTGCTGGCAGACCTGGCGGGCGGCGACGATCGCATGTCGCTGGTGGACCTCACCCCGGGTTTCACCGATACCGAGGGCAGCTACGTCCAATACGTGGATCGCCACGGCGCTGCCTGGCCGGTGCGAAAGGTCGACGGCGTCCATATCTGCCGTGAAGGCGCCGAGGTGGTCGCAGAGATCACGGCGGCCGCGATCCTGGCCGACGCGGGCCTGGACCTCGTAGCAGGCTGGGAGAAGGACCCCTGGCGGTCGGACCCCCTCTACGAGGTGGATCCCTGCGAGGATCCGGCGCCGCTCGGCTGATCCACCGGACACGGCCGACCCTGCGGGCCGGTCGGGCTACCGTCATGGGATGGCTGCATCCATGGTGCACAGACACCGGGACGTACAAGGCGGAACTGCCCGCGCAGCGGTGTTCGGCGTCAGCGACGGGTTGGTCTCCAACGTGGCGCTCATCCTGGGCATCGCCGGGGCCGGCACCGATCCGTCCTTCGTACGCCTGGCCGGCATCTCAGGCCTGCTGGCAGGGGCCATCTCGATGGCGGCCGGAGAGTTCGTATCCTTGAAGGCCCAGGCCGAGCTGGTGGAGCGCGAGTTGGAGATCGAGCGGATCTCGATCGCCGAGAACCCCGAGGCCGAACAGGCCGAGTTGTCCGCCATCTACGTGGCCCGTGGGCTGGACCCCGAACATGCCGACAGGGTCGCCGCGGAGCTCATGTCAGATCCGGAGATCGCCCTGGAGGTCCATGCCCGGGAGGAGCTGGGTGTGGATCCCAACCAGTTGGGCAACCCGGGGGCGGCTGCGGTGGCCAGCTTCCTGGCGTTCGCCGTCGGAGCGTTCGTGCCGCTGGTCCCGTGGCTGGTCGGCTCGGGGACCAGCGCCATCTGGGCCTCGGCCATTTCGGGTGTCGGGGCCGCCGCCCTGGTGGGAGGTGTCCTGGCCATGCTGACCGAACGCTCCGTCGTGCGGACGGTGGTCCGCCAGTTGCTGGTGGCCGGTGGTGCCTGCGTCACCACCTACGTGATCGGGGGCCTCGTGGGAGCCTCCGTGGTCTGAGTCCGTCCGGGCCGTCCGGACATCGGGGTCAGGCTTCCGACCCCTGCGCCTTCAGGATCCCAGGACTTCCCGCAGCAGCTCCACCCACCGATGGTGGCCCACGTCATTGGGGTGCAGCCCGTCATCGGTCATCGTCGGTTCCAACCTGCCGTCGGGACCTGTGAAGTGGACGGTCAGGTCCAGGAACTCGACCTGGCGCTCACCGCACACCCGAGCCAGGGCGGCGTTCAGGGGTGCCACGAGCGTGTTGTAGCGGTCGCTCCTGGGAAGGACCGCCTGGAGCACGACCCTGGTCGCCGGTGCCACGGCTGAGATCCGGTCCAGGATCAGGCAGGTGTTGCGGACCGTCTGGGCGTGTGCCACCCCGAACTCCAGGTCATTCGTCCCGATCAGGATGACCGCCACCTCCGGTGGGCCAGTGAGCGAGTCGTCGAGGCGTTCCAGGAGGTCCGCCGTGGTGTCCCACGCGATGCCGCGGTTGCGGACCCGTCGATCGGGAAGGGCCGCCGTCCAGTCGCCATCGGCGGTGATGCTGTCGCCGAGCATGACCGTCTCCCCCGCTTCGACCGGAAACGCCCTCTGGATCGACCTGGTCCGGGAACGACCACCCGCCGCCATGGCCCTGGTGATCCGACGGGCGCCCAGACAGGTGTCGAATGCCGCCCAGCCGCCCGCCACGGCGAGTGCCCCGAGCAGCAACCGGGCACGTCGCCCGTCCCGTGTCCGGTGGTTCACCGGGTTCACCGGGTTCCCCTACCCGGACGCCGCCATCTTCCGATGGGTCCGGTCACGTCGGGTCCGCCGGTTCGACGTAGATCGGTCCCGCAGACGGCACGACGCGCCTGACGCGTTCCTCCACCACGTCCACCACCGCCGTCACCCCGGCAGCATCCAGGTCCGGGTGGAACGCCACCCTCGCCCCCACGAGTATCTCGTCGGGGCCCAGGTGCTGGGTCCGCAGGTGGACGAGGGAGGCCACCCCGGGGGTGGTGGCGATGGCCTCGACGATGGCCGCACGGTCGGTCTCGCCGGCAGACTCGCCGATCAGGAGGCTCTTCATCTCGCGTGCCAGCACCGTGGCGATGGCACCGAGGAGGAGGCCGATGAGGATCGTGCCCACGCCGTCCCAGCGGGGTTCCCCGGTAATCGACGAGAGCCCGATCGCCGTCAGGGCGATGACCAGGCCGAGTAGGGCGCCGGCATCCTCGAGGAGGATCACAGGTAGTTCCGGGTTCCGGCTCCGGATGACGAACTGTCGCCAGGTGAGGTCGCCGCGCTCGGGTATCGCAGCGACCACAGCGGTCCGGAACGACCAGGTCTCCAGGAGGATGGCGAAGACGAGGATCGCCACTCCCCAGCCGACCTCATCCAGGTGGTGGGGCTGGCGGACCTTCCTGATGCCCTCGAACACGGCGAAGGCGGCACCCACCGAGAACAGCACGAGGGCCACCACGAAGGACCAGAAGTAGCGCTCCCTTCCGAATCCGAACGGATGGGTGGCGGTCGGGGCACGGCGGGAGCGACGGCCGCCCAGGAGCAGGAGCAACTGGTTGGAGACGTCGGCGACCGAGTGGATGCTCTCGGCCAGCATCGCCGACGACCGGGTGATCAGGAAGCCCACGAACTTGGCCACGGCGATGCCGATGTTGGCCAGCAGGGCGGCGAGGATGGCCCGGGTACCACCGGATGCGGCCACGGAACCTCCTGCCAGCGCATTCCACACGGCCCGTCGGGCCTTTCGGTCGATGCGAAGCGTAGTGTCGACCTCCACCGCGGATGCTGCCGACGACCTATCCACGGGTACCCGTCCCGGATGGAGGACCGTGATGACGACCGTCTTCGCAAGCCCTGACGAGCTCCCCGGTGCCGTGGGCACCCACCTGGGCCATGGCGACTGGATCACCGTCGACCAGGACCGGATCGACCTGTTCGCCGAGGCGACTGGCGACCACCAGTGGATCCATGTGGATCCGGAGAGGGCGGCGGCTGGTCCGTTCGGAGCCACCATCGCCCACGGCTACCTGACGCTGGCCCTGACCAACCAGATGCTGCCCGAACTGGTTCGGGTGGACGGAATCTCTATGGGGATCAACTACGGCACGAACAAGGTCCGCTTCCCCTCGCCGGTCGTGGTCGGCTCCCGGGTGCGTGGAGGTGCCGAGCTGGTCCAGGTCGACGAGGTCGTCGGCGGCTACCAGGCGGTGATCCGCATAACCGTGGAGGTGGAGGGCTCCGACCGCCCGGCCTGCGTGGTGGACAGCGTCAGCCGGTTCCTCCGGTGACCGGAATCCGCCGGACCGGCCCGTCCACCGGTCGCCGGTAGCATCGTCCGGTGGCAAAGCGGAAGCGTCGACAGGCGACCCTCGCCCCCCGTTCGGAGCCACCCATCCGTGCCGGGCTACTCAGCCCGACCCGTGCCGTCCCGCCGTCCATCGGTCGACCTCCGTACGCCGTGTCCGGCGATCCGGGACCGTCCTCCTCATCTTCGGTTCGGACCGAAGATGAGATCAGGAGGATGCGTCTGGCCGGCCGGGCGGCGGCTGAGATCCTGCTGGAGGTGGGACCCCACGTGGCACCCGGCGTGACCACCGACCGGCTGGACGAGATAGTCCACGAGGCGACCATCGCACGCGGTGGCTATCCGAGCCCGTTGAACTACCGCGGCTACCCGAAGTCGGTCTGCACCTCGGTGAACGAGGTGATCTGCCACGGCATACCGGACAGCAGGGCACTGGCCGACGGCGACATCGTGAACATCGACGTGACCATCTTCCTGGACGGGGTCCACGGGGACACCTCCGTGACCTTCCCGGTGGGGGAGGTGTCGGACCACGACCGCCACCTGATCGTCGAGACACGGGTCGCCCTGGACGAGGGGATCGCAGCGGCCGGCCCGGGTCGACCGGTCCACGCCATTGGCCGGGCCATCCAGAAGCACGCCAATCGCCACGGCCTCGGCGTCGTCCGGGAGTTCATCGGCCACGGCATCGGCACCGAGTTCCACAGCGGCCTCCAGATTCCGCACTACCACGATCCCCGCGCCCAGACGGTCCTGGTACCCGGGATGACCTTCACCGTGGAGCCCATGCTGACCCTCGGGGATCCCGCGTGCGGGATGTGGGATGACGACTGGACAGCGGTGACCCTGGACGGTTGTCGTACGGCGCAGTACGAGCACACCCTGCTGGTGACCGAGGACGGGATCGAGCTGCTGACGGTCACGGCCGACGGCACGGCCCCGGCCGACGTGTTCGCGGTCGCTGCGATTACCTGAAGAGGGCCTACCGGCCCCGGGTGCGGGCCTGGCCCCGCCGACCGGGGATCAGTCCCTCCAGGAGGCGGTCTTCTTCCGAGCCAGGGCCACCCACGTGGTGCCCGGCGAGAGCCGGATCTCCTCGCCGTCGGCGGAGAAGGTGGCCGGGAGCGAGGCGTCGGGCCTACTCCATTGGCCCACGACCACCTGGCCGGCCGTGAACACCCAGGCCTCCCCGGATCCGGTGGTCCGAGCCTCCGGCGAACGGCTGTCGGCCTTGCTCCAGCCGTAGGACACGAACTGCACGACCACGTTGGCGGGGGCCACCCGTGCCCCCTTGTCGTCGACGTGTGGGTTGCCTCCATGGGTGCGGGCCCAGCCGGTCCCGTTCCAGTCGTAGTCGACCTCCGTCAGGCCGAAGTCGATGCTGACACCGGTGGCCGGCTGGGCCGCCGGGTGGAGGGCCTGTTCCGGATAGCGGTACGCGAACGGTGCCGGAGGGACCGCAGTGCGTCCGGCGTGGTGTGCCCAGAGCCCATCGGTGGAGGTGTAGAGGTTGTGCGGTGGGCGGCGGGTCCTGCTCCTCCAGTACTCGTCGGTCAGGGCGTCGTAGCCGACGTCGACCATCGTGGAGGCGGCCAGCTCGTCCTTGGTGCCCCTGTTGGCACCCGAGTAGGCGAGCAGCGGGTGGTCGAAGCCGGTCAGGAGTGGCGGGTCGGAGGTCCGGGCTGAACGGACGGGGCCGACCATGTCGGCAGACGTGGACTGGAACACGGCGACCAGCCGTGTGACGCCGCCCTCCACGATCTCCTCGTACACGACGTCGGCGGCATTCAGTCCCGACTGGGGGTGCGCCCTGGTGACGTTGTCGATCTTGACCGCCAGGGCCGGACGACCGATGTCGGTTCCCTGCGTTCCCGTCCACCTGCGGGTGACGGCGAGTAGCTCAAGGCGGAGTATCTCCTCCTCGTAGCCGGCAATGGCGGTCCGGGCGTCATCGATGGCGGTCCGGGCGTCCACGATGGCGGTCCGGGCGTCCACGATGGCGACCCGGATGGGGGGCTTCGCGTCCCTCGTCCCGGACAGGGCGTCCACGGCCATCTGTCGCCTCTCCTCGGCCTCTCCGATCAGGGCCCTGAGGCCCCTCACGGCATCGGCCGAGAGCCGCAGCTCGGCATCGATGAGGTCCAGTCGGCGTCGCGACTCGTCGATCACGGATTCGTAGAGCATCCGGTCGCGGACGCCATCCAGGGAGTCGGCCGCCAACTGTGCCGACTGGGTGAGCACGGCGTTCATGCGCTCGTCGTTTCTCAGGTAGGCGTCGATGGCCATCGTCTGGTGGAGCATCGCCGGCTCGCTGCGCGACGCCAGGACCTGGATGAACTGGTCGGCGAGCAGCTCCAGGCGTATGGGAAGGACCCTCAGCTCGGTGTCCTCGCTGCTGATGGCCGAATCGTTGTCGATCATCTGGTGGTCCAGCGCCACCAGGTCCTCCTCGAACCCGGAGATGCGGTCGTGCTGCCCCGTGATGAGGTCCAGCTTGGCCTCGATGTCGGTGCGTATCCGGGCTATCTCGACGTCGTAGGGGCCGGCGATGACCGGGGCGGCGGCCAGGACGAGCAGCAGAGCGGTGAAGGGGAGGGCCCTCCGGATGCTGCGTCTGGGAAGGGGGCTCACGGCGCCGAGCGTAGAGGTCTGCATGGCTACGGTCGGGGCACCCCCGTCGCCAGGTCAGCGGGCCTGGCAGGTCGGGCACCAGGTGGTGGTGCGCTGGTCCATGGATCGGGAGATGAGCAGGTCTCCGCAGGACCTGCAGGGCTGCCCCGACCGCCCGTAGCAGTCGAGGTGGTGCTGGTTTCTTCCCGATCCACCGTCCGGCGTCCGGTAGTCGCGCAGGGTGGTACCACCGTTGTCCAGGGCCTCGCCCAGCACCTCGCGTAGGTGCCCGAGGAGTCGTTCCGAGCGTTCCGGTCCCAGGCGTCGGGTGCCCGGGTGGATTCCCGATCGCCAGAGTGCCTCGTCGGCGTAGATGTTGCCGATGCCGGCGATGGGCCGCTGCGACAGGAGCTTGGTCTTGACCCGGCGGCTGCTGGTGGCGAGTGCCCGGTGGAAGGTGGCACCGGTCAGCGCCGGGTCGAACGGCTCGGGACCCAGGTCACGGAGGGTCGGCAGGGACCGGTGGTCGCCCCATGGCACCACGACCGTCCGACCGAATCGTCTGACGTCCCGGAACCAGAGGTGACGGCCGTCCTCCAACCTCCACCAGGCCCGGGAGTAGTCGTCGTCAGGCGGTCCGGGGTCCACGAAGAGGGCGCCGGTCATCCCCAGGTGGAC
>DUAC01000074.1 GCA_012961035.1 Acidimicrobiia bacterium
GTCGCTGCCCTCGGCAAGCTGGGCGGCTACGACGGCTTCCTCAACAAGAAGGTCCTGGACAAGCACACGCACACCATCGGCTACGGCCTGGGCATCACCCTGGTCCTCTACCTGCTCTTCGAGATCCTCGCCTGATCAGGTAACCCTGAACGCGAAACGGTCCGCCCTCACGGGCGGGCCGTTTCAGTTTTGGACACCAGGTCCTGAACACTACGAACGCCGGGGCGTTCCGGTCAGCGGGGTGGCGGGGCTGACCGGTCGGCACCAACCCGGAGCAGTCCCCCCTGCTCCACGAGCAACTGGCTACTCGACGAGCAACCGGGCTTCCATGCCACCGTCACGGTGGCCGGCCACGTCGCAGTAGATGATGTAGCGCCCGGGCTGGAGGGTCACGGTTCCAGAGTCCCGGCCACCGTTCTCGACCTCGAGGCGCATCTGGTCCTCAATCCCCTCGATCACCAGGGTGTGGTTCTGGAAGCCGGACTGTACGTAGTCGACCCGGAGCTCGCCCGCCGAGACCACGTAGGCGTCCGCATCGAAGTCATGGGTGTCATCGGCAACGATCCTCAGCACGCCATCTTCCGGCTCAACGGCGACGCTCGAGCTGCCCGAACCGCCGCCGCAGGCACCCGCCAGCAGCGCCGTGGCGACGACTGCTCCGATGGATCCGACGGGCTTGCGGATGGCGGTCTTCGAGCGCATGGAGGCTCCTGTCGGATCGGGCCGGCTGAGGCCGGTTCTTGGGCTGAGGCTACCTATGGGGGAAGATGGCCCCATGTCGCAGGTGGCACTCCTGGCCAACCCCGCCGCCCGGTCCGGGCGGGCCGCAGGCGACGTCCAGACGGTGGTGGACCGGCTAAGGACCCGTGGCGTGGAACCATTCGTCCTCGACGCCACCTCCGCACGCGAGGCTGCTTCCGCGGCCGCCGACGCCGTGGCATCCGGGGTGGATCGCCTCGTGGTCTTCGGGGGGGATGGCATCGTCCAGATCGCCGCCGACGCCGCCGCCGGTTCGGACACGGTGCTCGGCCTGGTCGCCGGTGGAACCGGGAACGACGCCGCCGAGGCACTCGGACTCCGGGTCGGATCGCTGGAGGATCGGGTGGATCGGGCCCTCGCAGACCCGGTTCCGGTCGACCTCATCTGGACCGGAGAACGCCATGCGGTCACCAGCTGCGTAGCCGGCTTTCCGGCCGCGGTGAACGTAAGGGCCGAGGCGATGCGGTTTCCCCGTGGGCCATCTCGCTACACGCTCGCCACCCTGGCCGAGCTGCCCGGCATGCGACCCGGCCGCTACCGCCTCACCCTGGACGGCGAGGTGGTGGAGTTGACCGCCGCTGTCGTGGTCGTGGCAAACACGGCGTTCTTCGGTGGCGGCATGCGGATCTGTCCGGACGCCGACCCGACCGATGGCCTGCTGGACGTCTGCGTCGTGGGAGAGGTGGGGCGCCTCAGCCTGCTCCGATCCTTCGCGAAGGTCCGGACGGGAGCCCACCTGGACCATCCCGACGTCTCGATGTTCAGGGCAGCCGCCGTCGGGATCGTGGCCCTGGATGCCCGGCCCGGGCTCCGGGCCGACGGAGAACCGTTCGGATCGCTGCCGTGCGACCTCGTCGCCAGCCCAGGAGCCATCCAGGTGGCAGGAGCACTGACCGCTCCCCCGGGTCGCGCCTAGGGTTCCTCCATGGCAGACCACCAGATCCAGATCACCTACTGCGTCCCCTGAGATTATTCGGCCCGCGCCGTGAGCGCGGTCTCGGACCTCCTCACCAACTACCAGCACGTCATTGCCGACCTGCGCCTCGTGACGGGCGACAACGGCGTGTTCGACGTGACCGTCGACGGGAACCTGATCTACTCCAAGGCCGAGACCGGCCGCCACGCCGATGACGGCGAGGTGCTGGCGTTGTTCACGGATCTCATGGGCCCCGATGTGCCCCGCTACGGCGAGGAATAGCGGCCGGCAATTGTGGCGATGATCCTGGGCGGGTAGCCGGAACGAGTTGAGTGCCCCGTCGGATGACCGAGTCACCTCTGACCGCCACCACAGGGGTACATTGACCGCCTCAGCCCCACCGGGCTGAGCCAGCGGAGAGAATCAGGAGCAATATCGTGAGCCTCGAAGGCAGCCAGACATTCGAGAACCTGAAGGCCGCCTTCGCAGGCGAGTCCCAGGCCAACCGTCGATACCTCTACTTCGCCAAGGTCGCCGACATCGAGGGCTACCCGGACATCGCCGGCAACTTCCGCGACACAGCGGACGGCGAGACCGGTCACGCCCACGGCCACCTCGACTACATCAAGAAGGTCGGCGACCCGGCCACCGGCCTCCCCATCGGCGACACGCTGGAGAACCTGGCCGCCGCTGTGGCCGGCGAGACCCACGAGTACACCGAGATGTACCCGGGCATGGCCAAGACCGCCCGCGAAGAGGGCCACGACGACATCGCCGACTGGTTCGAGACGCTGGCCAAGGCCGAGAAGTCACATGCCGGCCGCTTCCAGTCGCTCCTCGATGGGGCCAGCTGACATAGTTCAGGCTGAACCAGTCGAACAAGACGTGCCACGTACCGGTCGCATCCCGTGGGGGCGGCCGGTACGTCGCGTATGGCCGCCCGTCCAGGCCTGCACCCAGGTCTGCATCCAGACCTCTGACTCGGCCCGACCCGGGCTGACCTGAGAACCGGCGGAGACCACCAGCAACATGGCCGACCACATCTCCTACTCCCCCACCCCGGGACTCTCCTACGACCCGTCCGAGGACGTCTACTGGGATCCCGAGGCACTCCAGGCCGAGGTGGACCGCACCTTCGAGATCTGCCACGGGTGCCGTATGTGCTTCAAGTACTGCGACTCGTTTCCGGACCTGTTCTCGTTCATCGACGACCGCCACGACGGTGATGTGAGATCGGTGACCGCCACCGAGACGGCCCAGGTCATGGATGAGTGCTTCCAGTGCAAGCTCTGCGAGGTGCAGTGCCCGTACACGGTGCGCGATGGGCACGACTTCCAGCTGGACTTCCCGAAGCTCGTACATCGCTTCAAGGCGCAGCGGACCAGGGCCGAGGGCCTGGGGTTGCGTGAGAAGTTGCTAGGCGACCCGGACGGGACCGCCCGCCTGGCGCGGGCATCCGGGGGGCTGGCCAACACGCTGAACTCCCGCAGCCGGATACACCGCCTGTTCCTCGAGAAGGCCCTTGGCATCCACCGGGACAAGGACCTGCCCACGTTCGCCCGGACCACCTTCACGAAATGGGCGACCGGCGAGGGTCTGGTATCAGACGACCCGACCGATGGCGAGGCCGTCCTGTTCCCCACCTGCTACGTCGAGCACAACGAGCCGGAGGTGGGCCGTGACACGATCTCGGTACTGCAGCGCAACGGCGTGGAGATCACCTGTGAGCAGGGCCTGGTGTGCTGCGGAATGCCGGCCTGGGAGTCCGGCGACCTGGCGGGCCTCCAGGCGAGGGCCGCCACCAACCTGGACCGCCTCGAACCCCACGTGGATGCCGGCAAGAAGGTGCTGGCCATCAACCCGACCTGCTCCATGATGCTGCGCCGCGAGTACCCGGGCCTGGTGGCCCCGGAGGACCGAGAACGCGCTGCGAAGGTCGCCGAGGCCGTCCTGGACCCGTCGGAGTTCCTGTGGTCGATCCGCGACGAGGACCGATTCGACACGGACTTCGCTTCCACCCCGGGACCGGTCTCGTACCACGCCCCATGCCACCTCCGGGCCCAGGCCGTGGGCTTCAGGGGGCGGGACCTGCTGCGCAACATCCCCGCGGTGAAGCCGTCCATGACCATGGAGTGCTGCGGCCACGACGGCACGCACGCGATGAAGGTGGAGGGATTCGAGGCATCGGTTCGCATCGGAAAGAAGGCCTTCGATGGGATGGCATCCGGAGGAGACGGGTCGGCCGAGGTGTGGGCCACCGACTGTCCGCTGGCCGCCCTGCAGTTCGCCCAGCATGCAGACAGACGGCCCCTCCATCCCATGACCATCCTGGCCAGGGCCTACGAGCCGGACGGATTTCCCACTCCGGTCGAGACTCCGGATCCAGGTGGCCCCGACAACCCCAGCGCCCCTGACAGCCAGGTCGACCCCGGCAACTCCATTGATGAGAACGGTGCGCCGTCATGACCCGTGTAGCCGCACACCACATACGCCGGGCAGACATCGTCGACTGGCAGACGTACTCCGATGACAGGGAGTCGCTGCGTGCCGCCGCCCTGGAAATCAAGAAGCCCCGGCGCATCCACCTGGGCGAGCACCTGACGTTCCTGTTCGAGAACCACGACACGATCCGCTATCAGATCCAGGAGATCACGCGGGCCGAGCAGATCAGCCGCGAGTCCAGCATCGAGCTGGAGATCGAGACCTACAACGTGATGCTCGGCGGTCCCGGCCAACTCGGATGCGCCCTCCTCATCGAGATCGAAGGCGAGGCCGAACGCCGACCCCTTCTGGAAGCCTGGTTGGGCCTGCAGGAGTGCCTCTACGCCGAGTTGGCTGATGGAACACGGGTTCCCGCCGAGTTCGATCCCGCCCAGGTGGGCCGTGGTCGCCTGTCGGCGGTCCAGTACCTGCGATTCACACTCGGCGAGGGACCGGTGCGCCTGGGTAGCGACTTCCCCGTGCTGGAACTGGCCGTGGACCTCGATGCCGAGCAGCGGTCCGCTCTCGCATCTGATCTGGCAGCCACGCTCGGCTAGAGCGACGCCATAACCTCGGCGTAGCCGTCCAAGACCTGCAGCACCGCGTCACGGCCCTCCGACGGGACGCCGAAGGCGACCCGCTCGATGCCATGCTCGGCCAGGTCGGCGATGATGCCGACGTCCGGCGGCGCGTAGTAGATGGATATCTCCAGGCTGGCCGGGTCCCGGCCCGCCTCACCACACGCCTCGGCACGCAGGTCCGACAGCCCGCGTCCATCCACGGCCGTCCTCCCGCCGATCGGTATCCAGCCGTCGCCGTAGGCCACGGCCCGTC
>DUAC01000075.1 GCA_012961035.1 Acidimicrobiia bacterium
CGGGCCGCTGATCGGCTCCATTGCGGCGTTGGGTGGCCGGGAACTGCCGTTCTTCGTGGCCGCCGCTCTGGCAGCAGGCAACGCCGTCGTCGCCCTGGTGCGCCTGCCGTCGGGTCGGCGGTCGGCTCCGGCTTCAGCCCCGAAGCCGGGTCGCTTGGCCCTGTGGGGTGCGTCGGGTGCGGGGGTACGTCGCCTGGCCGTGCTATCGCTGGTGGCGATGGTCGGTTTCGCCGGGTTCGAGGCCACCTTCGCCATGCTGGTCGAGCGACGGTTCCCCGAGGTGGGGGACCCGACGGTGTACGGCCTGTTCGCCTCCATCGGGCTGCTGATGGTGCTAGTCCAGACCCGGATCGTGGGGCCCGTCAACGCCCGACTGGGAACCGGTTCTGCGTTGCGGGCGGCGCTGTCGTTGGTGGCCGCGGGAATGGTCGTGCTGGCCATGGGCGGAGGCTGGGCCGGCCTCGCCGTCGCCCTGGTGCTGTTGGTGGTGGGACAGGGCGTGTTCGGACCGACGCTCTCGAACGCCACCGTCGAGACTGTGGGTGCCGACGGTCGTGGGTCGGCCCTCGGCCTGCAGCAGAGTGCCGGGGCGTTGGGCCGGATCGTCGGACCGCTGCTGGCTGGCGTGCTGTTCGGCCGGGTGGCCGTGGGTGCCCCGTACCTGGTGGCCGCCGCCCTGGCCCTCGCAGCCCTGGCCCTGGTCCGGGATTCGTCTGCATCGCGGTGATGGCAGCGGTCCTGTCACAGAGATCTGCGACAGAGCTGGTGGAGGTCGGCTTGACTGGAGAGGTGGATCCTGGATCGCTGGTGTACCGCCCGCCGCCGGTGTCGAGGCGGTTCGGCGGTGCGGTGCTGTTCGCCCGGTCGATGCACGACGGGCAGGCCCGCAAGGGCACGCAGATCCCGTATCTCAGCCACCTCCTCGCCGTCACCGCGTTGGCCATCGAGGACGCGGCTGTAGATGACGTGCTGCGAGATGAGACCGAGACCATCGCCATCGCAGCGATGCTGCATGACGTCGTGGAGGACACCCGAGCGACGGTGGCCGATGTGGCCGGCCGATTCGGTGCCGAGGTTGCCCGCATCGTGGCGGCCTGCAGCGACACCGAGGTCTCCCCGAAGCCTCCGTGGCGGCCCCGCAAGCAGGCCTACATCGACCATCTGGCCGACGCCGACCAGGCAACGCTCTGCGTTTCGCTGGCCGACAAGCGACACAACGCCCGCTGCATCGTGGAGGATGCAGCCGCCGCCCTGACCACCGGCGGCGACTTCTGGAGTCGGTTCAACGCCGGACCCGCCGACCAGGCCTGGTACTACGACGAGCTGGCGAAGGTGTTCAGCCAACGACGCCCGGGTACGGCTTCGGCGGAACTCCGTCGGACGGTCGACCGACTCTGCGAGTTGGCGGCCCAGGCCGCCACCTGACCCGTCAGGTGGACCAGACCAGCGGGAACCTGTCGTCGTCGGCCGGATAATGGCCCGGAACAGCGGTCGTGTCGGCCTGGGTGACGCTCGGATCGCAACCGGGGTGCGGCGACCAGACGGCGTCGTTGCCCAACCAGCGGGTCGACAGGGCGGTCCGCCTGTGCGTGCCGGCGTTGCCCGGCGACCCGTGGACGATCCACGATGAGAACACCAGGGCGTCGCCCGGTTCCACGTCGAATCCCACGATGTCGTAGTCGTCCCGGGCCGACTCGATGTCAGGGCAGCGTTCGCCCACGAAGTCGGCCGTCCACGCCGACTCTCCGGTGAACGACTCGGGTGCGAAGTACCTCTCCCAGCGGTGCGATCCCCGCACGAACTCAAGCGAGCTCTCGGCCACGCTGGCTCCGGTGCACGCCACCCACACCGAGCAGATCTGCGAGCCCAGGAAGGGCCAGTACCCGATGTCCTGGTGCCACGGTGTCGGCGACTCCGTGCCCGGCTCCTTGACCAGCAGGTGGTCGAAGTAGAAGCGGGCCGAGTCCGAACCCATGAGGGCCGCGGCCAACTCGGCCATACCGGACTCGAACACGAAGCTGCGTATGGCTTCTTCGGTGCGCCACAGGTAGCGGGTGGTGAAGAGCCGTCCGGCCGCCGGCTCGGGGCCGGTGTCGGTCACCCACGGACCCGGATCGGTCAGCTGCCGGTCGACGAGTACCCCGATGCCGGCCAGCAGGTCGGCGTCCACGGCGCCCGGCACGTGGACCACGCCGTCTTCGGCATAGGTCCGACGTTGCCCGTCGGTGAGCGTGGAGCTCCAGGTGGTGGCCATCTCGCGCAGCGTAGGGGCGGTGCCGAGGGCACACCGGGGTCGTAGGATCGGATTCAGCGACCCCGTCGATCGACTGCGCCATCCAGAGGGATACCTGAACATGACCGACGCTGACCTCGACCCCGTCTCCGACCTGGAGTCCGCCACATGGTGGACCCGCGGCAAGGCGGCCATCATCGACGCCCTGTTGTTCTTCGGTGCGTTGCTCGTCCCGGTACTCCTCGTGGTCGTGGCGGTCGTTACGGCATGGGACGAGGTCGCCGACGAGTTCTCGTTCACTGGTGGGAGCGTGGGCCTGCTCGTCGTCGGCATCATCTCCGGTGTCGGTGTGTTCGTATGGGGTGGCTGGCTCTTCGGCTACCGGCAGGGGGTCACCGGCAATACACCCGGAAAGCGTCGCCTGAGGATCCGCCTGGTAGACGTCGACTCGGGAGAGGCGCCCGGCGGCGCCAAGGGCGTGGGGCGCTGGTTGGTCCCGGCCCTGGTCGGCGGCATCCAGGGCGTCGGCAACGTCCTCCAACTCATCGACATCCTCTGGCCGCTCTGGGATTCCAGGAACCAGCGCCTCGTCGACAAGGTGTTCAAGACACGGGTGGTGGTCGGGGCCACGGCGACGGAGTCCACCGACGACTGGATGCCGTCCAGCCCCATCAGCTGACCGGCGCCGGTGCCCGGCTGGGGGTCGGGCTGATCCCCGGTCCTACAGTCCGGCCATGCCACGCCTCCGACGGGTACGTAGGGCCGATCTCCACGCCGGTGCCCAGCCCATCTTCCAGATGCTCTTCGGGGACCGCGACCCGATCGACGAGCCCGGCACCCTCACGGGCACCCCGGGCGACTGGTGGTCCACGTTCGCCCTCGTTCCCGACGTGTTCGACCACGCCGTCGCTGGCATCGCCCTCTACCGCAGCCCGAGACGCCTACTGGATCCGAAGCTCCGGGAGCTGGGCCAGACCAGGGTCGGCTGGTGCGTGGGCAGCCGCTTCGTCTACTCCCAGCACCGCAAGGCCTGCCGAACCGTCGGCATTCCGGACGAGCAGATCGAGGCCATCGAGGCCTGGGAGACCGCCACCTGCTTCGACGAGGTCGAGCGGGCCGTGCTGGCCTACACCGATGCCCTCTCAATCCAGCACGGGCGCGTACCCGACGGCATTTTCTCCGCCCTCCAGGAGCACCTCTCCGACGAGGAGATCCTGGAGCTGACCTACATCGTCTGCACATATGCCATGCACGGCGTCATGAGCCGCGCCCTGCGCCTCGAATACGACGACGACCCGCCGGTGCTCGTAGAGGAGCCCGGCGACGAGTCCAGCCTCGGTGACGAGTTCACCCGTGAGGAGTTCCGCCGGGCCCTACGAATAGTGGCCGAGGACGACTGACCCGGGCCCTGTGGATCGTGGCCGACGAGGTCCGGCCCGGCTGGGCGGCCGGGCTCAGCCGTTGACGGAGAACGAGCTGTCCGGGTTGATCTCCCGGTTGCGCCTGTAGAAGCCCATGTCCATCTCAAGGCCGGTGTGCACGCCTGTTACCACCAGCGGATCGGCGTCGTGGTCGTGGCCGCCTTCCACCGCCTCGATCAGCTCCGCCATGCACCAGCCGGCCACGGGGGCGTTCTTGAACTGGTTGCCGCTGGACCCGATCGCCACGTAGAAGCCATCCAGGTCGGTCCGGTCGTAGATCGGGATCCAGTCATCGGACACGTCGTACAGGTCGACGATGCCCTTCTTCTCGTTTGGTATCCCGAGATCCGGCATGCGGCGGGCCAGGCGTAGGACCTGGGCGTTCCACTGTTCGTCTGATACCACGTCGTCGTAGTCGTCCGGGTCGTCCACCCAGACCTGCTCGTCGCAGGTCGGGTCCTCGGAGCCGATCAGGATGTTGTTGCCGGACTCGGGTCGGACGTAGATGGCCAGGTCGGAGTCCGAGGTGTGCAGGCCGTCCTTCTCGAAGTCGATCCCCGGCGGCGACGGCACGTGGTGCACCTCGTGGCGAAGCGCCTTGGTCTTGATGTTCATGGAGTCGTAGACGCCGGCCATCTTGTTGATGACGAAAGAGTGGGGGCCCGCCACGTTGACCACAACGGGGGAGTCCACCTCGGTCCCGCCGGCCAGGGTGATGCCGGTGGTCCGACCATCGGCCCGACGGATGTCGGTCACCTCGGTGTTGAACCGGAACTCGCCACCCTTGGCCTCGGCCGCCCTCTGCAGGTTGTGGCTGGCCAACTGCGGGTCGCTCACGTAGCCGGAGTCCGGCGTGTAGAGCGCCCCCATGATCTCGCCTTCGGGCTCTTCCCAGAAGCGGTCGTCGGCGGGCCGGCACGGCTCGCCGTGGGTGCCGTGCTCGAAGAACGGAAAGCGTTCGGCCAGTTCCTCGTTGTTGAGGATCTCGTAGGGCACCCCCACCTGGTCGAACAGCGGCAGGACCTTCTCGTGGTGGCCGCCATCGAGCATGAACAGCACGGTGCCGGACTGCATGTAGAGGGCGTGGCCGCGCTCGTCCTCGGAGTCCAGGTAGTTGGACCAGTCCTTCCAGTAGGAGAAGCCCTCGTAGGCCATCGCCACACCGTCGAAGGTGGAGTAGTGGGCGCGCACGATCGCGCACGAGTTGCTGGTCGAGCCGTAGCCGGCCGCCGGCAGC
>DUAC01000076.1:0-2247 GCA_012961035.1 Acidimicrobiia bacterium
CGACACCTAGGTCGGCCAGAAACAGGAGGCTGATCCCGATGCCAAACAGAACCAAACCGACCAGGATTGCCATAGTACGGACGGCCATCTCTCTCATCTTTGAAGGCCGACAATCCGGGTGTTTGTGATTAGTAGCCTCAGCCCTCGCCGAGGTAGGAGGCCCGCAACTCCGGGTTGGCCAGGAGGGCCTCGGCCGTGTCGTCAAGCACCACCCGGCCGGTCTGCAGCACCCATCCCCGGTCGGCGATGGACAGTGCCATGTTGGCGTTCTGCTCCACCATGAAGACGGCCATGCCGTCGGCGTGGATCTGCTGGATCAGCTCGAAGTTCTGCTGCACCAGCGCCGGGGCCAGGCCCATCGACGGCTCGTCCATGAGCAGCACCCGGGGCCTCGACATGAGCGCGCGGCCGATGGCAACCATCTGCTGCTCGCCACCAGACAACGTGCCGGACTTCTGCGATAGGCGTTCCTTGACCCGCGGGAAGAGGTCGTAGATCTTCTCCAGGTCCTCGGCGATGCCGTCCTTGTCATTGCGCAGGTACGCCCCCAGCTCGAGGTTCTCCTTGACGCTGAGGCGCTTGAAGAGCCGACGGTTCTCCGGGACCATCGTGACGCCGTTGATGACCCGGTAACTGGTGGGCTTGTCGTTCACGACCTCGCCGTCCAGCACCACCTCGCCTGACGTGGGCGTGACCATGCCCAGCAGGGTCTTGAGCGTCGTGGACTTGCCGCTGGCGTTGCCGCCCAGGAGGCAGACCAGCTCGCCCGGGTAGATGGCCAGGTCCACGTCCTTCAGGATGTGGACGGCCCCGTAGTGGGTGTTGACCTTCCGGAACTCCAGGAGCGCCGTGGCACCGTTCTGATCGGTCATGCCTTGGCCTCCACCGGGCGGCCCAGATAGGCCTCGATGACGTTCGGATCCTTGGACACCTCTTCGTAGGACCCCTGGGCGATGGGCACGCCGTGGTCCAGCACCACGACCCGGTCCGACACATCTCGAACCACCTTCATGTCGTGCTCGATCATCACGATGGTGAAGCCCCACTCGCTGCGCAACCGGCCGATCAGGGCCGTCAACTCAGCCGTCTCGATGGGGTTCATGCCGGCCACGGGCTCGTCCAGGAGGAGCAACCTGGGCTGGGTGGCCATGGCCCGGGCAATCTCCAGGCGACGTCGGTTGGCATAGGAGAGGGCGAAGGCCGGCTGGTCCAGTCGGTAGCCGACCAGTCGGTGCCCGAAGAAGCCGAGGACCTCCTCGGCCCTCTCCCGGATCTCCCGCTCCTCCTTCCTGAATGCCTTCGTCTGGAACAGCGCCCCGTAGATGAGCTGGCTGGTACGACAGTGCTGGGCCACCATGACGTTCTCGAGGATCGTCATGTTGGGGAACAACCGCACGTTCTGGAAGGTGCGGGCAATGCCCAGCGAGGTCACGATGCTGGGATCCAGGCCCAGGATCGACTCGCCCTCGAAGTCGATGGCGCCCTCCGTGGGGGCCACGAGGCCGGAGATGGCGTTGAAGAACGTCGTCTTGCCGGCGCCGTTGGGGCCGATGACGCTGACGATCTCGCCCTCGTCGATGTGGAAGTTCAGCCCCGAGAGGGCATCCAGTCCACCGAAGGTGATCTTCAGGTCCCTGATCTCCAGAAGGCTCATTCCTCCTCCCCCCCATCGTCGCCCACTATCTCTCCGTCATCGTCGTCGGCACCGAGCTTGTCGCCCTTCAACCAGGCGTCCTGCAGGAACTCCTCCTGGTGGAGTTCGCGGCTACGACGGGCGCTGGGCACGAGGCCCTCCGGGCGCTTCAGCATCATGAAGACGAGCAGCATGCCGTAGATGAGCAGCTTGAAGTTCTGGAACTCCTGGAGAAGGCCCGGCTGCTTGGGTCCACCCAGCACGCCGATGAGGACGAGCGAGCCGACCATCACGCCGGCGATGTTGCCCATGCCGCCCACGATCACCACCACGAGGATGATGATCGAGATCAGGATCATGAAGCTGGTCGGGAAGATCGAACCGACCTTGGCGGCCAGCACGGCCCCGCTGAAGGCCGCCATCACGGCACCCACCACGAAGGCCATCAACTTGGAACTGACCGTGTTGATGCCCATGGCCTCGGCCACCTGTTCGTCCTCCCGGATGGCCATCCATGCCCGACCCAGGCGTGACGCCTGGAGCCGCCAGGAGACGTAGATGGCTATGGCACAGAAGAACAGCACCAGGTAGAACACCGACCGCGGGTCGGTTCC
>DUAC01000076.1:2269-4828 GCA_012961035.1 Acidimicrobiia bacterium
GAGGTCCACACCCGGGATGTTGGTGATGCCCTGGGCGCCGCCGAAATATGGGCCCAACCAGTCCGACATGAACAGCAGGCGGATGATCTCACCGAACCCGAGGGTCACGATGGCCAGGTAGTCGCCACGCATCCTGATGACCGGTGCTCCGATCACCAGCCCGATGATGATGGCGAAGATGACCACGAAGACGAGGGCGAATCCGAAGTGCAGTTCAGGGGAGAAGAAGGGGCTGTTCGGCGAGGTCAGTACGGCGGTCGTGTAACCGCCCACAGCGAAGAACGCCACATAGCCGAGGTCCAGGAGGCCGGCCAGGCCGACAACGATGTTCAGGCCCAGGGCCAACAGCAGGAACAGGCCGACGTTGGCCAGCAGCTCGTTCATGATCTTGCCCAGGAACATCGGCAGGACGATGCACAGCACCGCCACCACGACGAACAGGATCATCGAGGCCTTCTGGCGTTCGGCACCCTCCTTTTCCCGGTAGCTGGTGGTGAGCGCCTTCACACGGCCGCTGGTGAGGACGGCCACGACGGCGATGACCGCCCCGGCCACGAACGTGGAGGTGAGCGTCAACCCGCCCTTCTTGGCGTAGAGGAGGTCCGTCAACCAGTCGAGGCCGAAGCCCTCCGAGAGGTCATCGACCGCTCCCTCCAGGACAGATAAGCCCAGCAGGCTGAGTACAACGGTCGTACTCACACGCCGCACCATCGCCGGCACGACGTGGGACGCCGCTCCGACCATGCCCAGCAACCCGCAGGTCACGATCCAGGCCATGGCGCCGAAGCCGATGCCGTTCTCGTAGGTGAGGAAGCGGAAGAGCTTCGGGCTCCAGTTGACCAGCGGATCCCGCAGGTTCCAGGAATCCAGCGCCACGATCAGCAACGTCAGGCAGGTGCCTCCGAAGATGCCGACCAGCAGGCCCGTGACCAGGTCGAACAGGCCCTGCTTGCGGGACTCGAAGCCCTCCAGGACCACCTGCGTGGCGGCGATCCGGCCGATCACGATGGGGATCAGCAGGATCGAGACGTAGCCGAGGCTGAGATAACGCTCGATGATCTCCCGCCGGTCCAACTCGACGGGCATGCCGACCAGACAGAGGGCGACCAGGACGCCGCCGCAGATGAGGCCCCAGCGCAGCACCCTGCGCCAGTCCTGGTCGATGGCCGAGGACGGCATGGTTAAGGCCAACGTGCTCATGCCCGCTCCTCCGAAGAGAGACGCTCTCCGAACAGCCCGGACGGCCTGAACAGGAGAACGAGGACCAGGACGGTGAAGGACACGGCGTCCTTGAGTTGCGACACGCCCGGCACGCCCAGGGGTTCCAGGATGAGCAGCGGGGCGATCGACTCGGCCGAGCCCAGCGAGATGCCGCCGGCCATGGCACCACCCAGGTTCCCGATGCCGCCCACAACCGCAGCGGTGAAGGCCTTCACGCCGGGCAGGAAGCCCGTCATGTGGGTGACCGACCGGAACATGAGGCCCCAGAGGATCCCGCCCACGCCAGCCATCGCTCCACCGACGGCGAATGTGGTGACGATGGTCCGGTTCACGTCGATCCCCATGAGCGAGGCGATCTCCTTGTCCTCGGCCACGGCCCGCATCGCCTTGCCGGTCTTGGTGCGCTCCACGATGTACCAGAGCCCCGCCATCGACACGGCAGCCACCACCAGCACCAGGAGGCGGGTGCCGGCGATCTCGAAGGTGAAGATCGAGCGCTGCTTGGACAACCACTCGGGGAGGCGGGGGTAGCCCTTAGCGCCCGGCCCGAACAGGCCCAGCACGAGGTTCTGGATGAAGAACGAGACGCCGATCGAGGTGATCAACGGGATGAGTCGCGGCGAATTTCGCAGCGGCCTGTAGGCGACCCTCTCCATGAGCACCGCCGTGAAGGTCGAGAAGAAGATCGCCATGAGCATGATCAGCACCAGGCAGAGCAGGAAGTTGGACTCCCACATCCCGTTCGCCGCGAACTTGTCGGAGGCGATGAACCCCGTCATCGCACCGACCATGAACACCTCGCCGTGGGCGAAGTTGATGAACCCGAGGACGCCGTAGACCATCGAGTAGCCGAGGGCGATGAGGCCGTACATGGACCCCTGCGAGAGGCCCGATATGAGGAGGCCCTTGAACTGGTCTCCCGTGAGGCCCCGTGCGCCCGGGTTGCGCCACCGGGCGAACGGGTTGTCGGCATCGATCTGCTGCCAGACGAAGGCCAGCAACCCGATCACGATCATCGTGACAAGGAAGACCCGGATGAAGGTGAGGAAGCGGTCGACGGCCACGAGTCGCTTCGCGGACTTCGTCGATACGGCATGGGTTGACACGTGCGCTCCGTTGGCGTCCTCGGCAATGGCCAGACGGAAGGGTACCGGGTCGACCTCCTCGGCGTGTGCCCTCCGTCACCGACCACGACCTCCACCCACTCTCGACCCAACCGGCGGCGACAACAGGCGGCGGCTCCGTCGGTACGCTCGCCGTCATGCCCCACAGCACGCACCAGGCACTCGCCGACGAACGCAACGAGTCGGTCGAGATCTTCATCAACGGCGAGTTCTT
>DUAC01000077.1 GCA_012961035.1 Acidimicrobiia bacterium
ACGGCGGCACCACCCTCGAGGACCTGTCGGCCGAGGACGCGCCAGCGAAGGAGGGACGATGACCACCACCCGGGTCGAGCGCCACCCGTGGACCCCGGATTCAGACGACGGCCACGCGGACCTGGCATCCCACGACACCTGGATCGACGGCGTGCCCTACGCCACCCTGGAACGACTCCGCCACGAGGAACCCGTCTCGTGGGTGGACGAGGAGGACGGATCGGGCTTCTGGGCGGTGACCCGCTACGCCGACGTGATCGACGCCAACCACCGGTGGGACGACCTCACCTCGTTCAAGGGGATCCGGCTGGAGGAGATGGACGCCGAGGAGACCGAGGCCCGTCGAACCATGATGGAGCTGGACCCGCCGGACCACACCCGGCTGCGACGCCTGGTGAACCGTGGCTTCACCCGCCGGACCGTGGAGTCCTACGAGGATCCGATCCGCGACCTGACCGGCGGGATCCTGGACGACGCCCTGGCCCTGGGCGAGTTCGACTTCGTCGCCGAGGTGGCCAGGGTGCTGCCCATGCGGATGCTGGGTCGCCTTCTGGGAGTACCCGACGAGCACGCCGAGCAGCTCGTGGACTGGGGCGACCAGCTGCTGTCGAACTCGGACCCGGAGTACACCGACCACGTGGTGGACCAGGTGGACACCGACGAGTTCAGGCTCATCCCGTTCCGCAGCCCGGCCGGCCTTGAGGTCTTCCGGTACGCCCAGGAGGCCGCCGCCGAACGCCGGGGTTGCCCGAACGACGACGTCATCTCGCGCCTCCTGGAACCAACCACCGACGGCGAGCCGCTGAGCGACCTGGAGTTCAACAACTTCTTCGCCCTGCTGGTGGCGGCCGGCAACGACACCACCCGGTACTCGCTGACAGAGGGACTCCGGGCGCTCGTGGACCACCCCGACCAGATGCGGGCCCTGCGCGACGACCCGTCGCTCATCGGAACGGCCGTGGAGGAGATCCTGCGCTGGACCTCGGTGACCACACACTTCCGGCGGACCGCCACCAGCGACCAGGAACTGGCCGGTTGCAGGATCGCCGAGGGCGACAAGGTGGTGCTCTGGTGGGTCTCGGCCGACTACGACGACCGGAAGTTCTACGACCCCTACCGGTTCGACATCACCCGCGACCCCAATGACCACGTGGCCTTCGGACGTAACGGGCCCCACCTCTGCCTGGGGGCGTGGCTGGCCCGAATGGAGATCCGGATCACCTTGCAGGAACTGCTGAAGCGCACGTCCGACATCCAGATCCTGGGCACCTCGGACCGCCTCCGTTCCAACCTGATCAGTGGCACCAAGCACCTAACCATCCGGGTGACCTGAGCGCCGGCCCGGAGGCTGGTCCGCGACGACCGGGCTGCCGGGACTGTCGCCCGGATCAGCGCCGTCCGCCGGAGTCCTCCCGACTACCGCAGTTCGTCCACCAGCACGCCGTCCTCGACGACGGGCTCGCCGTCCAGGGCCACCGTGCAGTTGCGCATGGGTAGGTCGAAGTGGCCACGGCAGAACCTGCCGGCCACCTCGTTGGCACCGGTCGACCACAGGAAGTTGCCGGCGAAGGCCCGCAGCTCGGTGCCGTTCAGGTCGGCCTTGTCGTAGAGGGGCAGCACGTCCCAACGGCAGGCGTGGTTCATGCCCCAGCCCAGGTGGCTGACGGCGTATGCCTCGGGCTCCTCCCAGGCGGCCAGGTAGGAGGCGAACAGCTCGACGTCCAGGCCGTCGCCGGCGACGTCCACCACGTGGTCGGCCTCCAGCGTGCAGGTGACCGGTGTTCGCACGTACTCCTTGAAGGTCAGGTTGGCATCGCCGGGCGCCATCACCACCGTGCCCGACACCGTGCCGGCCGCCGGGAAGCACAGCACCAGGCCACCCGGCCAGTGGGCGATGCCGCCGGGCTCGGTGACCGTGCCGTCCGAGCCCGCCACGACGGCACCAGCCAGGTCGACCGTCAGGTCGGTGCCGGCCGCCGACGTAACCCGCATGGTGGACGCTGCAGCCAACCGGGCCCGCCCAGCGGCCACCCGGTCGGCCATCGATGGGTCGTGGCCCACCCTGTCGAACACCTCCGGGTGCTCGTTGGAGAGCATCAGCACGCGGGCACCGCCGGCCAGTATCTCTGGACGCTCGACTGCGTGGAGCAGGCCCTCCACGGTGCAGTCCACGATGAAGTCGGCTGCTGCCAGCCCGGCGATGGCAGCCCGGTGCCCGCCCAGGGCCACCGACGCACCGGTGGAACGGATCGGGACAGGCCCGGGGTTGGCCGGCGTGGGCATGACCACCGTGGCCACCGCCGCACCGAGGCGCTCCAGGGCGACGGTCGCCACCTCGACCAGCTCAGGACGGCTGTGGGCCTCGGCCAGCACCACGGCCGTCTCGCCGGCGGTCACGGCGCAACGCGCGAAGTGGTCCGAAAAGGCCTCTATCCGATGCCACGGCACGGCCATGTCCTGCTCCCTCGTACTCGTCAATCGGGTCGTCGGTCAGTCGTCGTAGAGCCCGGCCCGGCCCAGTCGGCCGAGGCAGACCTCGACGCTCCACGGAAGCATCGTGGCACCGCAGCGGGCATCGCGGTACATGCGCTCCAGGGCGCTGGGCCTCAGTAGCGACCTGCCGCCGCACACCCGCACCGCGGTGGACGCAATCTCGGGCGCGGTCTCCATTGCAGTCACGGTGGCCGACCACGCCCGCCCGACCTGCTCGTCGGTGGGGTCCACGCCGGCCTCGCCAAGCACCCGGTAGGTGAGGGCCTGCGAGCGATCGTAGGCGAGGCGCATCTCCGCCCAGCCGTGCTGCTTCTGCGGATGGTCCCGGCGCTCGTTCACCCCACCGGCGCCACGCAGGTAGTCAGCGGTGAAGTCCAGGACAGCCCGCTGGATGCCCAGGTAGGTGAACGAGAGCGTCATGTAGAAGTACGGCCAGCGATCTGCCATCTGGTCGAAGCAGCCGGGAGGCAGGAACTCGTTGTCGGCCGGCACGAACACGTCCTCGAAGAGCAGGTTCTTCGAGATGGTGCCGCGCATGCCCAACGGGTCCCAGTCGCCCTCGATCGTGATGCCTTCGGCGTCGGCGGGCACGCCCAGGAATCGGATGACGTCCTCTCCCTCGACCATGCAGGTCACGTTGTGGCGGTCGGCTGCCTCTGAGAGCGAGGCGAAGATCTTGCGGCCCGAGACCCGGAAGCCCCCGTCCACCGGCACGGCCCTGGTGGCGAAGCCGGTCGTCTCGCCCGGGGCACGACCCTCACTGAAAGGCTGGGCGTGGATGTGGCCATCGGCGACCACGCCGCGCCACATGGCGGTCCGGCGCCGGTCATGGGCCTCACGGTCGGCGTCGGACATGGCCAGGTCATCGGCGATCTGCCCGGTCAGGAGCATGGTGGCAGTGTGCATGTTGAAGGTCAGGGCGGTGGACCCGCAGTGCCGACCCAGCTCCTCGGAGACCAGGGCGTAGGTGGTGAAGTCGGCTCCCAGCCCACCGTGCTCCTCGGGGATGCAGAGCGCCAGGAACCCGGCAGCGCGCAGGTCGGCGAAGTTCTCGTGGGGGAACGACGCCTCCCGGTCGTAGCGCTCCGCCCGGGCAGCGATGGTCGGACCCAGTTCGGCCATGCGGGCCACCAACTGTCGCCGGCGGGGGGTGTGGATCTCGCTCACGTGGTCGTGTCGTCCTTGGTCTGGAGGGTCTTGAGGTCTGCGTGGAACTCGAGCGCGTGGTCGCCACCCTCCCGCCCCAGGCCGCTGATCCCGAGGCCTCCGAACGGGGCGGTGAGATCGCGGACCAGGAAGCAGTTCACCCAGGTGGTGCCGGCACGCAGCGCCGATCCGACCCTCTCGGCCCGGTCGGCCGATCCGGTGAACAGGGTGGCGGAGAGCCCGTAGGCGGTGCTGTTGGCGAGAGCAACCGCTTCCTCCTCGTCGGCGAACGTCTGGAAGGTGAGCACCGGCCCGAACACCTCCTGCTGCACGATCTCGCTGTCATTGGAGGTCGGGGCGATGAGCGTCGGCTCGTACCAGAGTCCGTCCGGGGTGTGTCGCTGACCGCCCCGCAGGATCGTGTCGCCGGCATCCCGGGCACGCTCCACGAACGCCTCCACCCTGGCCAGGTGGACCGGATGGATCATGGGCGTGATGGTGGTCGCATCATCGCAGGAATCGCCCAGCACGTGGGCGTCGACGTGGGCACCGAACCGCTCCAGGAATTCCTCGGCCACGGATGCCTCGACCAGGAGGCGGGTGGCAGCCAGGCAGACCTGGCCCGAGTCGTCGTACTGGCCGGCGGCGGTGCGCGCTGCCGCCTCCAGGTCGCTGTCGGCGAACACGACAAGGGCGCCCTTGCCACCCAGCTCGGCCGTGAACGGCACGATGTTGGCCGCCGCGGCCGCGCCGATGAGCCGCGCTGTCACCGGGGAGCCCGTGAACGAGAGGCGCCGCACCCTCGGGTCCGACGTCAACGGCGGGCCCACCTCTGAACCGATGCCCTGGACCACGTTGAGCACCCCGGGAGGCAGCCCGGCCTCATCGGCCAGGTCGGCGAGCAGGCTGGCCGAGAGCGGCGACCACTCGGCGGGCTTCAGGACGACCGTGTTGCCGGCCGCCAGTGCCGGTGCCACCTTCCATGTGGCCAGCATGAACGGGGCGTTCCACGGGGTGATGACCACCGCCGGGCCGGCCGGTAGCCGCTGGACCCGGTTGGTCGTGCCGTTTGACGACCAGGTCCGCTCCTCGTGCTGTTCGGCGAGGTCCGCATAGGCCCGGAAGTTGCGGGCGCCACG
>DUAC01000078.1:0-26955 GCA_012961035.1 Acidimicrobiia bacterium
TCGGCCGAGAGCCGCAGCTCGGCATCGATGAGGTCCAGTCGGCGTCGCGACTCGTCGATCACGGATTCGTAGAGCATTCGGTCGCGTACACCATCCAGTGAGTCGGCCGCCAGTTGGGCCGACTGGGTCAGCACGGCGTTCATGCGCTCGTCGTTCCTCAGGTAGGTGTCGATGGCCATGGTCTGGTGGAGCCTCGCAGGCTCACTGCGCGACGCCAGGACCTGGATGAACCGGTCGGCGAGCAGCTCCAGGCGTATGGGAAGGACCCTCAGCTCGATGTCCTCGGTGCTGATGGCCAAATCGTTGTCGATCATCTGGTGGTCCAGCGCCACCAGGTCGTCCTCGAACCCGGAGATGCGGTCGTGCTGCCCCGTGATGAGGTCGTGCTGCCCCGTGATGAGGTCAAGTTTCTCCTCGATGTCGGTACGTATCAGGGCTATCTCAGCGTCGTAGGAGCCGGCGATGACCGGGGCGGCGGCCACGACGAGCAGCAGCATGGTCAACGGTAGGGCCATCCGAATGCCGCGTCGACGAAGGAGGCTCACGGCGCCGAGCGTAGAGGTCTGCATGGCGACGGTCGGGGCACCCCCGCCGGCACGTCAGCGGGCCTGGCAGGTCGGGCACCAGGTGGTGGTGCGCTGGTCAATGGATCGGGAGGTGAGCAGGTCGCCGCAGGACCTGCAGGGCTGCCCCGACCGCCCGTAGCAGTCGAGGCGGTGCTGGTTTCGACCCGATCCACCGTCCGGCGTCCGGTAGTCGCGCAGGGTGGTGCCGCCGTGGTCCAGGGCCTCGCCCAGCACCGCGCGTAGGTGTACCAGGAGTCGTTCCGAGCGTTCCGGTCCCAGACGCCTGGCGCCCGGGTGGATTCCAGACCGCCAGAGGGCCTCGTCGGCGTAGATGTTGCCGATTCCGGCTATGGGCCGCTGCGACAGGAGCTTGGTCTTGACCCGGCGACTGCTGGTGGCGAGTGCCCGGTGGAAGGTGGCGCCGGTCAGCGCCGGATCGAACGGCTCGGGACCCAGGTCCCGGAGGGTCGGCAGGGACCGGTGGTCGCCCCAGGGCACCACGACCGTCCGACCGAATCGTCGGACGTCCCGGAACCAGAGGTGACGGCCGTCCTCCAACATCCACCAGGCCCGGGAGTAGTCGTCGTCAGGCGGTCCGGGGTCCACGAAGAGGGCGCCGGTCATCCCCAGGTGGACCACCAGCTCCCGTCGGCCGCCAGGGCTCGGAGCGAGCGGCTCGAGGCCGAACAGCAGGTACTTGCCGCGACGCGAGACACCGGAGATCCGGTGGCCGACCGCGTCGGGTGCCGATGCGAACTTCGCCGAGGGATGGGACCAGCCATCCAGGATCGCCATGCCCGACACCAGGGGCTGGATCTGGCGCCGAACCGTCTCGACCTCCGGGAGCTCGGGCACCTGCGCATCGTAATGGCCGGCCCGACGGCGTCTACCGGGCCCGGCCACCGGCTACCCGGAGCACCGGTTGTGGTCGGTTAGGTTGCCCAGATGGTCACAGTGGCCGTGGTGAACCAGAAGGGCGGGGTCGGCAAGACCACCGTCGTGCTCGGCCTGGCCTCGGCGGCCTCGGCCGGTGGCGTCGCGGCGCTGGTCGTGGATCTGGACCCGCAGGGAAACGCAACGACGGGCCTGGGCGTGTTCGAGTCGGGGCCCGGTATCGAGCAGGTGCTGACGGAGGACAGCAGGGGTGGCCTCGCAGCGGTGGAGTGCGAAAGCGCCTGGTCGGCCGACGTCGGACCACCACCGCGTCTTGTGCCGTCCTCACCGGGTCTGGCGGTCCTCGAACCGCAACTCGCCTCCGACCCATTGGGCGCCCAGGGCCGTCTGGCCATGGCCCTCGGGGATGGAGCCGGATCCGACCACCAGTTGGTGCTGATCGACTGCCCCCCATCACTTGGGCTGCTCACCGTCAACGCCCTCTTCGCCGCGGACCTGGTGCTCGTCGTCACCGAGCCGGGAGCCTGGGCCGTTGACGGCGTGGCCCGCATGTTCCAGACCATCGAGCGCATTCGGCTCCGACGCAGCGACGGTAGGCCCGGGCTGGTGGGGATCGCCGTGAACCGCCTGGGTCGGACGCGTGACGGCCGCTACTGGAGCGGACAACTGGAGGAGGCCTACCCGGGTCGGTGCCTGCCTCCCATCCGCCTCAGGGCCGCCGTCGCCGAGGCGGCGGCACATTCGCTGCCCATACATGCGCTGGGCCGCCGCCCGGGTGCTGCCGAGGCGGCTGCCGAGTTCGAGGTCCTGCTGGACCGGATCCCGTGGTCGGGGTCCGGGTCGCGGGGCGGTTCTGTGTCGCCGATCCCGGGGAGTCCCGCCTGATGACCGCCTATGACCCACAGGCCCGACGGGCCCGCCCCTCGCCATCTGATGAAAGCCCGGTCGATGGCCTCCTGGAGTCGGTGCCGGTGGTGGACGCCGTGCCCGACGACGTGGCCGCTGAGAACGGTACGACGGCCGATCCCGAGGAGTTGAGGCCGTTCGAGGCCCCACAGGTGGAGATGACCGACGAGCGTGCCGACCTGCTGCACCGTCTGGGGGTGCTGGGCGCCGTGGCGGCGCTGGTCATGGCCCTGATGCTCTGGCGCCGCCGCCGGGCCGGCTGAACGCCGGCGGTCAGAGGCCGAGAAGCGCCCTGGCGGGAGCGTCTGCGCGCATCCGGCCTGCGGCGACCCGTTGTTGCACCTCGAGGCGTCCCTCGTCGCAGCGGTCCACGTAGGGGCACCACCCACACAGCGGACCGGTGCATGGCTCGAACCGGTCCCCGGCGCAGGCCTCGCCGACCTGGCGCCAGGTGTCGGAGAACCGTTCGGTGGTGGCACCGAGTGAGTCCTCGGTCACGGAGGTCTCGAGGATCTCGCTACCCAGGTAGAGCAGTCGGGCGCGGTCGGGCCGTTCCCCCGAGCTGTCCTCCACCGCAGCGGCATAGAGCAGGACCTGGTCCAGCGACTTCGACCGGTCGCGTTCCCGGGGAACCTTGCCCGACTTGTAGTCGGTGATGACGAGGCCGGAGGCGTCGGCGTCCAACCTGTCCACGATGCCGAAGAACGGGACGCCGTCCAGGTTGGCCGAGACCTTCTGCTCGGTGGCCCGGACCTCCACATCGGCGGGATCCTCCAGCGACCAGAGACCCTGGATGGCGGTCCATGCTCGCCATCGGAAGTCCCGCTGGGATGCCTCGTCGAGTTGCAGGGCCTGGAAGTCGCGGCTTTCGGCTGTCTCCGGCCAGACCTGCCTGGCCAGTTCCCTTGCTCGATCGATGGTGCGTTCCGGAGCCGGATCGCCGCACAGCAGCTCCAGCACACGGTGGGCGAAGGTGCCCAGCAGGGCCGGCTCACCCGGCGGGTCGGGGAGCTTCTGGACGTAGCGGAATCGCCAGCGGCGGGGGCACTGGCGGTACGTGCCGGCTGAGGATGGTGAGAAGCTGCGGGGCAGGTCGGGCACGGTGGTCCTCCTAGACGTCCAGGGCGGCAGGGTCCAGCAGAGCGCTGTTGGCGATCAGGTACTCACGGCGCCTGGCCACGTCGGATCCCATGAGGGTCTCGAAGAGTTCGGCGGCTTCGCTGGCAGTGGCGGCGTCGTCCATCGTCAGCCTGCGGAGGATGCGGGTTTCGGGGTCCAGCGCACATTCGGCCAGTTCCTCGACGTTCATCTCGCCGAGGCCCTTGAACCGGTTCCACCTCAGGTTCCCGGCCTTTCGTCCGCCCTTGGTCAACTTCGCCGTGATCTCGTCACGTTCCTCGTCGGAGAAGGCGCGGTGGACCGTGTCGCCGATGCGACATGAGTAGAGGGGCGGCTGGGCGACATAGACGCGACCCGCTTCGAGCAGGGGGCGCATGTACTCGTGGATGAGCGTCAGGAGCAGGCATCGGATGTGGCTGCCGTCCACGTCGGCGTCGCACAGGATCACGATCCGTCCGTACCGTGCGGATTCCAGGTCGAAGTCCCTGCCGGAGCCTGCGCCTATGGCCGTGAACAGGGCCTGGGCCTCGGCGTTGTCCAGGACCTGCTTCATGGTCGCCTTGCCGGCGTTCACCACCTTGCCGCGCAGCGGGAGGATGGCCATGTACTCGGCGTCACGACCAGCCTTGGCAGGTCCGGCAGCCGAGTCGCCCTCCACGATGATGAGCTCCGAGTTCGGGCCGTGCCTGCGACAGTCGGCCAGCTTGTCGGGCATTCCGGTGGAGCCCATGCTGGCGGCCCTGCGGCGCGTCTCCAGCATCTGCTTGGAGGTGACCCTGTTGATGACGGCGTTGGCCAGCTTCTCCCGGACGGCCGTCACGTGCGTGCGGGGGCCGCTGGCGGTGAACCAGTCGGTGAGGCCCCGCTTGACCACGTCGTAGACGATCTTCTCTATGGCGGGCGTGCCCAGCTCCTGCTTGGTCTGGCCACGGAACTGGGGTTCGGCGAACACCACCTTGCAGGCGGCCACGAGGCCCTCCTGGACGTCCTCCCTGACGGCCCGATGCTTGTTGTCCCGGGCCAGCTTCGCCAACTTGCGGGTGTCCTTCAGCAACACGTCGTTCACGGCCCGGGTGAGGGCGCGGTCGAAGCCGGCCGTGTGGGTGCCGCCGTGGCTGGTGGGAATGGTGTTGACGAAGGACTCCACCCTCGTCTCATATCCCTTCACCCAGCGGAGGGCCACCTCGACAAGGCACTCCCGCAGGACATCGGTCATCTTTCCGTCCACGGGTACCCGCTCGGTGAAGGTGTCGATGCCCGACAGGGTGATCACCTCACAGGCGTTGCCGCCTGAGGAGAGGTGGTCCACGAGGTCGGCCAGGCCTCCACGGGACACGAACTCGAATGGTTCGGCCGATCCTCCTGACCGCTTGTCGACCACGCGGATCTTGATGCCGGGAACCAGGAAGCAGGCCTGGACGACGCGTTCCCGGACCTGGCCGATGTCGATGCGGGCTTCCGGGTCGAAGATGTCGCGGTCTGACCAGAAGCGGATCCGGGTGCCGGTCTTGTTCCTGGAGATCCGCTTCACCTTCTCCAGATGGTGGCTGGCGGTGAAGGTGGATCCCGAGAACTGGCCTGCCACCCGTTCGTTGAAGCACAGCTCGTGGGTGTGGCCGTCACGGTCCACCTGGGCGATCAGCTTGGCGGAGAGGGCGTTGACGACCGATGCCCCGACCCCGTGCAGCCCGCCGGAAGCCCCGTAGGCGCCACCACCGAACTTGCCTCCGGCGTGGAGTTCGGTGAGGACTACCTCGAGAGCGGAGACCTTTCGCTTGGCGTGCCGGTCGATCGGGATGCCGCGGCCGTTGTCGGCCACCTCGACGGAGTTGTCACGGTGCAGCGTTATGTCGATGCGGTCGGCAAAGCCGGCTGCCGCCTCGTCGATGGCGTTGTCGAGGAGCTCCCAGACGAGGTGCATGAGTCCCTGCGAACCCGTGCCTCCGATGTACATGCCCGGTCGCTTCCGCACCGCCTCCAGGCCCTCCAGGGTCTGGATGGCGTCGGCGTCGTAACCGTTTCCTGACTTCCGGGTTGCTGCAGGGGGCTTCTTCCGGGCAGCCGGGGTGGGCTTCTTCCCTACGGGCTTCGGCGTTGCTGTGGTGGACACCATCACCACCTCGCCGGGCCGATGGCCAGGATCTGTCGCTCGGAGGTGCTGCTGACCAGGTCACGCCTGGTGGATTCGAGCATCAGGGGTACGGGGACCGGGTCCGGCTTCCGTGGGTCCTCGTCGGTTCCCATGATGGCGAGCAGGCCAATGGGCGGGCCCACATGTGCCGTCGAGACGGAAGATCCGTCAGCCAGCTTCGAGACCCTCACGCCGATTCCGCCCCTGCCCCGGGACTCCAGTTCGGAGGTCGGGGTGGCCTTCACCCCACCGGAGTCGGTCACCGTGATCAGGGTGTCGTCGCCGTCGATGGCCGCCGCACCGATGACGACCGCTCCGCCCTTCAGCTTCATGCCGGCGACACCCGCCGCCCCACGACCCTGGACGCTCACGGAGTCGACCGGCGTGCGCAGCGCCTGGCCGTCCGAGGCCACGATGACGAGGTCGACGCCCCCAGGGGCGGTGAATGCCGCCACCACGCGGTCTCCGGCCCGGAGCTTCAGCAGCTGCCTGCCGTTCCTGGTGGCCTGCACCTCGTCGAGGGTGAGCCGCTTGGCCACGCCGTTGGCCGTGACAACCACCAGGTGTTCGGTGCCCTCGGCGACCACCGTGTGGATGACCTCGCCTCGATTGGTGCCGAAGGCCTGGGCGGCTCCGGCGCCACGGGCACGACCGGTGCCGTCGGCCAGTTCGGCGGCGACGACCTGCAGGGCACGACCATCGGAGGTGACTGCCGTGACGGTGGCGGTGGTGCGGGTGGCCAGCGAGGCGACGAGCACGTCGTGTCGACCCGGTGTGGCCCGCTTGGAGCCGTCCACGGGCAGCCTTCCGATCTGGCCGGACGTGGACAGGGTGACCATGCAGGCCTCGTCGGTCACGTCGTCGGTGGCTGCCACGGAGTCGAACACCGGAAGGTCGTCCGGGTGGATTATCTCTGTACGGCGGGGCCGCCCGAATGACTCCACCGCCTCGGCCAACTCGGTGAGCACCAGCGTCCGCTGCCGCCTCTCGGATTCGAGGAGAGTCGTGAAGCCACGGATGGATGCCTCCAGGTCGCCGCGCTCCTCGAGCAGCCGACGGGTCTCCAGGGCGGTCAACCTCTTGAGGGGCATGTCCAGGATGTGGTCGGTCTGGATGCGGCTGAGGTCGAACCGTTCCATGAGGCCGATGCGTGCCGCCGCCGTGTCCTCGGAGCCGCGGATGATGGCTACCACCTCGTCTATGGCGTCCAGCGCCGTGAGGAGGCCAGCGACCAGGTGGAGTCGTTCCTCGGCCCCGGCCAGCCTGTGGCGGGTGCGGCGCACCACGACGTCCAGGCGGTGGTCGATGTAGTGGCGGCACATCTCGTGGATGCCGAGCGTGCGGGGCTCGCCGTCCACCAGCACGACGTTGTTGATTCCGAAGGTCTCCTCCAGGGGCGTCAGTCGGTAGAGCTCGCCGAGGACGGCCTGCGGGTTGTGGCCGGGCTTCACCGTCACCTGGATGCGTAGCCCGGTGTGGCGGTCCGAGAGGTTCTTGAAGTCGGTGATTCCCGTCACCCGACCCGACTCGTCCAGCTCCTTCAGCCTGGCGATCACCCGCTCCGGTCCGACGAGGTACGGGAGCTCGGTCACCACGATTGCCTGACGGCCCCGACCGACGTCCTCCACGTGCGCACGGGCCCGTATGCGGATCGTTCCCCGACCGGTGGCGTAGGCCTCGCGGATTCCATCGTCCACGACGATGCCGCCGCTCGGGAAGTCGGGTCCCGGGAGTACCGCCAGCATCTCGTCGATGGTGGGCTTCGGCCGCCGCTGGTTCATCGTGAGCGCAATCGCCTCGTAGACCTCCGCCAGGTTGTGCGTGGGCATGTTGGTCGCCATGCCCACGGCGATTCCCGTGGTGCCGTTGAGCAGGAGGTTGGGCAGCAGGGCCGGCAGGTAGACGGGCTCGACCGCCTCGCCGTCGTAGGTGGCCCGGAACTCGACGGTGTCCTCGTCGAGCTCTCCGACCATTGCCATGGCGGCGGTGGTCAGGCGGCATTCGGTGTATCGGGAAGCTGCCGGCGGGTCGTCCAGCGAACCGAAGTTGCCCTGGGGATCGATCAGGGTCATACCCCTGGAGAACGGTTGGGCCATGCGTGCGAGGGCGTCGTAGATGGCGGCGTCACCGTGGGGGTGGTAGCGGCCCATGGTGTCACCGACCACCCTGGCGCTCTTCCTGTGCGGGGTGTCGGGCCGGATTCCCATTCGGAGCATCGAGTAGAGGATCCGCCTCTGGACCGGCTTCAGGCCATCGCGCACGTCGGGAATCGCCCGGGCGGTGATCACCGAGAGGGAGTAGGCCAGGAACGATTCCTTCAGCTCGTCGGCGACCGGTACGTCGACCACGTCACGGGCGAAGGACTGGTCGTCGGGGAGGAGCTTCTGCTGCTTGCTCATGGGGCTGGATGGTCGCCTGTCGTCCGGTCGGTCGTCGTCCGACGAGCATGGCGCAGGGGTGCGACAGCGCCCGCCGGGGCCTTGTGATGACCGTACTTCGGGGCATCGGTCCCGCCGCGGCATGGCCGGACGGGATCAGTCGGTGACGGTGTCAGTTGCGGAAGCGGCAGCGGGAAACGCCGGTCACCAGCTCATCCAGCGCATCCAGCAGGGCGGTTCCACCCACCGACCGGAGTCGCGCCGAGTCGCCTGCCGACCATGGAAGGTCGATGGACTCTGGCACCAGCCCGGCCTGCATCCAGGTCTGTCCGACCATGCGAAGAGCCTGGTCCACCCCGGGGTCGCCGCAGGTGACGAGGATGTCGCCCGCCTCGACCGGGTCAAGGCCCTGCGGACCCTCAGCCCTGGTGACCAGCGTGCCGAGCCGGAAGCGGAGGGCTTCAGTGGCGATCCGGGCGTGGTTCATCACCACTGAAATTACCCGTCAGGACACCGGCATCCGGGGATCCCCACTGGGGTGGTCCCGCTGGCGTAGGTCCGGGCAGCAGTCCCCCGCACAGGTGTCCGGTCCGATGCCCATGGCACCGGCACCCCTCCGAGGCCCGCCTGCGGTCCCGTCGAGGCGCTCCACGGCCAGGTCAACCACCATGGAAGCGAAGCGCGGATCGTCGTCCACTGCTGCTGCGCGGGCGAACGCCACGCCCACGGCCTCGGCCCGGCGGGAGGCGTCGGTGTCCAGGTCCCAGGCGATCTCGAAGTTCTCGACCGGGAACCCGATCGGTGAGACCGCGACCGCATCCACGCCGTCTTCGGCGAGTGCCTCGATGCGGTCCGCCACGTCGGGTTCCAGCCAGGGGACCCGACGTGGGCCACTCCTCGACTGCCAGACGACCTCGTGGGGGTGGTGGCCGGCTGGATCCACCAGGGCGGCCACCAGCCGGGCGGCCTCCCGGACCTGGGCCACGTAGTCGCATGTATCGCCAAGGGCGGTCGGGATGCTGTGGGCGCTGAAGAGCAGGTGGGCCCGGTTCCGGCGGTCCTCCGGCAGGCGTGCCAGGGCCTCCGAGAGTCGGTCGGCGGCCGGTTCCAGAAGGCCCGGGTGGTCGTGGTGGCGTCGGATCATGTGGATGGTCGGTGCCCCGTCGCCCACGGTCGAACGGGCCGCCACCAGGTCCTCGCCGTACTGCCTGCAGGTGCTGTAGGAGGAATATGGCGATGCCGTCCACGCCAGGGCCCGTTCCATCCCCGCCGCGGCCATCTCCGCCACGGCATCTGCCAGCAGGGGGGCCGCGTTCCGGTTTCCCCAGAAGACCGGGAGGTCGATGTGGCGAACGGTCAGTTCCGCCCTGACCGCCGACAGCAGGGCACGCATCCTGGCGTTCAGCGGCGATCTTCCACCGACCGAGAGGTAGCGGTCGGCCACCTCGGAGAGGCGGTCGGGAGGAATGGAGCGCCCCGCCGCCACCCGCTCCAGGAACGGCTGGACGTCGGCGGGCTGCTCGGGGCCGCCGAAGGCGACCAGGAGGAGGGCGTCGTAACGGCCGTTCATCGTGGTCCGGGGCCCGGTGCGTCTCCGGTTCCGGTCCCGTCAGCCCTGGACGGAGAAGTGGGAGAGGTCCTCGTCCAGGCCTGCCCGGATGGCATCGGCGATCGCTCCCCGAGATGTCATCCGGGTGCGCTTCAGGCCGCCACGACTCACGCCGCTGAGGGTCCGGGCTTGCTCGACTGCGGTATCCACCACCGCTTCGGCGTCGACCACCTGGTCCAGGAAGCCGGCGTCTGTTGCTCCCTCCGGGTCGTACATGCGTCCCAGGAACACCTGTGAGAGGTGCCGCTTCGAGATCCGGTCCCTGGCCAGCTCTGTGGCGAAGAACGGCAGCGGCATGCCGATGGTCAGCTCCGGGAGGCCGATCCTGAAATCCCCGGCGGCGCCGATGCGCAGGTCGGTGGACATGAGGATGATGGAACCCGCTGCGATGGCGTGTCCGGTGCATGCCGCCACGACTGGACGTGGGAAGAGGTAGGTGCGGAGGAATAGGTCGACTCCGGCACTCAGCATCCTGCGGGCCTCGTCCGGGCCGGCCTGCATCACCTTCAGGTCGAACCCCGCCGAGAACCGGCCGGGTCGGCCGGCCAGCACCACGGCGTCGGCTCCGGAGGCCTCCACCTCGTCCAGGGCGGCCAACAGGTCGGCGATCGCCACGTGGCCCAGGGCGTTTGCCTTGCCATCGTCCAGGTGGATGATGGCCACGTCGCCGTCCCGGCGGATGGTGACGGGCGAGGTGGCAGGTCCGGTGTCGTCCATGGCCGGAGAACCTATCGCCGCCACGTCGGGAGGGTCGAAGCGCGGACCGGTGACTCCGGTACCATGGGATCATGAGCGAGCAGACCGTCCTGGAACACGAGGGGGAGACCGCTGAGCCGGTCATCTCCGTCACCGATGCCGCACTGGCCAAGGTCCGCGAGGTCCGCGACAGTGAGGACGATTCCGCTGAACTGGCCCTCCAGATCGACGTCACCGGCGTGTCCGGGGTGGACTACGTGTACGACCTGGCGTTCACCCCCGTGGACGAGCTGCCGTCGGACAGCCACCGCTGGTCGGTCGGCGACCTGCAGATGGCCGTCGGCGACGAGAGTCGTTCCAAGTTGGCTGGTGCCACCCTCGACCTGCCGAGCAACCCGGCCCAGGGGGGTCTGATCATCCGGAACCCGAACCGCCCGAACCCGTTGGGCGATGTCGGCGAGCTGCTCCTCGAGGGCGAGGTGCCCGAACGGATCGCGCAGCTCCTGGAACAGAACGTGAACCCGATGCTGGCCTCCCACGGTGGCTTCGCCACCCTCGTGGGCGTCGACGGCCACACCGCCTATGTGACGATGGGCGGCGGCTGCCAGGGCTGTTCCATGAGTCAGGCGACCCTCACAGAGGGCATCCAGCGGGCGATCCTGGAAGCCATCCCGGAGATCACCGAGGTGGTCGACTCCACGGACCACTCCGCCGGGGACAACCCCTTCTTCACCTGATCCGCTGGGTCCACCTGACCCAACGACCTGCCCGGGGGCGCCCGGGGCTCAGCCCAGGCGTTTCAGAACCGTCGCAGCGATGCCCGGACCGTCCAGCCCGAACGAGGCCAGCAGGTCGTCCACCTTTCCGTGGGCGTGGTGGGCCACCGGCACGCCCAGTACGGCCACCTCCGTCCGCGGTGATCGGCTGGAGAGGTCGTCCAGAACCCCCGTGCCGAAGCCGCCTTCACGGAACCCGTCCTCCACCGTGACCACCAGGCGGTGTGCGGCGGCGTCGTCCAGCATCGTCTCGTCCAACGGGCGTATGCACCGTGGGTCCCAGACCGTGGCGTGTATTCCGTCGGCGGCGAGTAGGTCGGCGGCCTCCACCGCGGCCGCCAGCATCTTTCCGGCACCCAGCAGGCAGACCGTGCGGTCATCGGAGGCGACCCTTACCTGACGGGCCGAGAGGCCCCTGCCCACCTCGTCCCAGCCGACGTGCGGGGCGGGGGTCTTGGCCCAGCGGATGGCAACCGGACCATCCGTTATCGCCAGGGCGTCCTCGAACATCTGCTGGAGCTCCTGGTACGAGGAGGGCGCCAGGATCGTCATGCCGGGGATCTTGGACAACAGGACCATGTCCAGCACGCCGTGGTGGGAGGGTCCATCGTCGCCGGTGATGCCGGCCCGGTCGAGGCAGAACACCACGGGCAGGCCGTGCAGGCCGACGTCCAGGTTGGCCTGGTCGAATGCCCTGCTGAGGAACGTGGCGTAGAGGGCCACGACGGGTCGCAGCCCGCCCATGGCCATGCCGGCGGCAGCGGTGACCGCATGCTGCTCGGCTATCCCCACGTCGAAGCAGCGATCCGGGAATCGGTCCCGGAACGGCAGCAGTCCCGTCGAGTCGGGCATCGCAGCGGTGATGGCGACGACCTCCGGCCGTGACTCGGCTGCCTTCAGGATCGACTCGGTGAACGCCGCCGTGTAGCTGCCGACCTTCACGCCGCCCGTGTCGTGCATGTGCTTGATCGGGTCCTGCTCCGCCGGAGCGTGGCCGCGCCCCTTCTGGGTCAGCACGTGGACGACCACCGGTCCGTCGAACTCGGCGGCGTTGCGGAGGGCGTCCTCGATCTCGGCGATGTCGTGGCCGTCGAAGGGACCCAGGTAGTGCACGCCCAGGGCCTCGAAGAAGGCCGTCGGCTCGAACATGTCGCGGAGGGCTGCCTTCGTGGCGCTGATGCTGCGCTCCAGCAGCTCGCCCACCCACGGGAGGTTCTCGGCAAGGTCCTCCAGGCGCCGCTGACGCCGCATGTAGGTGGGGTTGGAGCGGATCCGGATGAGGCTCTCCGACAACCGACCGACGGTCGGCGCATACGAGCGGCCGTTGTCGTTCAGCACGATCGTCACCTTGAGGCCGCTGTGGCCCAGGTTGTTGAGCCCCTCGAATGCCATGCCGCCGGTCATGGATCCGTCGCCGATGACCGCCACCACCCGGCGGTTGCCGCCGGTGGTGGCCTCTGCCGTGGCCAGGCCGTGGGCGTATGCCAGAACCGTCGAGGCGTGGGAGTTCTCGATCCAGTCATGGCCGGACTCGGCCCGCGAGGGATAGCCCGACATCTGCCCGCCCTGGCGGAGGCCGTCGAACTCGGCGTTTCGGCCGGTGAGCAGCTTGTGGACGTAGGTCTGGTGGCCCGTGTCCCAGAGGATGGCGTCCCTGGGACTGTCGAACACCCGGTGGAGGGCCAGCGTCAGCTCCACGGCCCCGAGGTTGGAACCCAGGTGGCCGCCGGTGCGACCAACCGTCTCCACGATCCGTTCGCGGATCTCGGCGGCCACGCAGCGCAGTTCGTCAGGTCCGAGGTCGCGCAGGTCATCCGGGGTCCGGATTGAGTCGAGTCGCATGGGGGCTCGGTCCGATCGAGGGAGCCGGTCCGGTGGATCCGGATCGAAGGGTCGGGTTCCGTCGTCGGAACCAGGCAACCACGGTAGCCGCGGAGCCCCATGGTGCACCCGCGAGGGGTGGAACCGTCAGGTGCCGGTGGGTAGTCGTCGCCACCCTGCGAGGAGCACGCCGGACAGCCCGTGGCCTGCCGCCAGCGCCGCCAGCCCACCCAGCGCATCGACCAAGAAGTGGTTGGCGGTTATCAGGACGGCGAAGAGGGTGGCCGGAGCGTAGGTGGCCACGATCAGGCGGCCGGCTCGTGAGGACATGACAGGCCACAACGCGACCGTGCACCACGCCGCCCACGCGAAGTGGAGGCTGGGCATCGCCGCATACTGGTTGCTGACCTTGACCATGGTGCCTGAGTCGAACGACCAGAGCCCGCCGAAGTCGCCGACGGTGTCGACGAAGGGGTGGATGGCGGCTAGGCAGGCCCCGAACTGCCCGCAGTCCGAGAGCAGCCGTGGGGGCATCAGGGGGAACAGGCCGAAGCCGATCAGGGCGAGGCCGGTGGTGCAGAGGAAGGTGGAACGCAGGCGGGCGTACATGTGCGGGTGGCGTCGGTAGACCCAGACGAGGGCGAAGACCGTGAGGGCGAAGTGGAAGGTGCCGTAGAAGAGGTTCCAGAACTGGATGAACCATCGTTGGCTCAGGAAGGCCGCCTGGAGCCCGGGCTCCAGGTAGAGGCCGAGCGCCCTCTCCAGGTCGATGACCCGCTCGGCGTTCGCCAGTGCTGTCGACACGTCGACCGATTCCGACCCGAAGCGGTTCCGGACCGCCGAGTAGACGACGTAGAAGGTCAGGATGAGCACGACCTCGGCCCACCAGTGGAGACCCGTGCCGTCGCCGGCACGATGGGACCGGCTGGGTCGTGCCGGGTTGGCCTCCGGGCGATCCGGGTCGGTCACGTCAGGACCTCCGGCCCGGCCGTCGACGTCAGTCAGTCTTTGCATCGAGGCGACCGACGAAGCGTTCGGTGGCGACGACCACTCTGACGATGCTAGCCGTGGCGACCACGGTGTCGCCGACCATGGCCGTGGCGCCGAAGGTCAGACGTCGCCCCTCGACGGCCTCCAGGACCGCTTCGGCCGTCACGCCGGCGCCGGGGCCGGAAGGGGACAGGTGGTCTATGTGGATACGCATGCCCACGCTGGTCTCCCCCTCGCCCAGATGTCCGGCCAGGGCCGCGACCGTCGCCTCCTCCATGAGGGCGACGAGGCGTGGCGTGGCGAGGGTGGGAACCTCGCCGGAACGCATGGCGATTGCCGTGTCGGCGTCGGTGACGGTATGAGCGGCGCGGCCGCGCAACCCGGGCATGGGTGGCACGACGGGTACCCTACGCATCCGTCCATGGCCCGGGGAACCGGGCTGAGATGACCTACGCGGTGCTGGAGACGATGATGGTGCAGGTGACCGACATGACCGGTGGCGACGGGGCGATGCTCGACCCGCAGGTCCTCCTCGACACGCTGGGCGTCGCAATGGCCACGGGCGGCGAGTTCGCCGAGGTGTTCGTCGAGGACCGCAGGTCCACCTCGGCGCTGCTCGACGATTCGAGGATCGAGGAGCTGACCAGCGGTCGTGACCGGGGTGCCGGCATCCGCGTGGTGGTCGGCGAGACGACCGGCTTCGCCCACACGGCGGACCTTTCCCCGGCCGGCCTCCGGGCGGCCGCCACAGCGGCTTCGGCGGCTGCGCGCAGTGGAGGGTCGGGGGTGAGGGTCGTGGCGCTGGATGCCATGAGCGGCCCGGCGTCGGCCCTGGTGGAGATCCTCCCCTCCGATGTGCCGAAGGCCCGGAAGGTGGCCCTCCTGGAGAGGGCCGACGATGCGGCACGGTCACGCGACGGTGCCATCACCCAGGTCACCGTCAGGTACGCCGACAGCCAGCGGCGCATCCAGATCGCCAACAGCGACGGACTCCTCACGGGTGATCGGCAGATCCGCACCCTCTTCTCCGTGTCCTGCGTGGCCAGTGGGGATTCAGGCATGCAGACCGGTCGGGAGTCGGTGGGCCACACCATCGGCTTCGAGCTGTTCGACCGGGTGGACGTTGAGGAACTGGCCGGCCGGGCCGCCGGTCGGGCGTTGACCAAGTTGGATGCGGTGCCGGCCCCCAGCGGGGAGATGCCGGTAGTGGTCGGACCGGGTGGCGGCGGGGTGCTGTTCCACGAGGCCTGTGGACACGGCCTGGAAGCGGACCTGGTAGCGAAGGCGGCGTCGGTGTTCGCCGGTCGCCGGGGCGAGGTCGTGGCCGCTTCGATGGTCAGCCTCGTGGACGATGGCACGATGGCAGGCGAGTGGGGTCGCTACGGAATCGACGACGAGGGCCGACCCGCACAGCACAACGTCCTGATCCGCGACGGCGTCCTCACCGACTTCATGTGGGACCGCCTGCGGGCCCGGAAGGAGGGCAGGGAGAGTTCCGGAAACGGTCGCCGGCAGAGCTACCGGCACCTTCCGATGGTTCGCATGACCAACACCTACCTGGAGGCCGGCGACGACGACCCGGCGGAGATCCTGGCCGGGACCCAGCGGGGCGTGTACGTGGCCCAGCTGGGTGGCGGCCAGGTGAATACGGCCACCGGCGACTTCGTGTTCGGCATGACCGAGGCGTACCTGATCGAGGACGGGCGCCTCACGGCTCCGATCCGTGACGGCAACCTGATCGGCAACGGTCCCGCAGCGCTTCTGGACATCGACGCCATCGCCGGGGACTTCGCCATGGGTTCGCCGGGGACCTGCGGCAAGGATGGTCAGGGGGTCCCCGTCGGGGACGGCACGCCGACGCTGCGGGTGGCTCGGCTGACCGTCGGCGGAACGGCGGCCTGAGGTGTCCGAACTGCTGGAGATCGCTGAACGCATCGTCGGATGGGCCGACTCGGGCGAGCAGGTCGAGGCCGTGGTCGTCCATGAACGCGAGACGGAGGTGCGGGCGTACGAGGGCGAGGTGGAGTCGTTGACGGTCGCCGAGTCCAGTGGCGTGGGCATCCGCGTCATCCGGGACGGCCGCCAGGGCTTCGCGTACGCGGGCACCCTGGATCCCGATGCCCTCGTGGAGGTGATGCGCGAGGCGAGGGACAACCTCGGCTTCGCCACACCTGACGAGCACTGCTCCCTCGCCGTGCCCGATGGCGTGGCACCGGTCGGGATGGACCTCTACCGCGATGCCCTGCTGGACCTTTCCATCGATGCCAAGGTGCAGATGGCCCTGGATCTGGAACGCCTCACCCTGTCGGCCGACAGCCGCATCAGCGGCGTGGAGTCGGCCGAGTACTCCGACTCGGTGTCCTCCAGCGCAGTGGCGACGACCACCGGGATCCGCTCCACCAGCCGTGAGACCGGGTGCTTCCTGTCCGCGTACGCCCTTGCCGAGGCCGGCGGGGAGACCCAGACCGGCTTCGGGTTCTCGCTCGGTCGCCAGCCCGGTGACCTGGACGTGGAGGCCGCAGCGGCTGAGGCCGCCGAGCGCTCCACCCGGATGCTGGGGGCGGTGAAGCCGCCGTCCGGTCGGATGACGGTGGTGTTCGACCCCTGGGTGAGTGCCCAGTTCCTCGGCATCGTGGGTGGCACCCTGAGCGGTGAGGCCGTGCAGAAGGGCCGGTCCCTGTTCGCCGACCGGCTCGGGGAGGACGTGGCGGCGCCGATCCTCACGCTGGTCGACGATCCGACCGATCCAGCGGCCTACACGGCCACCGAGACCGATGGAGAGGGCCTGGCAACGCGCCGCAACGTCCTGCTGGCCGATGGTCGACTCGAACGCTTCGTGCACAACAGCGAGACGGCCAGGCGGGCCGGGACCGTGTCCACCGGCTCGGCTGTGCGCGGCTACTCGTCGACTCCGGGCGTGGGCATAAGGGCGGTGGCCGTGGTGCCCGGCGACCGGTCACCGGCGGACCTGATATCCGGAATCCGTGACGGCCTGCTCATCCAGGGGGTCAGCGGGCTCCACTCGGGTGTGAACGCGGTCAGCGGGGACTTCTCCACCGGTGCCGAGGGCCTCAGGATCCGGGACGGGGAGCTGGCGGAGCCGGTCCGCGAGTTCACCATCGCCTCGACCATCCAGAAGATGCTGAACGATGTGACGGCCATCGGTGACGACCTCCAGTGGTTGCCGATGCGGGCTGCAGGGGTCACCCTCGTCATCGGCGAGCTGACGGTCTCCGGGGTCTAGGGACGCCGGGAACGGGCCGTGCCGCTCCTCCACGCCATCCTGCTGGGCCTGGTCCAGGGCCTCACCGAGTTCCTGCCGGTCTCCTCCAGCGGGCACCTCGCCCTCCTGCCATGGCTGTTCGGGTGGGACGACTTCGGCGGTGACGGATCGCTGGAGGCCGCCTTCGACGTGGCGTTGCACCTGGGAACCCTCCTGGGTGCCGTCGTCTACCTGCGGGCCGACGTGGTCCGGTACGTCACGGCCGGGACCGGCTGGCTGGTGAGGCGGGGGCCGCTGGCCGGCGATGCCCGCACGGCCATGCTGCTGGCTACCACTGCGGTGCCCACCGGGTTCCTGGGTCTGGTGGTGGTGTCGACCACCGGGGACCTGGGCGACCGCACGTGGCTGGTGGCGGTGTGCCTCATCGTCTTCGGAATCGTGATGTGGGTCGCCGACCGCCGACCGGGCCAGCGGGGATTCGAGGACCTTTCGTTCGGCGAGGCCGTAACCCTCGGCATCGCCCAGGGGTTGGCCTTCCAGCCGGGGGTGTCGCGCTCGGGAGTGACCCTGTCGGTGGCACGTGGCATGCGGCTGGAACGTGAGCCCGCAGCGCGACTGGTGTTCCTGATGAGCCTTCCCGTCATCGCCGGCGCCGGGCTGGTCTCGGCAATCGACCTCTCGGTTCCACCCGGTTGGTGGGTTCCGTTCCTGGCGGGAACGGCTGCTGCCGCGGTGAGTGGCGGCCTGGCGGTCCATCTGATGCTGCGCCTCATGACCCGGGTGGGTCTGGCTGCCTTCGCCGGCTACCGGGTGGTGGTCGGTCTCGGGGTCCTGGGACTGTTGGCCACCTCGCTGCGCTGAGGGGCGGATCGGACGTCGGCACTGCCGATCAGGGCACCAGTGCCGTGAGCAGGTCACCCCGGTCCAGGGCGGCGGCCACCTCACCGACGCGATCGGCGGGTATCGCAACGGTGACCGTACGGTCGTCGTGGTCCAGGACCCGGGCGCCTGCCACCACCAGGTGGCCCCTGGCGGTGATGTCATCCACCGACCAGAGGTCCAGCCTGTCGCCGACCTCGACCGGCAGGGGGTCGGGGCCGCGCCCCAACGCCACGCCCCGTTCGTCGCCGATTGGGCCGTCAGGGTCGGTCTCGGCAATGGCCGGGCAGGGCGCGACGTGGATGGCCGCTCGCACGGTGATGCCGGTCAGCCCGGCGAAGGCGACGGCGCACGTCCACCAGATGACCCGGTGGTGTGCGGCCCAGAGTCGAAGCCTGGCCAGCAGGTAGGACATGGTTCCTCCCGGATCTCCGCTCGCCGATGGCGGGGAGTTCGTGGTGGGGGGAGAAGTGGGGAGGGGTCCCGGCGGTGGCCGGGCTCAGGCTGCTGAGGCGGTGGCCTTGTCTCCGGAACTGCTTGAACCGCTGGATGAACTGGAAGAACCACCGGAGTCGCCGGACGAGTCGGAGCCCTTGGAACTGCCGGAGGATTCGGAGCCGGAGCCGGAGTCCTTGGTCGAACCCGTGTCGGTGGAGCCCGAATCCGACTTCACCGTCGAGCCGGCGTCGGCCTTGCGTCCCTTGGCGCCCGAACCGTGGTCGTTCTTGTAGAAACCGTCGCCCTTGAAGGAGATGCCGACGCTGCTGAACACCTTGTTGACGACTCCGCCACAGTCTGAATCCGGGCAACTGGTGAGGGCCTCATCCGTGAAGGACTGACGCGCCTCGAATTCTTCCCTGCATGACTGGCAGCGGTACTGGTAGGTAGGCATGGTGGTGGTGTCGCCGGGGGTCGTGGAGGGGTCGTTCCATGTCCGGTCGACCGCCAATGCTACCGGAGGTCCGCGTTGGGTGGTCCGCCGTCGGTGATGCTGTTCCCGTGAACTATCTGGTGGTGGCCATCGCCTACGTGCTCGGGACGTTGCCGTCCGCCCAGGTCGTGGCAGGCCGGTCGGGTGTGGATCCGATGTCGGCCGGATCGGGCAATCCGGGCGCCACCAACGTCTACCGGACCGCTGGACGCCGGGCGGGCCTGGTCGTCTTCGCGTTGGACGTGGGCAAGGGCGTTGCTGCCGTCCTCATGGGAATGGCGGTCGCCGGCCGTCCGCTGGCGCTCGCATGCTGGGCGGCGGCGACGGTGGGCCACGTGCTTCCGGTCACCCGCCGCCTTCGGGGCGGCAAGGGCGTCGCCACCGGCGCCGGAGGTTCGATCGTCCTGTTCCCGGTGCTGGCCGTGGGTGTGCTAGCCCTCTTCGCCCTGGTGGTCCGTGTCACCGGCAAGGCCTCGATGGGGTCCATCGCCATGGCCGTGGCCCTTCCCCTGGCGGTCGCCGCTGCCGGCAACTCCACCCGGGAGGTCCTCGTGGCCGCGGCCATCTGCGCCCTCGTCCTGGTCCGTCACGTGGCCAACATCAGACGGCTCATGGCCGGCGAGGAAGGGTCGTGGAGGCGCTGAGTATCCTCGGTCGATGATCTCCCTCGCCGAAGCCCGGGCCCACGTACTGGACCGCTGCCCCGGGCCGGTCGTCTCCGAGGTGCCGTTGGCTGACGCTCGAGGTCTGGTGACGGCCGCACCCGTGGTCGCCACCGGTGCCGTCCCGCCGTTCGCCAACTCGGCAATGGACGGGTTCGCCCTGCTGGCGGCTGACACCCTCGGCCCTCCGGCCGAGCTGCGGGTCGTTGGAACGTTGGCCGCCGGTGCCGTTCCGGACGTCGAGGTCCGCCGGGGCGAGGCGGTCCGGATCATGACCGGGGCGCCGATGCCATCCGGGGCCGACGCTGTGGTGATGGTGGAGAGGACAGCGGTTTCCGACGACGGTGCGGTGGTGACGGTCGCCGTCGAGGTGGGCGTGGGAAACCACGTCCGATCCGCCGGCGAGGACCTGCTTCCCGGCGCGGAGGTGTTCGCACCCGGCACCACCCTGGGTCCGGGGCACCTGGGCGTGCTTGCCAGCATCGGCTGCGTGAGCGTGACGGCCTTCCGGCGCCTCCGGGTCGGGGTGCTGTCCACGGGTGACGAGCTGGTGGACGGTCCAGCCACCCTCAGGGTCGGGCAGATCAGGGACTCCAACCGGCCGGCGCTGCTGGCCCTCCTGGACGAGATGGGCGTCGTACCCGTCGACCTGGGCCTTGTGGCCGACGACGAGGAGGCGATCACCGCAGCCCTCCTCGACGGCGTGGCCGGATGCGATGCCGTGCTGACCTCCGGGGGCGTCTCGATGGGGGACTTCGACTACGTGAAGGTCGTGCTGGACCGGATCGGCGAGATGCGCTGGATGCAGGTGGCGATCAGGCCGGCCAAGCCGTTGGCCTTCGGCCTGGTCGAGGGGGTGCCGGTGTTCGGCCTGCCCGGCAATCCGGTCTCCTCCATGGTTTCCTTCGAGTTGTTCGCCCGACCCGCCCTGCGCGCCATGTCGGGTCACGTGGACCTAGAGCGGCCGCGGGTCCAGGCCCGGGTGGTGGGGGGGCTCCAGCGTCACGCCGACGGAAAGGTCCACTTCGGACGGGTAGTGGTGGAGTACCGGGACGGGCGGTACCTGGCGGCTTCCGCCGGGGGCCAGGGTTCCCACCAGCTGACCGCCATGGCTACCGCCACGGGGCTGGCGGTCCTGCCCGATGGCGACGGTGTGGCCGACGGTGACCTGGTGGAGGTCATCCTGCTGGGCTGAGCGGTGTGGCGACGGCACACGCTGCCGACCTACCGACCTGTCAGCCGGCGCCCTACGCTTGGCAGCGTGGCCCGACAGTTGATCGACACCTTTGGGCGCGTTCATCGCGACCTGCGTATCTCCGTGACCGACCGGTGCAACTTCCGCTGTACCTACTGCATGCCAGCCGAGGGGCTGGAGTGGCTTCCCCGGGAGGAACTCCTCACCTTCGAGGAGATCGAACGGGTCGCACGCCTGATGGTGGAGCGACACGGTGTGGAGAGCATCCGACTCACCGGCGGCGAGCCGACGGTACGGGCCAACCTGTCCACGCTGGTCGGGATGCTGGCGGACCTTCCGGTGGACCTCACGATGACGACGAACGGGGTGACGCTGCGGGCGCTGGCCGGCGACCTGGCGGCGGCCGGCCTGAAGAGGATCAACATTTCGCTCGACTCGCTGCACGCCGACCGCTTCGTCGAACTCACCCGACGCGACAATCTGGGGCGCGTGCTGGACGGGATCGATGCGGCGATCGAGGCCGGACTGGATCCGGTCAAGGTGAACGTGGTCGTGATGCGCGGCGTCAACGACGACGAGATCGTGGACCTGGCCCGCTTCGGTCGGGAGCGCGGCGTGGAGGTCAGGTTCATCGAGTTCATGCCGCTGGACGCCGACAGGTCCTGGTCGGATGGTGCGGTGGTCGGTTGTGATGAGATCGTGGCCCGGATCGCCGAGGTCTTCCCGCTGGAGCCGGTGGACCGGACGTCGGCGCCGGCCACCCGCTACAGGTACCTGGACGGCGCCGGCTGCTTTGGTGTGGTGGCCAGCGTGACCCGCAGCTTCTGCGACACGTGCGACAGGATCCGCCTTACCGCCGACGGCCAGTTCCGGAACTGCCTGTTCGCCGTGGAGGAGTTCGACCTGCGGTCGCTGCTCCGGTCGGGCGCCTCCGACGAGGATCTGAGCGAGCTACTACAGGGCGCCGTGGCCGCCAAGTGGGCGGGCCACGGCATCTCCAGCGTCGACTTCATCCGTCCGAACCGCTCGATGTCCCAGATCGGCGGTTGAGCAGCGTGGCGGTTCCGGGCTTCACGCATCTTGATGCCGAGGGTCGGGCCCGGATGGTCGACGTCGGCGACAAGGAGGTGACCCGGCGCAGGGCGGTGGCCCGGGCGAGGGTGACCATGCAGGCCGCCACAGCCGAGGCGCTGGCTGGTGGGACGGTGGCCAAGGGCGACGTCCTGGCAGTTGCGCGTGTCGCAGGCATCCAGGCGGCGAAGCGGACCTCGGAGCTGATCCCGCTCTGCCATGCCCTGATGCTCAGCTCGGTCCAGGTGGATCTTGTCGTCGGCCCGTCATGGGTCGACATCGAGGCGGTCACCGAGACGGTGGATCGAACGGGTGTGGAGATGGAGGCGCTGACGGCCTGTTCGGTGGCCGCCCTGACCGTCTACGACATGTGCAAGGCGCTGGACCGCTCGATGCAGGTGGAGTCCCTGGGACTCCATGAGAAGTCGGGTGGACGGTCCGGGGACTGGCGTAGGACGGATTGACCGGCTTCGCGCGCTGCGCGCGAAGATTCGCGCTCAACGCGCGTGGAAGTCCACCATTCCGCAGGGATCAACAACTACGGTGCCCTCGTGCGTCACGGCCTACGGAGAGGGAGGACCCGGTGCTGATCCTGCTGGGCTTGGGAGTGCTGTGGATGGCGGTCCTGCTGCCACCGATCATCCGTCATCGCAACGCCCTGGCGCGTCCGGTGCTCACCCTGGTGGCTGCCGGGCGCGGATCCGTCAGGTTCGACCCCACCCGCCTGCGGTCGGCCGGTGCCGCAGTGGCAGCTGTTCCCGTGGGCGTCGGATCGGCCCGTCGTCGACGCCGCGACCTCCTGATTGCCCTGGGCGGCATGGCGGCGTTCACGTTCATGGCCGGTGTAGCCGTGGGCGGAGTCGTCTGGATGGCCCACTTCCTGGTCGACATGGTGCTCGTCGGCTACGCGGTGCTGGTGACCCAGCGCCACCAGCTGGAGGTGGAACGGGAGGCCATGGTCATCCCGTTCCGGTCAAGCGGCTCCATGCTGGGTGGGTTGGGCGCTTCCATCGCGATGAGCGACGAGGCCGTGCTGAGCCGCAGGGCCAACTGATCTGACGGCCCCGACCGGGGCCGCACCGCCGGTCCCTCCCAGCGGGCATCCCGCTACGATCGTCGGCGGTCGCGGGGGTGTAGCTCAGTTGGCTAGAGCGCTACGTTCGCAACGTAGAGGTCGTGAGTTCGATTCTCATCACCTCCACCGCAGCACCGGCCCGGCGCTCCTGTGGACCCGGACCCTGAAGCGGGAGCCGGGAGGCTAGGAGGCGGCGTCGGCCTCCACGGCGGCAACCAGGCGCTCGGCCATGTCGGGGATCTCGGATCCCACACGTGACCAGCTGGGGATGAAGGTCGACTCCAACGGATCCTCCAGGAACTCGGCTCCGGCACGCACGATGGCCCCGGCGAAGACCTGGATGGCGGCCTCCTCGCCGTGCCGGTTGTAGTCCAGCCCGTTGAACGCGGCGTCTGCCTCGTAGCGGTCGATCAGGTCCAACGCCGTGCGGTCGTAGGCGGCCTCCAGGGATCGGAATCCCTCCGCCGAGAGGACAACGCCGGAGATGGCCAGCCTGCGGTAGATGGCCCTGGCGATGTCGGTGCTCATCCGGTGGAGGCCGCTGTCGGGGTCCTCGGCTGAGAGCTCCCTGTGCTTGTGGTCGTAGGCGTCCGCCACGTCCACCTGGCAGATCCGGGTAGTGGGGAGGTGCCGGTGCACCTCGGCCAGGACGCCGATCTCGAAGCCCCAGTCCGATGGCACGCGCAGGGACCCGGCCACCTCGAGGGTCATGGCGCACTCGCCGGCCAGCGGGTAGCGGAAGCTGTCCAGGTACTCCAGGTAGCCCAGTCCGCCGAAGGTGACCGCCATGGCGCGGATCAGGGGCGTCACGAACAGCCGGGTGACCCGCCCGTAGAGGCGATCGCCGTCGAGCGCCCCCCGCGAAGCCCGGTGGTAGTAGCCCTTGGCGAAGCCGAACCTGGTGGACGGGTGCGCCAGTGGGTACAGGAGGCGGGCGGGGAGGGAGCGGTCGTAGTCGCGGATGTCGGCATCGTGGAGCGCCACGAGCCGACCCCTTCCAGCGGCCAGGAAGTAGCCGAGGCAGAACCAGACGTTGCGACCCTTGCCCGGCAGGCCGGTCGAGAGGTCGCGGGCCTCCAGCTCGTCGCGGATGGCCCCCAGCCGGGGTCCGTCGTTCCAGAGGATCCGGTGGCGTTGGGGCAGGCGGGAGAAGATGGAGCGCGCCCTGTCGAAGTCGGCGGCATCGGCACGGTCCAGGCCCACGACCACCTCGTCCAGGTAGGGGACGGCGGCCAGCTCCCGGACGATCCTCTCCAGGGAGGGAGCATCCAGGTCTGCCACCAGGCACGGGATGACCAGCGACATGGGTGTCTCGCTGCTCCACGCCTTGAGCTCCCGTTCCAGGTCCTCGGTGGATCGTCGTCCGAGGTCGTGGAGGGTGGCGATCACACCGTTCTGGAAGAAGTCGGCCACGTAGGAAGGCTAGGAGTTGTGATCCGGATGGAGCATGGCGGACGACATCATCGTTTCCTAACCCTTCCGACACGTGACGCACAAGGGGTCGCCGTTAACTTACGGGCGATGAATCGCCTGTTCCCGATGGCCCTCTGCCTCGGCGCGGCACTGACCGCCTGTTCCTCGACCGCCACGACCTACGATGGCATCAGGACGGTCGTGGTGCTTTCGGCCGATCAGGCCGTTCGAATAGTGGTGCCAGCCGGATTCGGCGAGTCCACTGTTGCGGTCGCCGCAGCTCCCGAAACCTCCGATGTGCCTACGACCACAGCGCTCGTGTCGACGGCGGAGGCGACCGCTCCGGAGACGACGCTGGGGGCGCCCACTGGTGACGCAGACGAGGATGCCGGCACGGACGAGGGGGGCACGGATGAGGTCGTGACGCAGGAGGCACCCACCGAAACGGCGTCGACCGACGAACCACCGACCATGACATCGACCACGACCACGACCACCGTCGCTCCGGTGAAGGACACCATTCCGCTGGCCGAGGAGGACATCAACCCCGGCCTGAAGCTCATGGGGGCACTCGACGACTTCAACGCCTGTCTGGCGACCGAGGGTTACTCGTGGATCGGATTCCCCAACGCCGACCTGGGGGCGAACGACCCGGCCAACCAGCCCGGCTACCTGGAGGCCCTCCAGCTCTGCAACAGCCGGACGGGCATTTCCAATGCCTTCCAGGACTTCCAGACCTCCCGGACGGACCTGGCGCCCGACGTGGTGCGGCAGGAGAACGAGGACTTCATCGATCTGGCCGACTGCCTGCGTACCAAGGGATGGGACATCGGCGAGCTGCGGCCCGACGAGAACGGGCTGCTCAGCCCGGGGGATCGCTTCTCGAGTGCCGACGGGGACATCGACACTGGCGAGATCAGGGATTGCATCAGCGAGATCGGCCTTGAACGGGCAGGAGAGGAATGATGAACGGAGTACTACGGGCGACGCTGGTCGGAATGCTGGCGGTGGCCACGGCCTGCGGTGGCGCAGCATCGGAGGCGACACAGAAGGTGACGCTCCTGGCAGCGGATGCGCCTACCGAGATCGTGGTCAGCACCACGTCCGCGATCACCACGTCGAGCACGACCACCACGACCACCACGACCGCTGTCGCAGCGGAGACCACCATCCGGACGGCCTCGGAGACCAGCGTGGATGGCGACGACGAGGACGGGCCGGCCACGACCACCACCAGCACGACCACGACTGCGGAGCCCGTCAAGGAGACGATCCCGTTGGCCGAGGAGAAGGTCCCACCGGGAATCCAGATGATGGATGCCCTCGAGGAGTTCAACGGCTGCCTCGACGAGGAGGGCGTCGAGTTCATCGGTCGGCCCGACGCGACGCTCGGCGAGGGCGCACTGGTGAACCAACCCGCCTACATCAAGGCACTCACCCTCTGCGCCGCGAGGTCCGGAATCATCAGCGCCATGCAGGAGTTCCAGACGTCACGCACTGGCCGCACCCCTGAGAAGATCAGGGAGGACAACGAACAGTTCATAGCCCTGACCGGGTGCCTCCGCTCCAGGGGTTGGACGGTCAGCGATCCGATGCCCGATGCCGACGGTTCGCTCGGTCCCGGTGACGATTTCCGGGGACCGGACGGCGATCTGGACATGGACGACATCCGGTCCTGCATCAGCGAACTGAGCCTGCTCGACGACGAATGACCCCCGGCCGCACGGCCCGAAGGGCAACCGACCTTCCGACCCGGAGATTCCAACCATGAAGAAGACCCTCATCACCCTCCTCCTCGTCGGAGGGCTGGCGGCCCTGTTGGCCACCGTGCTGACGAGGCCCGGAGAGGCCGGGTCCGCCACCCCGGGGGTGGACCGGGCGATCGCCGAGACGGTGACCATCCGGACCCTCACCGACGAGATGACCATCAGGGGCGAGTTGCGCCGCGACGAGCTGCAGTCCATCAACTCGTCGACCGATGGTCGGATCAGCGGCATCGGGGTGGAGGCCGGTGAGGTCGTGGCCGAGGGTGACGCACTCTTCAGCATCGATGGGCGTCAGACGGTCGCCGTCGCCGGCCACTTCGCCTTCTACCGGCAGTTGGACGTCGGTTCGGACGGACACGACGTCCTACAGCTGGAGACGATCCTGGAGGGCGCCGGATACGAGGTTGGCGACGTGGACGGGCTCTACACCGAGGAGACGAGGTCGGGGCTGGCGGCCTGGCAGGCCGACCACGGATACGCCGGGACCACAGCGGAGGTCAACGAGGTGGTGACCGTTTCGCTCCAGGGCAATCCAGCCGGCTACACGGTCGGCGCCGTCAACGCCGTATCGGTACGGATCGGCCCGGCGGAAGGTGGGACGATCGGACTCCAGGGAGGCCAGGCGGTGGCTGTCATGACCATGGCAGCCCTCGTGGTGGACGCTGTGTCGGCAGCCAACGCGCCGGTGCCGACCGTCTCGTTGGGTGCCATGGCCGTCGTCGTCGAGGAGGGCCGCCCCGTGGTCGTCACCGTCACCGCCGACGTGGCCCCGACCGCCGACCTGGAGATTCCGATCACGATCTCGGGTGACGTCACCGTGGATGACGACTTCGTGGATCCGGGCGACTCGATCC
>DUAC01000078.1:27009-28269 GCA_012961035.1 Acidimicrobiia bacterium
GTGACGCTGCTGGACGAGGACCGCGAGCCGTACGAGGACCTGAAGGTGTCGATCGGCGGCGGCTTCGACTCGCTGGCGAGCGTTGCCCCGCAGACCCTCATCGTCTACGACGCCCAAAAAGTCATCGACGACCTGCTGCTCCGGGTCGACGAGCTGGTCGGTGACGTCAGTGACGAGCTGGTCGACCTTGACGAACTGGACAGGGAGCGCCTCCTCCGGACGGATGTGGAGGCGGACCTTGTGTCGCTCGGGATCATCACCGATGCGCAGGCGTACGAGATCGACGTCACGCCGGCGGAGGCTTCCAACCTGGTCACCCTTGAGAAGGCGCAGCGGGACGCTGCCGAGAGGTTGCGCCTGGACCTCCACAAGACGGATGTGGAGGCGGACCTTGTGAGGCGCGGGATCATCACCGATTCGCAGGCCTACAAGGTCGATGTCACACCGGCGGAGGCTTCCAACCTGATCTCTCTGGACCGGGCTGAGCAGGCTGCGATCTATGGCTTCGCCGTGGGTTCGGTGACGTACGCCGAGCACGCTGCGGCGGTGCTGGCGTATGCGGATGCGTTGGAGGCCGCCGTGGCCAACGTCTCGGTGGCGGCTCACGCTGCGGCGGTGCTGGCGTATGCGGACGGCCTGGAGGCGGCGGTGGCCGACGTGTCGGTCGCCGAGCATGCAGTGGCGGTGCAGGCGTACGCGGATGCGCTGGAGGCGGCAGTCGAGGAGTCTGCCGAAATGACAGCAGCCACCGATGCCCTGGAGGACCTCCGGGACGAGCAGCAGCGCCTGGAATATCGTCTTGCCGCGGCCCGCGAGACCCTCCGGGTGGCCCAGGCCGGTCGGTACGTGCTCTCCGCCGCCACCGAGGTGACGGTCAGCATCGATGATCCCGACGTTCCGGACGTGCCGATCCTGGTCCTGCGTGCCGACAGCGAGACGGTCTCCGAGTCGGGGATGGCGACGTTCACCATCGAGACGACCGTCGAGCTGGTCGAGGACCTCGACGTCTTCTACGTGCTCGAGGGAACCGCCACCCCCGACGTCGACTTCAACGCGCCGGACGGCGACATCACGATGAAGAAGGGGCTCGAGCGCGTCACCCTGTCCATTCCCATCCGGGCCGACGACGACGTCGAGGCCGACGAGTCGGTGACCGTCCGGCTCATCGTCGAGTCGAGCGGCGCCTACAGGTTGAGCGACAGGGATCGGGCGACCATACAGATCAAGTCCGCCGACCTTCCGGAGCTCACGCTGACCGGT
>DUAC01000079.1:0-2481 GCA_012961035.1 Acidimicrobiia bacterium
CCTCGACGATGGCGTCATGGCCTTCGATGCCCCCGACAGGGAGTTCGCCGGGGCTGGCTAGACGGGGCTGGCCAGACGGGGCTGGCCAGACACCCATCGGGCGCCGATGCGACCTGGCGAGACACTCGCCTGTCATGGCGCCATGACGCCCGAGCCAGACGGTTGCCCGACGTGGCACCCGCGTGTCCATGTGCCGCAGACTGGGCAGATGAGAATTGCAGCCGTCCAGTCCGCCCCCGTGTTCCTCGATCGCTCCGCCACCGTGGACCTGGTCGTCGACCGGATCGGCCAGGCTTCCGCAGGCGGCGCTGAGCTCATTGCCTTTCCCGAGGTGTTCATTCCCGGCTATCCCGTCTGGATCGACCTGACCAACGCCGCTGCCTGGGAGGACCCCGACCAGCAGGCGGCGTTCTCCTGGTACCTGGACCAGGCCGTGGAGGTAGATGGCCCGGCCTTCGCTCCGGTCATCGAAGCCGTACGCGACTCCGGTGCATTCACCTACGTCGGCATCGTCGAACGGTCGGCTTCGAGGGGCTCCGTCTACTGCTCGCTGGTCGCCATCGACCCGGTCGCAGGAATCGTGGGCGTCCACCGCAAGCTGAAGCCCACCTTCGGCGAACGCCTGGTGTGGGCCGATGGGGACGGTGCGGGGCTTGTGGCCCATGACCATCTGGGCGTCCGGTTGACCGGCCTGAACTGCTGGGAGAACTGGATGCCGCTGGCCCGTACCGCCATGTACGGCACCGGCTCGGAGATCCACGTCGCCGCCTGGCCGGGCTCGGTCGGCCTCACTGAGGACATCACCCGCTTCATCGCCAAGGAGGGTCGCCTCTTCGTGATCAGCGTCGGGGCCCTCTACTGCTCCGAGGACCTACCCGCGGACTTTCCCCTCAAGGACCAGCTCCCGGATGGCGTGCGGTACCACAACGGCGGCACCTGCATAGCGGGACCGGACGGGAGGTGGATCGTGGAACCGGTCCGGAACGAGGAGACCATTGTCTTCGCCGACCTGGACCTGGGCGAGGTTCGCCGCCAGCGCCACAACTTCGACCCGACTGGCCACTACTCACGTCCCGACGTCCTGCACCTGGTGGTTGACCGAACCCGTCGAACGTGAGCCGTGAGACAGGCGCACAACACTCCTGAGCCTTGGGCCAGACCGCCGCATCTGGCCCCTGAGAGCCGGCGAACCGCCCTTTCGACCTGCCTTACGTAGGAGACAGCAGATCGGGGGCATGGCGTAGGGTCGCCGGCCATGCGATCCTGGGACCGCCCGCTCCTGGCCTGTGTGCTCCTGAGCGGGGCCCTCGGCACGATCCACTCCTTCAGCCTGTTCATCGAACCGTTCGAAGCCGACCTGGGCGCCGGGCGCGGCGGTGTCGCCTCGGTGTACTCCGTGGCGTTGGTGACCCTCACCGTCGTGGTCCTCGTCGGACACCCGCTGTTCCGGCGGGTACCCGGACCCATGGTCGCCCTGCTCGCCACCGGAGGCGCTGCGGTCGGCCTGCTGCTGGCGGCATCAGCCTCCTCGCTGGTCGGCCTGCTCATCGGATACGGGATCGTCTTCGGTGGCTGCAACGGGCTCGGCTATGCATTCAGCCTCCAGCGGGCGGCCGAGGCCAACCCGGACCGTCGGGGCCTTGCCCTCGGCCTGGTCACGGCGGCCTACGCCCTGGGTGGAGGAGGCGCCGCATTCCTCCTGGGTTCCCGGATCGACACATCCGGCGCCGCATCGGCCATGCGTTCCCTGGCAATGGCCATCGCCATCACCGGCCTGATCGTCGCTGCACTGCTCACCAACGGCCCACCATCCCCGGCCACCGGAGCGGTGGCCAGCCTGACCGGTGCCGATCGGCGCCTGCTCCTCCGATTCTGGGCGTCCTACGGACTGGCCGTGGTGGCCGGCCTCATGGCGCTCGGCCACGCGGCAGCGATCGTCGACGCTGCCGGTGGCCCCGGGGGCGCCACCGTGGCGGTGGCCGGCCTGGCAAGCGCATCGGGGGGAGTCTGGATCGCCCTGACCGCCGACCGGACGGGAACCACGCGTCTGCTGCGCTACCTTCCCCTCGGTTCGGCTCTCGTGCTCGGAATCGCCGCTGCGAACTCCAACGGAGTCATCGCCGCTTCCGCCGTGGCCGCAGTGGCCTTCGCCTACGGCGCGGTGATCGCCATCTATCCGTTCGCCGTCGCCCGCACCTTCGGCGGCGATCAGTACCCGGCCGCCTACGGCCGCGTCTTCACCGCCTGGGGCACCGCAGGCCTGGTCGGACCGTTCGGAGCCGGCCTCCTGTTCGAGGCGACCGGCACCTACCGGGTTCCGCTGATGCTGGCCGCGGCAGCAGCGATCGGTTCAACAATCACCGCCCCGCGCCTGGCAATCGAACGGAATCGGGCGTCTAGTAGATGGCCAGGAGCTCGGCCATGACCATGAGCGCAGTGAAGACGACGCCCATCACGCGCATGGCGCCGATGGGAAACTTC
>DUAC01000079.1:2563-4718 GCA_012961035.1 Acidimicrobiia bacterium
ACGTCGTCCAGATTGACCCGATCACCACTACGGCGGCCACCGCCAGTTGAACGCTCGAGTCACCAAGTGCATCCCCGGCGAAGGCGATGATGACCAGCACCACACTGTGCATCAGCACGAACGGGAGGATGAGGGCGTTGGCCGCCTGTGCCCTCATGGACGTGATCCCCACCCATGTCGAATCCTGCATGTCACTATCTCCGTGATCGCGTGCGCTGAACCGGACGGCCCGCCTCCGGCGACAGTATCCCCCCCCGAGGAGGGGCTGCCGAACACGACTCGGCGGTTACCGTTCCGGCGTGGAACTCGTGGTGACGGCGACGGCGCGCGATGGGGCAGGCATTGCCCGGGCCGAGGACGGCCGGGTCGTGTTCGTGGACGGGGCGCTGCCCGGCGAGACGGTCACCGCCGAGATCCTCGACGTCCAGAAGCGCTGGTCGCGTGCCCGGATCGTCGAGGTGCTCGCGGCATCACCCATCCGTGTGGCCGTGCCGTGCACCCATCGCCTGGAGGGCTGCGGTGGCTGCGACCTGCTCCACGTCGACCCCGGGCACCAGCTGGCCATGAAGGCTGGAATCCTGGCGGAGCAGTTGCAGCGGGTCGGGGTCGAGGCGCCTGAGGCGACCCTCCACCCACTGGTCGACGACCACGGCCGGACCACGGTGCGCGCCGCCGTGGTTGACGGACGGGCCGGTTACCGGATGGGCGGCTCCCACGACGTCGTGATCCCCGAGACCTGCCAGGCAGTCGATCCCCTGGCCGAACAGCTCCTCCTGGACGGCCGGTTCGGCGACGCCGCCGAGGTCACGATCAGGGTCGGCAACCGCACCGGTGAGCGGCTGGTGCTCGTCGACGGCGACCCGTCAGGGGTGTCCGTTCCGGATGACGTACGCGTCGTCAGCCTCGACGAGCTGGCCGGGGGCCGGCGGGCCTGGATCCACGAGGAGGCCGCAGGCCGTCGTTGGCGGATCTCCGCCCGATCGTTCTTCCAGAACCGCCCAGCCGGCGTGGACGCCCTCGTTGAGGTGGTCGGCGGAATGGCCGACCACCTGGGCTCCAACGGCCCGATGGTCGACGCCTACTCCGGGATTGGGATCTTCGCCGGCACGATCGGCCTGGGTCGGGACGTGCATGCAGTCGAACGGAGCCGGGACTCGCTCGCCGACGCCCGGATCAACCTCGATGGGGATCGGGTGAAGATCGTCGGGTCAGCGGTCGAGAACTGGAAGGCGGTACGGGCATCGCTCGTGGTTGCTGATCCGGCCCGCGAAGGCCTGGGCGTGCGCGGCGTGGAGGTCCTCATGGGATGCCAACCGGAGTTGTTCGTGCTGGTCGGTTGCGACCCTGGGTCTTTCGCCCGGGATGCGGGCCTACTTGCTGGCGCCGGGCTACGACTCGACCGTATGACGGTGGTCGACCTGTTTCCCGGAACGTCCCATGTGGAAACCGTCGGCGCCTTCCTACCTGGGTGAAGGTCCGCTCGGGGAACGAACCGGAAACGGGGAAGACTCCGGGTTCAACCCCCTTCGGGGAGTTGTTCCGCGTCTAGGGCCGGTTCGGCCAAACCAGTTCAGTTGGTCGAACCCGGCTAGGCGAGCGAAAGTTCGAGTTGCCTCTGGGTGACCGGACCGATGTGTCGGCACCAGGGCAACCCGTGATGGCCTCCGTCAACGAGCATCAGCTCCGCGGCATGCATCTTTTCAGCGGCATGGGTTGCGTGATCGATGAGGGGAAAGGCGTCGTTGGTGCCTTGGGCGATGAGTGTCGGCGCTGTGACGTCCGCGAAAGGGAGTGGCGCGAGATTGGTTTCGTTTGATTCATCGTTCCTCTGGCCTGCTTCCCGGAACCTCCTCGGTGCGAGGGAGGTGGGGAGAGCAGCGACGTCATGAAGCCGTGCCGGATTGGACGTGATCCAGCCCACTGCGTCCCGCTTGCGGTCCTTGCCCAGACCGGCTGAGAGCGAGTCAACAACCAAAGCCGCTGTCAGCTTCGGCCTCTTCTTCGCTATCTGGCACGAGAGCCAGGTCCCGATAGCAGACTCAAAGATCACCCTCTCTAACGCGTTCGTCGCCGGAGCAATAGGCAGCAGCACAGCTGCATCGAGAAGCAGAGCATCAGTTCTATCTGGATGCCGTGCAGCGAAGTGGACCGCCGA
>DUAC01000080.1 GCA_012961035.1 Acidimicrobiia bacterium
CCCTGCACCTCCACGAAGTCACCGGATCCGGTCATGACCACGTTGAAGTCCACCTCGGCGACGGAGTCCTCGACGTACGGGAGGTCAAGGCGTGGCAGGCCGCCCACGATGCCTACCGAGATGGCTGCCAGGTCATCCAGGATCGGCGAGGCCTTCAGGTCGCCGGCGGCCACCATCCGGGTGAACGCATCGTGCAGGGCCAGGTAGCCGCCGCAGATCGAGGCGGTTCGGGTGCCACCATCGGCCTGGAGCACGTCGCAGTCCACGGTGACCTCCATCTCGGGCATGGCCTCGAGGTCGACCACGGCTCTCAGGGAGCGGGCGATGAGACGCTGGATCTCCTGATCGCGACCGGACGTGCGGCGACGGATGCGTTCCGGGCTGGACCCGGGAAGCATCGAGTACTCGGCTGTCACCCAGCCCCGGCCGGTGTTGCGAAGCCACGGTGGGACCCCGTCGCCCAACGATGCCGTGCACAGCACCCGGGTCCGGCCGAAGGAGACGAGGCACGAACCGGCCGCCATCTCGGTGAAGTCACGCTGGAACGACATCGGTCGCAGTTCGTCGTCGGCGCGCCCGTCGGGGCGGTTGTTGGGTTCGGACACGGTGCCTCCCGGGCGGGCAGTTCTAGAAGTAGATGATCGAATCAGCGTTGGCGGCGGCCTCGTCGAGGTCGTCGGTCCATGCGCCGGTGGAAAGGTACTTCCATCCGGAGTCACTCACGACGAACACAATGGTCGCCGTCTCGCCGGCCGGCAGCCGCTCGGCCACCCTGACGGCGCCAGCCAGGGCTGCACCGGCGGACAGGCCGGCGAAGATGCCGCACTCGTCGGCCAGCCGGCGGGTGAACTGGATGGATTCCCGGGGCCTCACGATGCGCTTTCCGTCCAGCAGGTCGTAGCCACCCCACTTCTCGAAGACCGGCGGGATGTAGCCGTCGTCGAGGCTCCGGAGGCCCTGGAGCAGCTCTCCGGAAGGCGGCTCGACGGCGAGGAGCTGCACGTCGGGCTTCTGCTCGCGCAGGTAGGTACCGACCCCCATGAGGGTGCCGCTGGTACCCAGCCCGGCAACGAAGTGGGTGATGTCGGGAACGTCGCGGAGGATCTCCGGCCCGGTGGTGGCGTAGTGGGCCCGGGGGTTCGCCTCGTTGGCGTACTGGTAGAGGAACACCCACTCCGGGTTCTCGTCGGCCAGGCGGCGAGCCAGGCTGACGGCCCCGTTGGAACCCTCCGCTCCGGGTGAGTCGATGATCTCGGCACCGAACACCTCGAGGGCCTGGCGCCGCTCGATCGAGACGTTCTCCGGGAGCACGATCTTGATCGGGTAGCCCCGGATCCGGGCGATCATGGCCAGGGCGATGCCGGTGTTGCCCGACGAGGGTTCGATGATCGTGCGGCCGGGGACCAGCGTTCCATCGGCCTCGGCGTCTTCGATCATGGCCTTGGCTATGCGGTCCTTGACCGAACCGGTCGGGTTCTGGCCCTCCAACTTGGCCAGCAGGCGCACCGATGGATTCGGGCTGAGCACGCTCACGTCGACGATCGGCGTGTCGCCGACGAGGTCGAGGATGGAGGAGTAGACGGTCATGGTGCTGCGGTTCGTGGAGGAATGTTCGGATTCGGTGACCCTCGGCCGGTGTGCACCGAGGGATCGGGCCGCCGGCCAGCCGGCAGGTTGGAAAGCCGACTGATCTGGTCGGGATTCTAGCCCCCGTCGACCACGACCCGCACCTCGGTGACCCCGCCATCCAGGATCCGGTAGGCCCGCAGGACCGGATCCGGGTGCTTCAGCGAGACGATGATGAAGACCCAGGCACCGAACGGATCGAATCGGGCGGCATCGGCCACGTCGGTCGGCGACGGATAGGCCGTCGTGTGGGTGTGGCTGTGCATGACGCCGAGCACGGCGCGACCCCCGGCATCGGCGGCCGCCTCCACGTTCAGCATCTCCTGCCCGTCCAGGACGTAGAGCTTCCATGCCTCGTCGTCGGGCGCCGTGTTGGCCATGGGGTGGAAGTCGTCCACGTGGAGTGCACCGGTCGGACCGGTGAACAGGCCACACGCCTCCTTCGGCGTCTCGGTCAGGGCACGGTCCAGCATCGCCCGGTAGACGTCGACGGTCAGCGTCACGGTTTCTCCCACCGGGGGAAGGCTAACGGCCACCCCGGATCCGTCGGGCCGGCACCCGGGGTACATGGACACCGCCTGACCCGCCGGTTCCCCATCCCGGGGCCAACAGGGCGACCGGTACGATTCCACGGGTGAGCGATGCCAACGACCGCACGGTCGCCTCCAACCGCAAGGCGCGCTACGCCTACGACGTCCTGGACTCGTGGGAGGCCGGCCTCGTGCTACGCGGCAGCGAGGTGAAGTCCCTGCGGGACGCCAAGGTGCAGATCACCGAGGCCTTCGGGCGTGAGGACGGCGGCGAACTGTGGCTGGTCGGCATGCACGTCCCGCCCTACTCGATGAGCGGCGGAGAGGGCATGGGCCACGATCCGGACAGGCCCCGGAAACTACTGCTGCACCGCCGGGAGATCCGTCGCATCGTGGAACGCATGAGCCTCGAGGGCCTTTCGCTGATCCCCCTACGGCTCTACTTCAAGGACGGGAACGCAAAGGTGGAGGTGGCCCTCGCCCGGGGCCGCAAGCTGCACGACAAGCGCCAGGCGATCGCCCGTCGGGAGGCGGACCGTGAAGCCGACCGGGCCATGGCCCGGCGCCGACGCCGGTAGAACCCGCGGCCGGCACCGCTGGATCCCACCACCCGCTTCCGGAATCGCTGAGGATCCGGGCCCGGCAGCCCGTCAGTCGCCGCAGACCGCCGAGATGGCCTCGCCCAGGACGGCCACGACGGTGTCCATCTCGGCCTCGGTGATCGTGAACGGTGGCCCTATGAGCAGGGCATCGGGCACGCTTCCATCCCCCGCCGGATAGACCCACACCCCGCGGCGCAGCGCCTCGGCCACGACCTGGCCGGCCATGCCGTCGGTCGGCCCGTACGGTTCACCGTCGGCCTTGTCGCGCACCAGCTCGATGCCGATCATGAGGCCCAGGCCCCGGACCTCCCGGACGTGCGGATGGTCCTCCAGCGGCCGCAACCGGCGAAGGAAGTCCTCGCCCTTGGTGGCGCTGGCCTCGACCAGGTTCTCGTCCTCGAGGATCGTGAGGGCCGCTATGCCTGCCGCACAGGCCGCCGAGTGGGCCGAGTAGGTGAAGAACATCATGCCGCCACCGACCGCGGCGATCGGGGCGACCACCTCGTCGGTGGCGTACACCCCGCCGAGCGGTGCGTAGCCGCCGGAGAGTCCCTTGCCGCCGACCAGGATGTCGGGCACGACGCCCCAGTGGTCCACGCCGAACTTCCGCCCGGTCCGGCCGAAGCCGGTCATGACCTCGTCGGCGATGAGCAGGATGCCGTGTTCGTCGCAGATCGCCCGTACGTCTGGCCACCAGTCGTCCGGTGGCAACACGGCACCGGCGGATGCCCCGATGACCGGCTCGGCGATCACCGCAGCGATCGTGTCCGGGTCCTCGGACTCGATGACCTTCTGGAGGCCCTCGGCATCGGCGACCGGCATCTTGGGGTGGTCCATGAGGACGTGCTCGAAGCCCGACCGTCTCGAGGTGTGTCCGCCGACGGCCAGCGAGGCGAGCGTCACCCCGTGGTAGGAGGTCTCCCGGCCGATGACCTTCCAGCGTTCCGGTTGCCCCTTGGACACGAAGTGGTTGATGGCCAGACGGATGGCCGAGTCGACCGACTCGGAGCCACCGCTGACCAGGCCCACCCGGTCCAGCCCGGGCGGCAGCCAACGCTCCCTGAGCATCTCGACGAGGGCGATCCGCTCCTCGGTGACCCATGGCGGGATGACGTAGGAGACCCGCTGCGTGGCATGGGCGACGGCCGCGGCCACCTCGGCGCGCCCGTGGCCGATGTTGACGGCCACCGCCCCACCGCCGGCGTCGATGACCTCGCGGCCTCCTGAGAAGAAGAGCGTGCACCCCTCGGCGCGCTCGACCACCGGGGGTGCCTCGGTCGTCGGCATGAATGAATACGAGGCAGCCCGCTGGTCGTCGATGCGCGGAGTCTGCCAGATGGCGCTACCCGGCGACCTGTCACGGGCTGGCTGTACCCTTGATGGTGCGGATACTTGACAACAGAGCACCTGATATCTGCACGCGGTGGCCTTCGGGCCACCACCCACGGGGCTGATCGGTTTCGACGCCGATTGCAGTGGTCGTGACGTGCGACCGGAGTTGCCCAGACTCCAAAAACGGGGCACCAACAGAGACGCCAATACGGACGATCTCGCTCTCGCCGCCTGACCTAGTCAGACGGTAGAGAGTCATCGCGACCGGTAACGGCACGCGGGGTCGGTCCACCGCAACCCGGCAACAGAAGCGGTGGAGACAGCTGGGACAGACCGCTGACGGCGTGAAAGAACGCCGACCCGGGGGAAAGACCCCGTGGCGGGGCCTTCGGGCCCACCCGACCCGGTGGGGTGGCAGCCAGGAGCCGCAATCTCGGGAATGGTCGTAGCACGCACGGTCACCCTTCGACGGACGGGGGTTCGATTCCCCCCAGCTCCACAAGGCG
>DUAC01000081.1:0-26577 GCA_012961035.1 Acidimicrobiia bacterium
AACGACCATGCGGCATCCGCCCCCCGCCCGGTGGTGAGCGAACGCTCCACCAGCACGGCGATCGGCATGCCCAGCACGACGGCCAGGAGCCCCAGGTTCCCGACCAGGAGCCGACCGCTGGCCCGGGGCAGTACCCGCCGGACCGGTACCTCTCCGATGGCACGACGGCGTTGCATCGAGTTGGCGACGACCACCATCGCCAGCACGGCCACGAGCTGCACGACGGCCAGGGCGGTGGCCGAGGCCAGGTCGCCACGGAACACCGCATGACGCCATATCTCGGTCTCCAACGTGGCACGTGTCGGCCCACCCAGGATGAGGATCACCCCGAACGAGGTGAAGCAGAACAGGAACACGATCGAGGCCGCAGCGGCCACCGCCGGCCAGAGGCGGGGCAGGGTCACCCACCGGAAGGCCTGCCACGGCGTGGCCCCGAGCACACGGGCCTGCTCCTCGGGGCGGGTGTCGAGGCCCTCCCAGAAGGTGCCCACCGTGCGCAGCACTATGGCCACGTTGAAGAAGACGTGGGCGGCCAGGATCGCCCCGACCGTCCGGGTCAGCCGTAACGGGCCATCGGACAGCCCGAACCTCTCGAACAGGGCCATGAACGCACCCCCGACCACGACGGTGGGGAGGACGAACGGCACGGTTGCCGCCGCCCGCAGGACCGCCTGCCCCCGGAACCGGCGGCGGGCCAGCAGGTGGGCGCCCGGCCAGGCCACCAGGACGGCAAGGACCGTGGAGGCCACCGCCTGCCAGAGGGTGAACCAGACCACACCCCGGAACGACCCCCGCCCGGGTAGGCCGACCAGCCGTTCGAGGCCACCTACACCTATGCCGCGGACCAGGATCGACCCGACCGGGTAGAGGAAGAAGACGGTCAGGAAGCCGGCCGGGATGGCGACGCAGAGCACTCGGGCCGATGCCCGAACCAGTTCCCGGGCCTGTTCTGGAACCTGTTCTGGGATCTGTCCCATATCAGGTCAGCGGAGCACGATCTCTGCCCACCGCTCGGTCCATGCATTGCGGTTCGCCTCGATCTCGGCCGGATCCAGGACGTGCGGGTCCTCCGGAAGCTGCACGAAGTCCACGAAGGCCTGCGGCAACGCCGCCGAGGCCAGTGCCGGGAACACGAACATGTTCAGGGGGATGTCCTCCTGGAATGTCGGCGACAGGAGGAAGTCGACCAGCAGTTCGGCCGCAGCCCTGTGCTCCGTTCCGGCAAGGATGCCGGCGAACTCGATCTGGCGGAAGCACGTATCCGTGACCACCCCGGTCGGCGGCGTCTCCACCGGCGGGTCGGCGTAGATCACCTCGGCCGGCGGACTGGACGCGTAGCTCACGACTATGGGGCGATCGCCGCCGCCGGACACGAACTCGCCGTAGTAGGCGTCCTCCCACCCGGACGACACCACCACGCCGTTGCGGCGCAGCGCCGCCCAGTAGTCCTCCCAGCCATCGCCGTACTCGGCAATGGTGGCCAGCAGGAAGGCGAGGCCCGGCGACGACGTCTCAGGGTTCTGCACGACCAGCTGGTCGGCGTACGCGGGATCGGCGAGGTCGGCGAGCGTCGAGGGGGCCGGGTTGTCGGCGTCGAACCGGTCGATCCAGTAGTTGACGCAGACGTCGCCGAAGTCGATCGGGGTGACGCGGTGCGTGGGGTCCAGCCGCAGCGACTCGGGCACACCGACGAGGGCCGGCGACTCGTAGGCCTCGAACAGGTCCGCGTCGAGTGCCCGCTGGAGGAAGGTGTTGTCAACGCCGAACATGACGTCGCCCAGCGGATCTCCGGCCGTCAGGATGGCCGTCGAGACCATCTGGCCCGTGTCGCCGGCCATCTGGAGGACGACCTCTATCCCGGTATCGACGGTGAACGCCTGGAGCGTGCCCTCCGAGATCCAGAACGAATCATGGGTGATGAGGATCACCGGTCCGGTTGGCGACGGTGCCTCGGTGGTCGCCGCTCCCCCGGAACTCAACGGGACCGCCGTGAGGTTGTCGGTGCCGCCACAGGCGGAGGCCGAGAGGGCCACCACCAGCGCCGCCATGAGCGCCACGACAGGTTGGAACCGGAGTCGGATGCCAATCATCGGGTCTCCCTTCGCCGGCATTACCCGGAGCAGGTTCTGGTCGGGTCGACAGCGCCTCCGGCCCGTCCACGGATATCAGTGGACGAGGCGATCGCTGCCCTCTCAGCCCGGCGTTAGGCCCGAGCTCCCCGGTCGGTTGTCGCTATGGAGACTACCCGTGGGCCCGTACTGCGGGAGCGGCCCTGCCGGGAATGTGGAAGCGGTTCCAGACGCTGGCGGAGGCCGGATCGACGTGCCGGTCCGGGACCGGTCCTCACCCGAGGTGGACGGCGACCATGTGCCGGGTATCGGCCGACGACCGACCCATGTGCAGCTCGTAGGTGCCGGGATCCACGTGCCATCCAGGCTCGTCCCGGGGACCCGACCCCTGGCCGGCGGCGACCGGAACCCTGGAGAGACGTTCGGAGTGCCCGGGATCCCCCGGGTCCCAGTAGGCGAAGGCACGGTGGTCCAGCTGGATGACGACGTCGGCCGATCCGCCCGGCTCCAGGCGCACCTTGGCGAAGCCCTGCAGTTCCCGCACGGGCCTGGTGAGACGTGGGGCCGTGGGCGCCACGTAGCACTGCACAACCTCGGATCCCGCACGGTCACCGCTATTGGTGACCGGCACGGTCACCGTCACGGTCGCGCCCGCCTCCAGTTCTGCAATGGAGGGGATCTCATCCAGCGACGGCTCCCCCCACCTGAACGTCGTGTAGCCGAGGCCGTGGCCGAACGGAAAGGCCACCGGCAGTCGACGCGCCTCGTACCACCGGTAGCCGGTGAACAGCCCCTCCGAGTACACCACCCGACCGTTCTCTCCCGGGTAGGAGAGGAAGGCCGGCGTGTCCTCCAGTCGGCGGGGCATCGTCGTGGGCAGGCGGCCCGACGGTTCGTCGTCTCCGAAGAGCACGTCGACCAGGGCATCGGCCATCTCCTGGCCTCCGAACCAGATCTGCAGTACTGCCGGGGCCACCTCGGCCCAGTCGCTGGTGACCACCGATCCCGAGTTGACCACGACCACGGTCCGCTCGTTGGCTGCGCACACCCGTCGGATCAGCTCCGGCTGGTCACCCGGCAGGTCCATCGACTCCCGGTCCCTGCCCTCCGTCTCCCAGTCCAGGCTGGTGCCGACCACCAGCACGACCGCATCGGCAGCGGTCGCCACAGCCACGGCCCGGTCCATGAGGTCGTCAGGTGTCGGAGCGCGCACCCCGACCTTGGCTCCGCTCAGCATCGCGGCCTCCGCCGGAGTCCACTCCACCTCCACCCGGACGGGTCGACCGGCGACCATCGACACCAGCGCGTCCGCCTCGGCACTCCCCATGCCGAAGAACTCGTCGCCGGGCGGCATGGGTCGCTCTATCCCGTCGACCACCACCTCGCCGTCCACCAGGAGTCGGGCCCTTCCGGCCTGCACCAGGGTGAGGGCATGGTCACCGTCGACCGCAGGGGTGTACGTGGTGCTCGCCCGGAACGAGAAGGACCGCAGGTCGGACACTCCCGGAGCCCGATCGAAGTGGAGGATCCGGCCGTCCCTGAAGGTGGCGGTACCGACCTCCGGACCCGTCCAGTCGGTGGAGTCGAAGTAGACCACGTCGAATCCACGTCCACCGTCGGCCCTTACCGCACTCCGGCCACCGAGGGGCTGGGCTGACCGGTCGGTGACCACACCCGGCTCGTAGCAGATCTCCAGCCGGTCGCCCAGCCGGGCGACCAGGGCATCCAGCGGTGAGGTCTCGTGCTGGGCCACCAGGGCTGCCGACCCACCGCCCATGACCATCGTCGCCGCTGCGTTAGGACCGATCACGGCCAGGCTGGCCAGCCGGTCCACGGCCAGCGGCAGGATCCGGTCGTTCTTCAGGAGGACCATCGCCTCGGTGGCTGCACGCCGGGCCAGGGACCGGTGGGCCGGCTCGTCCAGTTGCTTTTCCTCCCGGTCGTGCGGTTCCTGGAAGGCCCGGGTCCGCTCGGCCAGGAGCAGGAGGCGACCGACCGCTGCGTCCACCACCGACTCGGGTACCTCGCCTGCCTCGACGGCATCCACCAGCCGCTCTCCGTACCAGTGGGGCGGCCCGGGCATCTCCAGGTCCAACCCGGCGATAGCCGAGGCGCCGGTCGACCTGGCTCCGAACCAGTCCGAGACCACGATCCCGTCGAAGCCCCACTCGCCGCGCAGCACCGTGTCCAGCATCCACCGGTTCTCGGCTGCGTAGGTCCCGTTCACCCGGTTGTAGGAAGCCATCACGCCCCACGCCCCGGCGTCCTGGACCGCCATCTGGAACGGACGCATCGAGACCTCTCGGAGGGTCCGTTCGTCCACCTCCGAGGAGATGGTGTTGCGCTGGAACTCGGAGTCGTTGGCCACGAAGTGCTTGATCGTGGTCCCGATGCCGCCGGCCTGCACACCACGGATGTAGCCGACGGCGATCCGGCCGGTCAGGTACGGGTCCTCGGACATGCACTCGAAGTTCCGCCCACCCAGCGGGGTCCTGTGCAGGTTCACCGTCGGGGCCAGCAGCACATGACAACCCCGGGCCCGGGTCTCGGCGGCCAGCACCCCACCCAGTTCCTCGACCAGCCCCGGGTTCCAGGTTGCGCCAAGTGCCGTACCGCTCGGAATGCAGAGGGAGGGAATCCCGGTACCCAGCAGGCCCACCCCACGCGCACCGTTCGGACCATCCGTCACCTTCAGCGACGGGATGCCCAGGCGTTCCACCGACTGGACCGACCAGAGGTCGCGGCCACCCATCAGCGCCACCTTCTCGGCCAGCGTCAGCTCGGCCAGCAGTTCATCGATGCGCCCGGTCACGGGCTGATGGTCCCCCATGGGAGGCGGTCACGACCAGCCCGGCCAGCCCGAATCACCCGGGTCGCCCCGACCTCCGGGAACATCCGGGCGGCGCCGCCACCGGAAATCTGACGCTCCGTCAGGAATCAGATCCACGCCACGGCTAGCCTCACCGGGATGCAGACGGGCAAGTACGACCTCCTGATCCATGGCGGCCTGGTGGTGGACGGCACCGGCACCCCCGGCGTGACGGCCGACATCGCCGTGGTCGACGGTCGCATCGTGGCGATCGGCGACCTGGCGGGCTCCGGGGCCACCGAGGTCATCGACGCCACCGGGAAGGTGGTCTGCCCGGGCTTCGTCGACCCCCACACCCACTACGACGCCCAGTTGTTCTGGGACCCCTACGCCACGCCGTCGTGCCAGCACGGCGTCACGAGCGTGGTCATGGGCAACTGCGGCTTCAGCATCGCTCCACTCGGCGACGACTCGGACGCCGAGTACCTGGCCGCCATGCTCGTGCGGGTCGAGGGAATGTCCCCGGCGGCCCTCGCCGAGGGAGTGGACTGGGACTGGCGGAGCTTCGGCGACTTCCTGGGACGGTTCGAGGGGAAGCTCGGCGTGAACGTGGCCGGCATGGTCGGCCACAGCGCCCTGCGCCGCATGGTCATGAAGGACGACGCCGTCAGCCGGGAGGCCACGGCTACCGAACTGGTCGAGATGCAGCGGGTCCTCGCCGAGTCCCTGGAGGCCGGCGGCCTGGGCTTCTCGACCAGCAGGTCCTTCACCCACAGCGACGGTGACGGCAGGCCCGTCCCTTCACGCACCGCCTCCGTCGACGAGGTGGTCGCCCTCTGCGGCGTCTGCGCCGACTACCCCGGCACGACCCTGGAATGGGTGGCTGACGGCTGCATGAACGGCTTCACCGATGACGAGGTGGACCTCATGACCCGCATGTCGCTGGCCGCACGACGACCGGTGAACTGGAATGTCCTCACCATCGATTCCGCACGCCCGGACGACTACCGCAACCAACTGGCCGCCTGCGACCGGGTGGCCGAGGCCGGCGGAAGGGCCGTGGCGCTGACCATGCCGATCCTCGTCGGCATGAACATGCACTTCCATTCGTTCTGCGCCCTCTACTCACTGCCCGACTGGGGCGACGTGATGAACATGGAGCATGCGGAGAAGGTTGCCGCCCTCGGCGACCCGGAGACCCGTCGGTTCCTGGAGGAACGCGCAGCCTCACCGGATGCCGGTGTCTTCTCCCGCCTGACCGGCTGGAGCCTCTACCGCATCGGGGACACCTTCTCGGATGCCAACGAGGGACTGAAGGGTCGCCTCGTCGGTGACATCGCCCGTGAGCGCGGCCAACGCGACTTCTACACCCTGCTGGACATCGTCCTGGCCGACGACCTGCGGACGGTGCTGTGGCCCGGCCCGACCGACGACGATCCATCCAGCTGGCTGATGCGCCAGGCCGCCTGGGACCACGATCACGTGATGATCGGCGGCTCGGACGCCGGTGCCCACCTGGATCGAATGGCCGGAGCCAGCTACACCACCCAGTGGTTGGCCGACTGCCTGCGCGGCCGGCAGCTGGCCACCCTGGAGGGCGCCATCGCCCACATGACCGACGTCCCGGCCCGGTTCTTCGGCATCCGGGAGAGGGGCCGGATCACCGAGGGCTGGCACGCCGACCTGGTGGTGCTGGACCCGGCGACCGTCGGCGCCGGCGAGTTCCAGATGCGCAACGACCTGCCCGGGAACAGTCCCCGCCTGTACGCCGACGCCATCAGCATCGAGCGGGTCTACGTGAACGGCACCTGCACGGTCCTGGACGGAACGCCGACGGGGAACCTGCCGGGCCGCGTCCTTCGCTCCGGTACCGACACCGAGACGACCGGGATTCCAGCCGACGCCTGACGCGTCACGCCACGCGCCCACCCGCTGACCGGGACACGCGCCCACCTGCTGACCGGGAGACGCGCCCTGCCCTGACGCCGCCCCGACAGATCGGCCAGCGGAATCAGCCCTCCGGGGGTGCCGGGACCTCCACGCCGGCCGGCACCCGGGAATAGTGGTCATGCTGTGCCGTGAAACGGCCCCTCCCACCGGTGATCGAGCGCAGGTCGATCGAGTAGCGAAGCATCTCGGCCTCCGGGGCCATGGCACTGATCACCTGGGCACCCCAGCGGTCCAGCTCCGAGCCCTGCACTGTCGCCCGACGTGAGGAGAGGTCGCCCATCACGTCACCCAGGCATTCCGACGGGATCGTCACCTCCACGGCCATGACCGGCTCCAGCACGACGCAGCGGGCGCCGCCGAGAGCCTCCTGGAAGGCCAGGCGCCCGGCCATCTTGAAGCTCATCTCCGAGGAGTCCACCGAGTGGTGCTTGCCGTCGACCACGGCGACCTTCACGTCCACCACCGGGTACCCCGATGAACCACCTTGCGCCATGGCCTCGGCGACCCCTGCCTCCACCGCCGTGATGAACTGCCTCGGAATCGCCCCGCCGGTCACCTCGTCCACGAACTCGAGTCCGGAACCCGCCGGTAGCGGCTCGATCCGGATGGAGGCGATGCCGAACTGCCCGTGTCCACCGCTCTGCTTCTTGTACCTGCCCTCCGCCGAGGACTTCGCCGTGATGGTCTCGCGGTAGGCGACGCGAACGTCCTCGGAGTCGACCTGCACGCCGAACTTCCTCTCGAGTCGTGCCACCACGTTGCGGAGGTGGGTCTCGCCCAACCCCCCGAGAAGCGTCTGGTGGGTCTCGGAGTTGCGGGTGACGGTCAGCACCGGATCCTCGTCCACGAGGCGGTGCAGGGCGTTGGCCAACTTGTCCTCGTCGACCCGGGCCCTGGCGGTGACCGCCATCTCCAGCACCGGGGTCGGGAAGCCGATGGCAGGAACTTTCGCCCGACCTGCAGCCGAGAGCGTGTCGCCGGTGAGGGTGGCATGCAGCTTGGATACCGCCCCGATGTCGCCGGCAGGTAGGCGGTCCACGTCAACCGATTCGCCGCCCTGCAGGCTCATGACGTTGCGGAGGCGCTCGTCGTCGCCGGTGCGGCCGTTCGTGAGGCGGATGTCGCGCTCAACCGTCCCGGTCAGCACCCGGAAGTACGAAATGTGGCCGAGGTAGGGATCCACGGCCGTCTTGAAGACCTGCACGAGGGTGGCGGCAGCCCGGTCGGGCACCACCTCCACCTCACGGCCCCCGACGGTGACCACGACCGGTGGACGATCCAGCGGCGACGGGCCGACCTCGACGATGAAGTTGCACAACCTGTCCACGGCGATCGGGATGGTGGCCGAACCGCAGACCACCGGGAACACGGTGCCGGCGGCCACACCCCGGCCCAGCACCTCCTCCAGCTCCTCGAACGAGGGGATGTCGCCCTCCAGGAACCGTTCCAGGAGGTCGTCGTCGGCCACCACGATGTTCTCCACCAGGGAGTCGTGGACCTGGTGCTCCCTCTCCTCCATCTCGTCGGGAATCTCACCCAGCTCCGCATGGCCGCTGTCGTAGATCCAGGCGGTGTCGGTGAGCAGGTCGGCGATCCCGTGGAATGCCCCGGCCTCGCCGATGGGGATCTCCAGCGGCGCCACACCGGCACCGAAGGTGCTCTGGAGGTCGGCCAGCACCTCCTCGAAATTGGTTCGCTCCCTGTCCAACTTGTTCACGAAGATCATCCGCGGCAGGTTCCGGTCGGCGGCCTGGTGCCAGAGGTCGATGGTGGAATGGTCCAGACCGGTGGATGCGTCCACCACGAACACCGCCATGTCGGCGACCGCCATGGCGCCCACCGCCTCCCCGGCGAAGTCGAAGGTGCCGGGGGTGTCCAGGAGGTTCACCTTGTGGCCGTTCCACTCGAAGGTGGCCAGAGCCGTCGTCAACGAATGCCCGACCTCCTTCTCCTCCGGCTCGTGGTCACAGACGGTTGATCCGTCCTCGACGCGCCCCACCCTGGTGAGGATTCCGGCCCTGTAGAGCATCGCCTCGGCAAGGGAGGTCTTTCCCGAACCGGACGGCCCGACGAGGGCCACGTTCCGGATGCGTTCAGACGCAAAGGCCTTCACAGCTCACCTCCTGCGCCGACGGACCTCCGATGGGCTCGCCGTCGGCTTCGTCCGACGTGGAGGCGCGACGGTACCCGCCGTCGGAACGTGCCGCCAGAGGCGTCGCCGGGAGTTGGGTGGGGGGGAACCGTGCGCCCGCTGTCCACCCCGCCCGGGGCACGATCCCCCGCCGCAGGGTCGCCACAGGCCTACCGTTCTAGGCATAGCGTCCCTCCACCGAGCCACCGACCCCGACCCCGACCCAGCCTCCGCCTCCGCCTCCGAAAGGAACCCGGAGCGGGAGGCCGACGTGTCCGGCACCCCGGTGGACGACCGACGCACCTACGTGCTCGACACCTCGGTGCTGCTCTCCGACCCGATGGCATTCAGCCGGTTCGGCCGTCACGACGTCATTCTCCCCGTCGTGGTGCTCGACGAGTTGGAGGGCAAGCGCCACCACCCGGAACTGGGATGGGCCGCCCGGACCACCCTGCGTGCCCTGGAGGAGATGCGCCTCCACTACGGCGACCTGCAGAACCCGATGGCGGCGAACGAGGACGGCGGCACCGTCCGCGTGGAGCTGAACCACCGCGACCTGAGCCACCTCCCGGAATCGCTGCAGGGCATCTCCAACGACCACAGGATCCTGGGCGTGGCCTCCTCGCTGGCGGCAGCGGGGTTCGCCGTGACCCTGGTCTCCAAGGACCTTCCGCTACGCCTCCGTGCCTCCATGGCCGGCGTGGGAGCCGACGACTACCACCCGGCCGGTGGGAACTCCGACCACCTCACCGGCTTCGAGTCGCTCACAGTCGACGGGAACCTCATCGACGACCTCTACCGGGACGGCATCGTCGACCTGGACGAGGCCCGTGACCTGCCGTGCCACACCGGCCTGGCCCTGACGAACGGCTCGCAGTCGGTGCTGGCCCGGGTCCACCCCGACAAGCGGGTCCGACGTGTGGACGCCGACTTGGAGTTGTTCGGGGTCCGGGGCCGCAACGCCGAACAGAAGCTGGCACTGGACCTCCTGGCCGACCCGACCATCGGGGTGGTCAGCCTCGGAGGGCCGGCCGGTACGGGCAAGAGCGTGCTGGCCCTCGCCGCCGGCCTGGAGTCGGTGGTGGAGAGGCGCCAGCACCGTCGGGTCGTGGTGTTCCGACCGCTGTTCGCGGTGGGCGGCCAGGACCTCGGGTACCTGCCCGGATCCGAGCAGGAGAAGATGTCGCCGTGGTCGGCCGCCGTGGTCGACGCCCTGGAAGCCGTCGCCGAACGCCACATGGTGGAGGAGCTCATCGACGAGGGAATCCTCGAGACGCTCCCCCTCACCCACATACGTGGTCGGACCCTCACCGACACGTGGGTGGTGATCGACGAGGCACAGAACCTTGAGAGGTCCGTCCTGCTTACCGCCCTCAGCCGGATCGGGCCCAACAGCCGGGTGGTGCTCACACACGACGTGGCCCAGCGGGACAACCTCCGGGTGGGTCGACACGACGGGGTCCTGACCGTGGTCAACGACCTCCAGGGCCACCCGCTGTTCGCCCACATGTCGCTGACCCGGTCCGAGCGCTCGCCGGTGGCAGGTCTCGTGACCGGGCTGCTGGAGACCGAGCCGCTCAGCCTGGGCTGAACGCCGATCCATCCATCAGGCCACGGTCCCCGTGGTTCCTAGACTCTCCGGCCATGGGTGACGCTGGACGCAGGAGCATCCGCCTGCCACGCCCCTCGCGCCGCCAATGGTCGGAGGTGCTCTCGCTGGCCGTTCCGGCACTGTTCGTGGCCATTCCCCTGGCCCGGATGCTGGGCGCCGGAGCGACGACCATGGAGGAGGCAAACGTCCTGGTCGTGGCCGCCGGGATCCTGGACGGCCGACTCCCACATGCGGACGTGGAGTACCTCTACGCCCCCGGCACTGCGTGGGCGGTCGCAGGAGCCTTCTGGACGCTGGGAACCTCGGTCGCCGTGGAACGTCTGGTGGGTCTGGCCTACCGACTGGCATTCCTCTGGGGGATCCACCGGCTGGCCCGGCGCTGGGGATCGGGCACCGCCGCCTGCGCCGCCATCGCCTCGTGGGCCGTCATCGCCCCGTTCGGCCTGGTGGCCTACCCGTGGATCGCCGGACTGGGCCTGCTCGTGGCTGGTGCCGCCCTGGTCCTCGACGGCGACGACGGGCGGCGTGCCTCGATCGGTGCCGCCCTCTGCGGCCTGGCCGTCTTCCACCAGCTGGTGCTCGGCCCGGCGGCTCTCGTGGTGGTCCTGCCGGCGCTCCTGTCCGCCGACGTACGCCGCCGGGCACGGCTCGTGACGGGGCTGGTGGCCGGCCTCTCCCCGTTCCTCCTGCACCTCGTCCTGGTGGGGCCACGATCGATGCTGGATGGCATGGTCATCGATCCGATCTTCAGGTTGCGTGCCGGTCGGAGCCTTCCGTTGCCCCCTGATCCGTCAGACAGCGGCGACTTCTTCGCACGCCTGGATGACCTTCTGAGAGGCCCGGACCGGCTCCCCGGGCTGGACCGCCCGGCCCAGATCGCCGCCCTCTTCTGGCTGCTGGTCCTCGCCACCGTCGCACTCGTGGTGGTGGCCCGACGCTGGAGGGGACCCGGCCGGACCAGGTTCGCCACGATGGCGGCCATCGCCGTGGCCCTCGTGCCGATGGCCCTGCAACGTCCCAGCCCCAACCACCTGAAGTTCGTGGGGACCTTCACCGTTGCCGTAGCCGTCGTCGCCATCGCCGTTCCTCTGAGCCGTCGGGCCCGCTCGTTGGCCGCCCCGATCGCCCTGGCACTGGTCCTGGGCGGCCTCGCCGTCGTGGCCCCGCACCACATCGGCCGCTTCACCTTCGAGGCCTTCACCGACCGACCGTTTGACTCCTCGTCGACCACGGTGGTGCACGACGGTCGCACCCTCCCCATCGGCCGGGGCGCCGCGGCGGCGGCCGTGGCCGACGAGATCCACAGCGTCGTATCGGTGGTCGACTACCTCACCCGGCCGGGCGACCGCTTGTTCGTCGGGCCCGTCGACCTGACCCGCACCAACTACGGCGACACCTTCTTCTACTTCCTGCTACCCGACCTGGTCCCGGCCAGCCGGCACCTGGAGATGAACCCCGGCCTGGCCAATCGGTTCGGAGGCAACCTGCCGGTGGAGCTGGCCTCCGCCGACGTGCTGGTGCTCACCGACCGGTTCGACGGCTGGTCCGAGCCCAACGCCTCGGTACGCGCCGGCGATCCGGTTGCGTCGGCCGTCGTGGCCGGCCGATTCTGCGACGTGGCCGGCACCGCCACGTGGCGCGTGCTGACGCCCTGCCGATGAAGGGGTCCAACTGCGGGGCTGCCGCTGTGACCGGGGCACCGTAGTGACCGGGTCACAGGCGCCCCGACGCTCCTGCGACCCCCGATAGCGTCACGGGACCATGGCCGATCCGGCACGCTCCCGCCTGAAGTACATACCCGGCCTCGATGGCATCCGCGGCATCTGGGTGGTCGTGGGCCCCCTGCTGTACCACGCCGCCACCGACACGGTCTCGGGCGGCATCCTGGGCATCGACCTGTTCTTCACCCTGTCCAGCTTCCTGATCATCTCGATCGCCCTGAACGAGTTCGATGCGACGGGACGAATCGACCTGAAGGCCTATGCAGGTCGGCGGGCCCGGCGACTGCTACCGGCCCTCCTCGTGTGCCTCGCCATGCTGACCACCTACCTGGTCCTGAAGGTGCCGCCGGACGAGTTCGCCAGGTGGACCGGAGCGATCTTCTCGACCCTCACCTACAGCGCCAACTGGTACGAGATCTTCTCCGGCGTCTCGTACTTCGAGGACTTCCAGTACTCACCGCTCCGCCACGTGTGGTCGTTCTCCATCGAGGAGCAGTTCTACATATTCGCCCCGTTGTACCTGATAGTGGTCCTGGCGCTCTTCAGGAAACGGGCCGACATGGCGCTGCTGGTGACCATGATCGTCGGCACGGCGCTCTCCGCCTGGTGGATGGGGCACCTCTATCCCGGGCAGGGCGACCCGTCGCGCGTGTACTACGGCACCGACACCCGGGCCCATTCCCTCTTCGCCGGCATCATCCTGGCGGTGGCCGTCCGGATGTACGGCCCGGTCCGGACACGGACCGGGCAGCTGGCCTGGGTGGCCGGCGCCTATGCGGCGACCATCTTCTTCTCCTGGGCCATCTTCGAGATCTCGGAGCAGGACGCCTGGATGTTCGAGCACGGCGGCTTCCTGATGGTCGCCGCCATCTCCTGCCTGATGATCTACGGCGTCGCCCAGCCGGGGGAACGTGCGTGGCACGCCCACCTGCCGGCGTTCCTGTCGGCCGACGATGCCCCGAAGGTCGGCCGCCTGGCCTGCGGCTCCCTCTACGCCGGGATCTTCACCGGTGGCTGGGTCGTGGTCAGCGTCGTGCGCGGCAACGCACCGTTCGACCACTGGCCCTACCTCCTCGGCGTGGGAGCCGTCTGGTTCTGGTACGGGACGGCCCGTTCCGAGGTGGGCCCCCTCCACTGGTTCCTGGAGTCGACGATCATCCGATGGGTCGGCAAGATCAGCTACGGGCTGTACCTGTACCACTGGCCGATCTACCTGCTCGTCACGCCATCGCGGGCCGGGCGACTCGTTCCCGGCGTGGACCTGGTCGAGGGCAACAACCTGATCTGGATGCACCTCACGATGACCTTCATCGTGGCCACCGGCAGCTTCTACATCGTGGAGCAGCCGGTCATGCGGAGGCGCTTCCCACTGGCCGGCTGGAAGATGACGGCCGTGGGCGGCACCGCTGCCGGCGCCACGGCGATCGTGCTGATCCTGGTCGGGCTGTTGTGGGTCAACACCCGGCCCGCCCAGAGCGGGCCCCTCACCGCCTCGGCCAGCCCGTGTACCGAACAGGGCCTCCTCCCTCCGCCGTCCGACGAGCGTCTCAGGGTGCTGGTGGTCGGCGATTCGGTGGCCCTCCAGATCGGCGAGGCCCTCTGCGGCTGGGCCGTCGCCAACCCCGGCCGGATGGTGGTGCTGAACGAGGCCCACCTCGGCTGTGTCGTCGGTCGTCACGGCCTGAAGCGGGTTCCCGAGGGTGACGAGGGGCCGGTGGGCGAGATCTGTTCGGCATGGAACGAGCCCGTCCCGACCCACGTCATGCTCCAGTCCGAGGTGGTCTCATGGCCCTCGGCGGTGGAGGCCTTCAGACCCGACATCGTGCTGGGCCACGTGACCGCCTGGGACGTCACCGACCGTCTGGTCCCATCCCTGGGCGACGAGTGGGTATGGGTGGGGGTGCCGGCCTACGACGCCTACATCTCGTCCGAGTACCGCCTGGCCAGCCAGGTGCTGGGCTCCACCGGCGCCCACGTCTACTGGCTGGAGGGCGCCCACATCCGGCGCGAGATCCGCCCCCAGAACCATCCGGACCGGATCGACGGACTGAACGGGCTGGTCCGGGCGGCCACCGTCGACCTGGACCACGTCACGACGGTTCCGTACCGGGACTTCATCGGAGCCAACGGAACGGCCCGCGAACGCCACACACGCGATGACGGCGTCCACCTCTCGCTGGGCGGGATGGCCGAGGTGTCCGACTGGCTGGTGGACGACGTCTTCGTGGAGTCGGCGCCGTCCGTACGGGAATCCGGCTGAACCACCGGACGGCGGTCAGCTGCGGGCGGCCCACCAGGCGTCGAGGCGTGCCTCGAGTTCCGACCTCTCCAGGTCACCCTCATCCCGCTTCAACACCAACAGGTGGGCAAGCGCCTCTCCCACGTGGCGTCCCGGCCCGATGCCGAGGTGGGCCATCACCTCCGCCCCATCCATGCCGGGCCGCTCGGCGGCACGGCGGGCCTCCTCGGCCAGCTCGCAGATCCGCAACTCCAGCTCGTCCATGGCTGCCTGGATGCCGGCCGCCTTCACCTGGTTGCGCGTCGTGCAGTCGCACCGGATCAGGTGGTTGAGGCGCCCCAGCAGCGGCCCGGCGTCGCGGGCGTAGCGACGCACCGCCGCATCCGACCAGCCGTCCGAGTAGCCCTTGAATCGACCGGACAGCCGGACCAGCTCCGACACGTCGGCTACCACCGACTCCTCGAAGCCCATGGTGGCCAGACGACTCCGGGCCATCCTCGCTCCGACCACCTCGTGGTGCCGGAACGTCACGTCGCCGTGCTCGAACGACCGGGTCCGGGGCTTGGCGATGTCGTGGAACAACGCGGCGAGGCGCACGATCAGGTCGGGCCCTGTCTTGGCCACCACGGCGATGGTGTGGCTGAGGACGTCCTTGTGCCTGTGGATCGGATCCTGCTCCATGCGCAACAGGGGGAACTCTGGAACCAGGTGGTCCATCTCGCCGGAGTCCACCGAGGCCCAGAGGCCCGGGGCACAGTCGGGCTCCAGCAGGAGGGTGGTCAGGCGTGCCCCTGCCGCCGCATCCACGGTCTCGGCCGGCCCAGCCGTCGGAGCGGCGCCCGGCACCGTGGTATCCGTCATGTACGAAAGTCTACGGACGCGCCCGCTATCGGCCGCGGGCCCGATACCCGTACCCGATGACCCGGTCCGGTTACCGGGTCAGGTTCCCGGGAAGGGCTCGATGTCCAGGCTCAGCATCCGTGCGGCGTTACCCCGGACGATCTTCCAGACCACCTCGGCGGGCAGGTGTCCCATCATGTCCCCAGCCACCTGCTTCGTGTGCGGCCAGGTCGTGTCCGTGTGCGGATAGTCGGTCTCAAAGGTGATGTTGTCCACCCCCACCTCGTCGAGGGACCGCAGCCCGTGGTTGTCCCGGAAGAAGCAGCCGAAGATCTGTCGGTAGTAGTAGGTGGATGGCGGCTCGGGGACGATGTCGGCCACGCCGGCCCAGGCCCGGTGCTCCTTCCAGACGTCGTCGACCCTCTCCAGGATGTACGGGATCCAGCCGATCTGGCCCTCGCTGTAGGCCAGCTTCAGTTCGGGGAATCGCACCAGCACGCCGGAGAAGAGGAAGTCGCTCATCGAGGCGATGGCGTTGTTGAAGCTCAGCGAGGCGGCGACGGCCGGCGGGGCATCCGGCGAGGCGGCCGGCATCTTGGATGACGACCCGATGTGCATGTTCACCGTCGTCTGCGTGTCCTGGCAGGCGGCGAAGAACGGGTCCCAGTAGCCGGTGTGGATCGACGGCAGCCCCAGGTTGGGCGCGATCTCGGAGAAGCAGACGGCATGGCAGCCCCGTTCTGCGTTGCGCCGGACCTCGGCAGCTGCCAGGTCCGCATCCCACAGGGGAATGATGATGAGCGGGATGAGTGCGCCATCGGAGTCGCCGCACCACTCCTCGATCATGAAGTCGTTGTAGGCCTTCACGCAGGCCAGCCCGAGGTCCCTGTCCGACGCCTCGTAGAAGGTCTGGCCACAGAACCGGGGAAGCGTGGGGAACGACAGCGAGGCCTCGACGTGGTTGGCCGTCATATCGGCCACGCGGGCCTTCGGCTCGTAGCAGCCCGGGCGCATCTCCTCGTAGGTGATGGGTGCCATCGTCATCTCGTCGCGGTCGAAGCCGACGGCCGCCACATGCCTCTTGTTGGGGTGCACGAGGTCCTCGTAGAACCAGATGTCGCACCACGGAGCGCCCTCGGCATCCAGCTCGTACTCGTACATCTTCGCCCCGCCCACCCAGGTCATGTCACCCAGGCGGCGACGCTCGACACGGGGACCCCGGTCCCGGTACCTCGCCGGCAGCCAGGTCTTCCAGAGGTGGGGCGGTTCGACGATGTGGTCGTCGACGCTGATGATCGGCGGGATCTCGGTACGTGGGGCGACCGACGGATCGGAGGCATCGTCGCTGGTCGCCATTGCCTGGTCCATTGGCTGATCCATTCCCTGGTCCATTTCCTGATCCGATCCCAGCGTTTCTGACGGTGCGTCAGATTCTAGGGCGCGGTCGGCCGCTTCGGCCATTCCGGCCGCCGAACTACCGTCAGCCCATGGCAGACAAAGACCAGGAACCATCCGACGCCGGCACCGATCGGGTCGGCCCCGTCGGCGAAGCGGCCACCTACGAGAGGGACGGGCACGTCGCCACCATCACCTACAACCGCCCCGAGGCCCTCAACGCCGTGAACCGGGACCTACGACGCGACCTCAACGCCGCCTGGAAGATGTTCATGGCCGACGAGGAGGCGTGGGTCGCCATCCTCACCGGCGCCGGGGACAGGGCATTCTGCGCCGGTGCCGACCTGGGCGGAGGCGGCTCGGCTGGAGACTTCCCGGGGACGTTCTGGGAGAAGCCCACCGTCAACTCGTTCGAGTCGGGCCTGGAGGTGTTCAAGCCGACCATCGCTGCGGTGAACGGCCACTGCATCGGCTACGGCCTGACCGCCGTCGTGGCCTGTGACTTCGTCCTCGCCTCCGAAAGGGCCACCTTCGCCTGGCCCGAGGTCACCCTGGGCATTCCGACCATCGTCGGAGCCATCCGACTACCCCGGAGGGTCGCCTGGGCCGACGCCATGGAACTGCTCCTCACCGGCGAGACGATCGACGCCGGGCGGGCGGCGGCGATGGGCCTCGTCTGGCGTATCAGCGACCACGACCGACTCATGGACGACGCCCGGTCGCTGGCGGACCGGCTCTGCAACGCAGCCCCGCTGGCGGCCAGGGCCACCAAGGAGGTAGCGGTCAGGACCCGGACCATGCCGTGGACCGAAGCCGTCCGCTTCGGAGAGACCATGCGAATGGTGGCCGCCGCCACCGACGACGCCACCGAGGGCCTCCAGGCACGTGCCGACCGTCGGCCGCCCGAATGGCAGGGCCGCTGACGCAGCGGTCAGACTCGCCGTGACCATCCAGGAAGATCGATCCGGGAGACACCACATGAAGGTCGGCAGCGCATGAAGACAGGAATCGTCTTTGCCAACATCGGCCCATTCGGCACAGCCGAGGGCGGCATCAGTCTGGCCACGGCGGCCGAGGCGGCGGGCATCGACTCGCTCTGGACGGTCGAGCACGTCGTCTACCCGGACGAATACGGGTCCACCTACCCGTACGACGATTCGGGCCGCATGATGATGGCGCCCGACACCGACCTCACCGACCCGTTGACCTGGCTGACCTGGGTCGGGGCGCACACCTCGACCATCCGCCTGGCCACGGGCATCCTCATCCTCCCCGAGCGCAACCCTGTCGTCCTGGCGAAGCAGTTGGGCACGATGGACTCCCTCACCGGAGGACGGGTGGACCTGGGCATCGGCGTGGGTTGGCTGCGCGAGGAATTCGACGCCGTGGGAATCCCGTGGGAGCGGCGTGGCGCACGGACCGACGACTACGTGGCGGCCATGCGTGCCCTCTGGGCCGGCGACAGCGCGTCCCACGACGGGGAGTTCGTGTCCTTCTCCGGCGTCTCGTCCAACCCGAAGCCGGTGAACGGATCCGTACCGATAGTGATCGGCGGCCACAGCGACGCCGCCGCACGACGGGCGGGCCGACTTGGCGACGGCTTCTGGCCGGCCAAGGGCGACCTCGACCACCTTCTGGACGTCATGCGGCGCGAAGCCGATGCCCACGACCGCGACCCGGACGCCATCGAGGTGACGTGGGCCGGGGACCTCACGGCCAGCGAGGATCCACTCGCCGCAGCCGAGCAGCTGGCAGCCAGGGGGGTGAGCCGCGTGGTGGTGCCGTCGTTCATGTTCCTGCGCAACACCGCCGATGCCCTGGCTGAATTCGGCGAGACGGTCGTAGCCCCACTGGCCGACATGTAGCCAGGTCCTGCCTTCCCGGCGGCCTCGGAAACGGGCCTGCACCCGGAGCCGGATCACCGACCTACCCTGACCACGTGCACGCGACGATCGGGCTCCGATGGTGACCGGGGGCCTACGGGACCCACGGGACCGACGAAATCGGGAATTCGGACCGGCCTTCGGGATGGACCGACGGCGTCGCCCGGCACGACACTCCCCTCCCATCGACCTGCTCGGCGGCAGGTCAACCTGGATCGCCGCCGCCCTGGTCGTCGTCGTCTTCCTCGTCATCACCCTGGGCAGCAACGGCCCCACCGAGGAAGGGGCCACCGAACAGGACCTACTGGCGACGGTCCAGGGGTCCATGGTCCAGGCCGGACTACCCACGGTGAAGGTGCGGGTAGTCGACTGGACGGTCATCCTGGAGGGCCGGGTGGCGACCTCTGAACTGAAGGAGGCTGCCGAGCGCGTCGCCTTCGCCCAGGCGGACGTCATCAGCGTCCAGAACCGACTCTACGTACCGCCGCCGATCGTGGATTCGGTCACCACGACAACGGCCCCCGACCTGCCCGCCGCCCTGGCCGACCTCGTACTCCAGTCCCGCCTGAGCGCCGTGGCGGCCCACCCACCGATCCAGTTCGAGAGCGGCGGCGACCGGATAACCCTCGAGTCGGTTCCCACCCTGGACCGGCTGGCGGCGTTCCTGGCCTTCGAGCCGACGATCCGGGTGCAGATCATCGGACACACCGACAGCGACGAGAAGGTCCCCGGCGACAACCTCCGCCTCTCGGCGATCCGGGCCGAGGCGGTACGTACCCAGCTGCTGGCCCGTGGCGTGGAGCCCGACCGGCTGGTGACCCTGGGGCTGGGACACACCGACCCCATCGCCGACAACATCACCAAGACGGGCAAGGCGGCCAACCGGCGCATCGAGTTCCTGCTGCTGAGAGATGGCGAGGTGGGCCTGCCTGCCCCCGCCGAAGCAGGCGGAGGCGATCCGGCCGAAGCCGATGCCGGCGGCGCGGGCTCCGGCGACTGATACACCACTTCCCGACCCAGGGGTGGCGGCACTCCGTCCCCGCCTGCGACAATCCGTTGCATGAGCACCGATGGACCATCAGGAGCACCCGATTGGCGCGGCGTCCACCACCTGGCCATGGTCACCCCGGACATGGACGCAACCGTTCGGTTCTACGCGGGCGTGCTCGGCATGCCGCTGGTGGCCACCCTCCGCGCCGGCCCGATGCGCCACTACTTCTTCAAGCTGGGACCGGGCAACACCATTGCCTTCTTCGAGGTCCCGGGCGCCACCACGTTCTCGAAACCGGCAGGAGCGCCGTCGTCACGACCCATCCAGTTCGACCACGTCGCCTTCTGCGTGGAGGACGAGGCGGCGCTCACAGCCCTCCGACTGCGTCTGGCCGCGGCAGGCTGCGAGGTAACGCCGGTCGTCGACCACCAGATCCTCCGGTCGATCTACTTCCACGACGTGAACGGCATCGCGCTGGAGGCATCGTGGTGGACGTCGAATTCCGATGACCTCGGGTTCCGGCCAGACGACCCCGAGATGTTCGCCGATCCGGATCCCGTACCGGCGGTGGCCGAACTGGCCGGCGAGGGGCTGGAGTCGATGCCCTCGACCCGGCTTGGATGAGCCGACCCGTCCGTCTCCCGTGACCAGCCGACTCCCGTGACCAGCCGACTCCCATGAGCGCCCACCTCCCATGAGTGACGGGACGGCAGGCCAGACGGCGTGGCGCCGCCGGGTCACCGAGGCGGCCGTCGGCCTCTTCAGCCATGCTCCCGATCCGCTGGTGGACACCTTCTCCCATCCCGGTGACCCCGGCCTCTTCGGTCCGGATTCCGTCACCTGGCGGGTGATGAGCGACTGCTCCACGTTCGTTGGTGGGGTCAGGTCACTCCTTGTCCAGGCCGCCCACCCCGAGGTGGCAGCCGGGGTCGGCGACCACTCCTCCTACCGGGACGATCCCCTTGGCCGGCTCTCACGTACCGCCTCCTACGTGACGGCCACCTCCTACGGAGCGGGCCCGGAGGTGGATGCGGCCATCGCCTTCGTGGGCCGGATGCACGGGCCGGTGGCCGGCACATCGCACCGCGGGCTGGCCTACTCGGCAGCCGATCCGGAGATGGCCGCATGGGTGCACAACGCCCTCGTGGACTCGTTCCTCGTCGCACACCGCACCTTCGGCCCGACCGCCATGTCCGACAGCGCGGCAGATGCCTACGTGGCCGAGCAGGTCCGCCTCGGTCGACGGATGGGCGCAGCCCCCCTACCCGAAACCGCCGACGACCTCAGCGACTGGTTGGCGGGACACCCGTCACTGGGCGAATCGCCGGCCGGCGGGGAGGCGGTCGACTTCCTGGCCGGCCCGCCACTCTCGGCACCCGTCAGGGCCGCCTATCGGATCATCCACGATGCCGCCGCTGCGACGGTCCCCCTGCCGATCCTCACCGTCATCGGCCTTCGGCCACGGCGCGGGGCAATCGCACGGGGCCGCCTGCTGATCCGGGGACTCCGGGCAGCGTTGGGAGCCTCACCGGCATGGGCCGCCGCCCTGGAGCGCTGTGGCCGGGATCGACCCGACGGCGTCCGGTTCCGCAACCAGCCGGGCACAACCCGCTAGGGCGACGCCAGGTCCGGCCCGATGCCGCCCGCCGGATCGGCTGACCCGATCAGGCTGTCAACACCGGCTCTGATGGGGAGAACTCGACAGGCAGGTGCTTGATCCCGTTCACGAGGCTCATCCGCAGTCGATCAGCCGGACCGGTCGCCACGATGTCGGGCATCCGGGCGGCCAGGGCCTCGAAGATGACCTTCAGCTCCAACCTGGCCAGGCTGGCGCCCAGGCAGAAGTGCGCACCCCCACCACCGAATGCCAGGTGATGGTTCTCGGTGCGCGTCAGGTCCAGTCGGTGGGGATCCTCGTAGACGGCCTCGTCCCGGTTGCCCGACGCGTACCAGAGGGTGACCTTGTCGCCGGCCCGGATGAGCTGGCCGCCCAGCTCCGTGTCCTCTGTGGCCGTGCGACGGAAGTAGTTCACGGGGCTGGTGTAGCGCAGCACCTCGTCAACGGCCGCCTCGTCCATCCCGGCGCCCCCGGTGACCCGTTCCCACTGGTCCGGGTGGTCCATGAACCCCATGATCCCCAGGCTCACGGCGTTTCGCGTCGTCTCGTTCCCCGCCACCAGCAGGAGGGTGAAGAAGAGGTCACGCTCGAGGTCGGTCAGCTCGGTCACCGTTCCGTCGTCGAGGGTCACCGTGGCGGTGGTCAGGACGGTCCAGAGGTCATCAGCGGGCTCGGCCCGCTTGCGGTCCGTCAGCTCGTGGGCGTACATCGCCATCTCGATCATGGCCGCCTCGTACGTGGCACCGTGGTCGTCCCCGGTGCCCTCGTCCTGGTACTCGGGGTCACTTCCTCCGATCGTGCGGTTGCTCCACTCCAGGAGCTTGTGGCGGTCCTCGTCGGGCACCCCGATGATGTCGGCGATGGCCATGAGCGGCAGTTCAGCCGCCACGTCGACCACGAAGTCAGCCGATCCGCTCTCACAGATCCGGTCCAGGATGATGGTCGTCCGCAGCTCCATGACCTCCTCCATCCGCCTGATCATGCGCGGCGTGAAGCCCGTGTTGACCAGCTTGCGGTAGCGGGTGTGCTGGGGCGGGTCGGTCATCACCATCTGCAGTCCCGGGCCGCGCCCTGCTGCGATGTCATTCAGCGCCACGCCGCCAGCCCCGTCGCGTCCGGGGCCCGTCTGGTGGGAGAACAAGGTGCCCGCCTTGTGGGCCTCGGAGATGTGCTCGTAGGAGGACACCACCCAGAAGCCGTCGGGCTCCTCCTCGTTGGCCGGATGCCGCCACACCGGCGCCTCCCGTCGCAGCAGGTCGAACCAGTCGTGCGGCATGCGATCGGCGAACACGTCGAGGTCGGTCAGGTCGATCTCGTCGATAGTGGCCATGGTCGCCCTCCGGACCTGTTTGCGGAATACTTATCTTCCTTGGAAGATATCTTCCTCGGAAGAAGGTTGCAAGGTACCCTCGCCCGCGTGAGCCGTCCATCCGACCAGGCCCCCCACCCGCCGGGCGAGGTGGATTCAGCAGTCGACCGCCTGTCGCAGCGGGCCGATGGCGCCGAACCGACGACCGCCGGAATCCTCGTCTGGGCCTACATAGCCGGTCGCCAGCTGGACGCCTGGCTGGCCGACGCCCTCGCCGACACCGGCCTCTCCACCTCCGACTACGGGGCGTTGGCCGCCGTGGCCTTCGCCGGCGACCGGTCGATGACCGCAGGCGACCTGGCGCGCTGGGTCGTCCAGACCTCGGGGGGAACCACCAAGACACTCCAACGCCTGGTGGATCGGGGCCTGGTCCGCCGGGTGGCCGACACCGACGACGGACGCAGGACGATCGTCCAACCCACAGCGGCCGGCGCCCGCAGGGCCGCGTCGGTGGCAGCCAACCTGGTAGAGCGACTGGACCGCGACCTGAACGGACTGGACGCTGATTCCCGCGATCGCCTCCTCGCTGCCCTGCGCGACCTCTCCGTCAACTTGACTGGTGGCGATCCCGAGGATCCGCCGACAGCCGGGTAGCGGTGCCGGACGGCGTCCGGAGATCACGACGAACGCAGTACACGAGAGCACAGGCCTGACCGATGACAGGAGTACCCCGATGACAGCAGCCCTCACCGATCTCGTCGGGACGGACCGTGGCACCAGCAGCTGGTTCGAGACCAGCCAGGCCGACGTGGACGCCCACGCCGAGACCGTCGGGGACGGCGGCTGGATCCACAACGACGTGGAGCGCTCGGCCGCAGGCCCCTACGGCGGCACCCTCCTCCAGGGATCCCTGATGCTGGCCAACCTGGCTCGGATGGCCCGCGACCTGGAGTGGCCGACCGAGGGGATCCTGAACCGGTTCCACTACGGCTTCGACCGCATCCGCTTCGTGTACCAGGTGCCCACCGGTAGTCGCATCAGGGGCCGGTTCGCCGTCACCGGAGCGACACCCAGGGGTGCCGACGGCCTCGACACGCTCGTCCGCATGTCAGCGACCGTCGAAGCCGAGCTACCGGACGGCAGCATCGAAACGGCCGTGGTGGCCGAGATGCTCGCCTACTTCGTCGCCGAGCGATGATCCTCCCGCTTCCGGACGAACCGGTGGCGCCGGTCCTGGACCGCATCGACTCCTACCTGGACCACTGGGCGGCCATCCAGCCGGATTCCGAGTTCCTCATCGACGGCGGCCCGGCAATCACCGGCCGTCGACTCACCTGGGCCCAGACCAGGGTGGAGGTGGACTCGGTGGCCCGTGCCCTGATGGCGGCGGGCCTGGAGCGCGGAGACCGGGTGGCCTACCTCTCCGACCCGCGCCTCGACTTCTTCGTCCACTTCCTGGCCGCCACCAGCATCGGCCTCATCTGGCAGGGCCTGAACCCCAAGTACACGTGGAGCGAGGTGTCCTACGTCGTCGCCGACGCCGGACCGCGCATCGTCTTCGACGGGGTACCCGGTGGATCCGACGGCCTCAGCGACCGGCTGGTGGCCGAGATCGACGGTGTGGAGCGCTGCATCCCCGTGGATGCAGCCGGCTGGGACGACTTCCTGGAAGCCGGCAGGGCGATCCACGCCGACGCCCTGGTCGAAAGGCGGGCCGGGGTCCAGCCCATGGACCCCGGGTTCATCGTCTACACATCGGGCAGCACAGGCCGACCCAAGGGGGCGCTGCTCACCCACCGTGGCGTCTGCTGGTGCGGGGTGACCGGGTCGACGGCACGCGGCGCCGGAGCCGAGAAGATCATCTGCAACCTGCCCGTCAACCACGTGGGATCCGTCAGCGACATCTGCTGTCGCAAGATGGTCGCCGGCGGCGCCATCGTCTTCCAGGAGCGGTTCGACCCGGCGCTGCTGCTGGCCACCATCGCCAAGGAGCGGATCGGGGTCTGGGGCGGCGTACCCACCATGTTCCAGCTCTGCACCGCCCATCCCGACTTCGCCGAGGCCGACCTCTCCAGCATCCGGCAGCTGGCCTGGGGCGGCGCCGCCATGCCGGCACCTGTGCTGGAGCGCCTCCTGGCCGCCACCGACGTAGACCGCTGCACCACCGGCTATGGAATGAGCGAGACGACGGGTGGGGTCTTCTGCACCCCACCCGGCGCTGACATGGACGTGATCCTGAACACGGTGGGCGTTCCCATCCCCGGCCACGAGTTCCGGATCATGGCCGAGGCGGACCGTCTCGCCGAGGTGGGCGAGTCCGGCGAGGTCCAGGTTCGGGGCGACTGGATCATGGCCGGCTACTGGAACCGTCCGGAGGCCACGGCCGAGGCCATCGACGCCGAGGGCTGGCTCCACACCGGCGACCTCGTGGTCATGCGCCCCGATGGCTGCCTCAGCATCGTCGGACGGATGTCCGAGATGTTCAAGACCGGTGGCTACAACGCCTACCCCAGGGAGATCGAGATGTGCCTGGAAGAGCATCCGGCGGTCCGCATCGCCGCCGTGGTCGGGGTTCCGGACCCCGTCTTCGACGAGGTGGGCCACGCCTTCGTGGTTGCCGAACCGGGGACCGATGCCGACGCCATTCGCGACCATTGCAGGGAGCGGCTGGCCAACTACAAGGTGCCCAAGGTGGTCCACCTACGCGACGTCCTGCCGATGCTGGCCGTCGGGAAGATCGACAAGAAGAGCCTGAAGGCTGAGGCGACGGCCCTCCTGGAGGGCTGACCGGCCACCGAGTCTCCCGCCCAGGTCGCCGTCCGGGAACGGCGACCGCCTGTGAGGACCCGACTCACCTGAAGGACATCACCGGGTCGCCCCAGAGGGACTCGTCGGGTGTGATGCCCAGCCCGGGACCGGGAGGCAGGTCCATCCATCCTCCATCCAGGCGGATGCCGTGCTCGGCGTCGTAGTGCCCGTCCACGTACGGCTCGGCGATCCAGGTTCCCTCGAAGTTGGACGGGTCCACGGTCGCCCCGACGTGCAGGCTGGCCGCCGCCGCCAGGTCGCCGCCCCACGTGTCGTCCACCGTGTGGGGACGGCGGGCGGCTGCGCACACGTCCCGGACTGCCCGCATGGCGCTGATGCCGCCCACCCGGCTGACCTTCATCCCGAAGCCGTCGGCCACGCCCTCGCCGATCGCTGCGACCACCGTCGCCAGGTCCACAGCCGACTCGTCCAGGTAGATCGGGTGGGCGACCTTCCCCACCAGCGAGGCGTTCTCCCGGTAGGAGGCGCAGGGCTGCTCCAGCACCATCGGGATGTCCCGGCAGGCCTGGGATACCTGGATGGCGGCACTGGTGGTCCAGGCCCTGTTGGCATCGGCCGCCAGGCGCACTCCGGGCCGCAGGACGGCTGCCACCGCACGAATCGCCGCTATGTCCTCCTCGACGGATCGGCCACCCACCTTCAGCTGGATCCTCGGGAAGCCCTCCTCCTGGTGCCTGGCCGCATCGGCGGCCGAGTCCTCCGGGGATGCGATGAGCACACCGTGGTAGGACGGGACCCGCTCACGGACCGCCCCGCCCAGCAGGTCGCAGATCCTCACCCCGTACGACTTGCCGGTCGCGTCCCAGCAGGCAACGTCGATGGCCGCCTTGGCGTACAGGTGCCCCATGAGCACGGAGTCCATGGTGGCGTTGACGCGCCCGATCGCCGTGGGATCCATGCCCAGGAGGTGCGGAGCCATCTCGGCCAGGGCCGCCCGGGCCCCCGCTGCGTGCTGCGGCTGGTAGGTGGAGCCCAGTGGGCAGGTCTCGCCGTAGGCCACCGTCCCGTCATCGCACCCGAGGCGGACGATGGTGGTGTCCAGGTGCCAGACGTCCTGCAGGCCCATCCGGTAGGGGGCGTCCTTCACCGGCAGGTCGTGCTGGAACACGTCGATGGCGGTGATCTTCATGCTGTGGCCTCCGGGTCGCCGACCCTATTCCCATCCTTCTGCTCCTGCTTCT
>DUAC01000081.1:26613-27419 GCA_012961035.1 Acidimicrobiia bacterium
AGCCGCGCGCAACGTAGCACCGGTCAGCATCCGATCGACCAGCTCCGACCCGCCGCCGACAGCCAGCGGACCGACGCTCGTCCGACCCCACGAACGGTTGCCGGTAGGGGCCGGAAGGCCTCCGATCCATCGTCGGCTCTTTCCCTGCATGGAAGTAGTTCTCATAGAAGTAGAGATTTTTCTTGTAATCATGTGACATACGTCACTACTCTGATGGATGGCCTCCGGAGGGCTCCGGGTCCGGATGCGCGACAGGCCAACTCAGGGTGGAAAAGTCACATCCACCAAAGCGAACGAACTTCATCGAGGCCATGTACGACGGCAAGTTCATCGAGTTCCCGACGTTCGTCGACGAGTGCCGGACCGACACCTCATGGGGCATCAACCCGGAGACGACGCATGGCTGTGGGAACCCGAAGGACGGCTACCTGAAGTTCGGCATCTGGTCCGGATTCCCGGACAAGTGGCCGAATGCCTACAAGGTCGTCCAGAGGATGAGCCTGACCAACCTGGATGTCGCCCAGTTGGCCATGTACGTCGACATCGACGGCATGGAGCCCGAGGATGCGGCTTCCAAGTGGCTGGCCGACAACGTCGACCGGGTGAACGCCTGGGTTGGCTAGTCACCAAAAGACACGACACCTGATGGTGTCGTAGAGTCGGGCCGGTTGCCGGGGCCCACCCCCTCGGCAGCCGGCCCGGCGTCGTTCTGACACTAGGGTGCCTTGACCAACGGGGCCCCCAGTTCCCCAGCGAGGCCTAGCACTATGAACCAACCCAAGATGGCCTGCCGGAACGTCTGGAAG
>DUAC01000082.1 GCA_012961035.1 Acidimicrobiia bacterium
ACTTCCACGTACGGCCCACCCAGCCGAGGATCCCTCATGCCCAGAACGATCGATCGCACGCTTCCGATCAAGCGCTACAAGAAGGTGGTCGCCACCGTCGAGCTTCCCGGCGTCCCGGAGGGCACCGTGGGCAAGGTCCGGGTGGCCAACGGCTTCGCCTGGTACCGCTACTGGGTCGACTTCGACAACGGCGTCCGCATGGGACAGGTCAGCCACGAGCACCTCTGCCACGAGGAGGACTGGGGCCGGTTCCAGTTCGACCGGGCCGAAGCCGAGCGCAGGGCACTCGAGGCCCCCGAGGATTCGGTTGACGCCGATGGAGGTGACGAGGGCGCAGAGGGTGCCGTTGGAAACCAGTTCGGCGTACCCGAGCACCTGATCCAACGCAGTCGCGACGCCCGCACACGCGTCGGCGCCTGATCTCCCCGGCGCCCCAGCCGGGCGCCACCGGTCACAGCGGATCGGCACCCATCCACGCGATATCCTGCCCCGTTACGTTTCAGCCCCGGAGGCCCCAGATGTTCAAGCCCGGCGACAAGGTCGTCTACCCGCACCACGGTGCCGCTGTCGTCGAGAAGCGGGAGAAGCGCAAGGACCCGTCCGGCCAGACCACGGAGTACCTGGTGCTCCGGATGGCCCACGGCGACATGACCCTGGCAGTGCCGGTGGCCAACGCCGAGGAGGTGGGCATGCGCTGGCCCATCTCCAAGGAGGACGTCGAGGACCTCTTCGAGGTACTCCAGAAGCGGGACATCCGTGAGCCCGCCAACTGGTCTCGGCGGTTCAAGAACCACCAGGAGAAGCTGAAGAGCGGCGACGTCTACCAGGTCGCCGAGGTGGTCAGGAACCTGGCCCTGCGGGACCAGGCCAAGGGCCTCTCGGCCGGCGAGAAGATGCTGTACACGAAGGCCCTGGACGTCCTTGTGTCCGAGCTGGCGTTCGCCCTGAACACCTCCGAGGACAAGGCGATGGCCACGGTCCAGGACGCCCTCTCCTAGGGAATCCCAACCTGTCCTATGCTCGGACCGGAGGCCGGCACCCGCCGGGTTCGGTGAGCAGGAGGGACCGCCCATGACCGACGCAGCGGAGAGGCGGATCGTCGTCGGCGTGGAGGGTTCGGGCTATGCCCGGGCCGCCCTCATCTGGGCCCTCGAGGAGGCACACCACCGGGATGCCGCGGTCGAGGTCGTCACCTGCTACTCCCCCACCTACGTTCCGGCTGCGCCGGACCTCGGCTACGTACCACTCGACTCCTTCGACCTGGCGGCCGAGGTCGAGAAGATGCAGGGCGAGGTGATCGACTCGGCGGTGGCGGCCTCGAACTTCGGTGACGAGGTGAAGATCCGCCGGACCCTCCAGAAGGGTCGACCCGCCGACTCCCTCATGCGCGCCGCCGAAGGCGCCACCATGCTGGTCGTCGGCAACCGGGGCAGGGGCGGGTTCGCCGGACTGAGGCTCGGCTCGGTCAGCCAGGCCATCGCCCACCACAGCCCGTGCCCACTCGTGATCGTGCGAACCGGCCTGGCCGACGACTGACGTTCCTGCCCGCAGGCCGGCCTGCATTCCGGACCTGCCAGCACGGCAGGCCACGGTTCAGCGAGGTTTGGCGGCCAACATCCCCGGCACCCGGATCTCGACTGGTCCAGTCCGTGTGAAATCTTTTCGTCGGTGTGATGCACGTCACAGCATTTTGCGCGAGAGTGGTCGGCACACACCCACGACCCGTTGAGGGGGACCTGCATGAGCGGCACCGAGGAGGAGGTCGACGGGAAGCCCGTCGACCAGATCGCGAAGATCGCCGGACCGGTCGGAGGCCTATGGGTGGCCTACAACGACCACGGCATCTCTGGGGCGAGTTTCGCGAACCTGACCACCTTCGCCCGCTTCCGCGAGGAGCACCACGATCGGTCCGGCAGGCCATCGGCGCGCGCCGACGCCATGCCCGACGACCTGTTCGACGCGATCGAGCATTCCTTCAACACCGGCGATCGCAGCAGCCTGACCTTCGACCTGCGTGGTGCCACCCCCTTCCAGCAGTCCGTCTGGGAGGCATGCCTGGCCATTCCCGCAGGTGAGACCCGCACCTACGCCGACCTGGCCAGGTCGATACATCGGCCCAATGCGGTGCGGGCCGTCGGCACGGCCCTCGGGGCCAACCCGATCCCGGTGCTGATCCCCTGCCACCGGGTGCTGCGGTCCGATGGGAGCCTGGGCGGTTACGCCTTCGGCCTCCCCATCAAGGAGCGCCTCCTGGATCGTGAGGCCGTGAGGGCAGCCGCCTGATTCGTCCTTCCGATGGTCGGTCCGGCAGAGTTCCGGTATCGACCAGCAGTGAGGACACCATGAGCGACGAACGACCACTCGATCCCGCCGACGGCGGCGTGACGACCGAGGCCCGCGGTCGGATCCTCCTGATGGGCCTGGATCGGCCCGCCAAGATGAACGGCTACACGCCGCAGATGGCCCGGCAACTGGTCGCGGCCTTCGAGCGCCTGGACGGGGACGACGACCTGTGGTGCGGGGTGCTGTTCGGCCATGGCGCGCACTTCACGGCCGGGCTGGACCTGCCCAGGTTCCGGGACGCCATGAAGGACGGCCGACGGTCAACCCAGGGCGAGCGGGTGGACCCGATGGCCCTGGGGCGACGATGCAGCAAGCCGATCGTGACCGCGGTGCAGGGCGTCACCTACACGCTCGGCATCGAGATGATGCTGGCCGGCGACATCGTGGTGGCCGCCGACGACTGTCGCTTCTCACAGCTCGAACCCCTCCGGGGCATCCATGCGGCGGGCGGTGCGACCATCCGCTTTGTGGACCGTGGCGGCTGGGGCAACGCCATGTACCACCTGCTCACCTCCGACGAGTTCGACGCCGAGGAGGCCCGACGCATCGGCCTCGTCCAGGAGGTGGTGCCGGCTGGCACGCAACTTGACCGGGCCATCCAGTTGGCTGAGAAGATCTGTGAGGGGGCCCCGAAGGCCGTCCAGGCCACGAAGGCCTCGTCTGCGATCTACCTCCGCCACGGGGAGGAGGCCTGCATTGCGGCACTGGGTCCGAAGCAGGCCGAGTTGGCGGCCATGGACGACGCCGAGGAGGGCGTGGCGGCCTTCCGGGAGCGTCGTCCCGGCAACTTCACCGGCAACTGACGGACCCCTCCGGCAGTCGGAACGGGAGCACTGGCCTACGGCCAGGGAACCTCGGCCAGGGCCTCCTTCAGCTCGTACTTGAGGACCTTCAACGTGGCATTGCGCGGCATCGGACCGTCGTGGACCACCAACTGCTCAGGCACCTTCTGGACCATCAGCTCCGCCTCGGCGCAGGCTGTGACCATCTCGGCCTGCGTGAGGTCCTCGGCGCCGTCGGCCGTCTCGACCACCGCGCAGACCCGTTCTCCCCGCTCGGCGTCCGGCAGGCCGATGACCGCCACCGCTGCCACCTTCGGGTGTGCGTAGAGGACGTCCTCGATCTCCCTGGCGGCGATGTTCTCGCCCTTGCGGATGATGATGTCCTTGACCCGACCGGTGAGGCTCACGTGGCCGTCGGAGCGCATGACCGCCAGGTCGCCGCTACGGAACCGCCCCTGGTCGTCGAACGCCTCGGCGTCCAATGCCGGGTCCCTGTAGCCCTTGAAGAGCTGCGGACCCGAGATGCGGACCTCTCCCTCCTCGCCCCGATCGCATTCGCTGCCGTCCGGGCGACAGATGGCCACCTCGGCACCGAACACCGGGTGGCCCTCGGTGTGGGCCAGCTGGTCATCGCTGTCGTGCGGTGAGCCCTGGCAGATCATGGGACTCTCGGTCATGCCGTAGCCGTGGGCGACCGGGACGCCCATCTCGGCCTTCACCTCGAAGAACACCTCCGGGGGCTTGGGGGCACCCCCACCGGAGAGCATCCGCAGCGTCGGGATGATCGGATCGTCAGGCTGCTGGCGCTGCACGCCCAGGAACATCGTGTAGAAGACGGTCGTGCCGCCGGCCATGGTCACGCCGTGCCGGCTGAACTGTTCGATGGCGGTAGCCAGGTCGAACTTCTCCAGGAGCACAGCCGGGAACCCGTTGGCAAGCAGGCAGACCAGGTAGTCAGGCCCGCCGATGTGGGCGTACGGGAAGGCGATCGACCCGACGTCGTCGGGCCCCATGTCCAGTGCCTTGGCGAGGCCCACGCCGCCGGCCATCAGGCTGGCGTCGGTGTGCAGCACGCCCTTCGGGTCCGACGTTGTACCGGACGTGTAGTAGATCCAGCGGACCAGGTCCTCGCCGTCGACCGATGCTGCGGGTAGCGCCGGCAGGGTCGCCGGGTCGCCCTCGGGTAGGCCGACCGACACGTCCAGGAGCGTCGGTGGAGCATCCAGGTCGGCCGTGACCCTCTCGGCCATCGCCTTGTAGTCGAAGCCACCCCACTCCCCCGGCGTGAGGACGAACTCGGCCCCGGTCTGCCGGATGCAGAAGCCGACCTCGCGGTCCCGGTAGATGTGGATGATCGGGTTCTGGACGGCGCCGAGGCGTGACAGCGCCAACGACGCCACGACGGTCTGGATCCGGGTCGGCAGCACCCATGTGACCGGAGTGC
>DUAC01000083.1 GCA_012961035.1 Acidimicrobiia bacterium
CGCTGGTGCCCGAAGTGGAAGTCCTCCCCCACGACCACCAGGCCTATGCCCATGCCGTCGACCAGCACGTCGCGGATGAACGAATCGGCCGACTCCGCGGCCCGTTCCTCGTCGAACGGCAGGACCACCGTCAGGTCGACACCGGTCGTCGCCAACTGCTCCAACTTCTGGTCGATGTCGGCGAGGAGCAGCGGAGCCGAGCCGGGACGGACCACGCTGGCCGGATGCCGGTCGAAGGTGAGGACCGCCGACGTGAGGCCCCGTTCGACCGCCAGGCGGCAAACCTCGGCGATGACCTTCCTGTGACCCGTGTGCACGCCGTCGTAGGCGCCGATCGTGACGGCGGTAGCGGGCGCCGAAGGGTCGCGCTGACTCAGGTCCCGGCTGATCTCCACGGCGACGAGGCTAGCGAAGGCCCACGTGCGGCACGGTCAGCGGAACACCTGTTCAGGAACCGGCCGGGGCCAGCACCATCACCGGCCTGACTCGTTCCCCGTGCGGTTCGTAGACCGCCAGCAGGCTCCCGTCGGGCCCGTAGACCGGCCACGGGCCCTCCCCCACGGTCCCATCGGCGAGCCCGAGGGCCTCCAGGTCCAGGGGTCGACCGAACGAGATCTCCAGCGCCGTCGCCTCATCCACGCTGACACCCGAAAGGTCCCTCAGGGCCTCGGACATCGGAAGCAGCACCGCTGCCTCTACAGGATGCGCGTCGGAAATGGCGAATGATCCGACGGCCGTCCGGCGAAGGTCGCGGAGGTGTGCCCCACCGCCGAGAGCCGTGCCCAGATCGGCGGCAAGGGTGCGCACATAGGTACCGGACGAGCACTCCACGACGGCGTCATACACCCCCGGCTCATCAGTCGGGCTGATGTCGAAGCGGGCCACCGAGACCGGTCGGGGCCGACGCTCCACCTCGCCACCCTCGCGCGCTATCTCGTAGAGGCGTCGGCCGTCCACCCTCACCGCAGAGACCATGGGCGGCACCTGTTCGATGTCGCCCACGAAGAGACTGGCAGCCTGGACCACCTGGTCCACGGTCACCGCCGACATGTCGTGGACCGCCGTCACCTCACCAGAGGCGTCCAACGTGGTGGTCTCGCTCCCCAGGACGACCCGGCCCACATAGCCCTTTGGTAGCAGGGTCAGGAACCGGAGGAGGCGGGTCGCCCTGCCCACCCCGAGCACCAGGACACCCGTGGCGTCGGGATCCAGCGTTCCCGAGTGGCCGACCTTGCGGGTGCCCAGGACCCCACGGGCCTTCGCCACCACGTCATGGCTCGTCCAGCCGGCTTCCTTGTCGATGACGGCGATCCCATCGGGGCCGGCCGGCCCGGCCCCACGACCGGCCACGTCATTCCTCCTCGTCGGAGGAGGTACTGCCATCGCCGCTACCGGCGGGCCCCTCACCGGATGAGACCCTCTCCTCGTCGAAAGAACCCAGCCCGCGGAGGATCTCCTCGATCCGACCAGCGGAACGGGCCGTCTCATCCACCACGAAGGTCAACGGCGGGACCCGGCGGAGCCTCGCCTGGTCACCGATGGCACGATGCAGGCGGGGCCTCAACTCGCCGAGGGCCTCCAGGAGCTCGTCGTCGTCAGCGTCGGAGGTGACGTAGACCCGGGCCATGCTCAGGTCACGGTCGGTCTCCACGGCGGAGATGGTCAGGAAGCCGAGGCGGTCATCGTCGATCCGCTCGAACTCCTCGGCCAGGATCCGGACCAGCAACTCGTTGAGCCGGTCGGCCCGGTCGTAGCCGCGGGCACCGCCGGCGGGTCGGCGACCCTGCGGCGCTCCACGTCCCATGGCCTGCCCCTAGGTGCGGGGAATCTCCCGGTCCTCGAACGTCTCGATGACGTCGCCTTCCTTCAGATCCTGGTAGTCCGAGAGGCCGATGCCGCACTCGAAGCCCGACTGGACCTCCCGCACGTCCTCCTTGAACCGCCGCAGCGAGCTGATCTCGCCCTTCCAGATGATCGTGCCATCGCGCAGGAAGCGGACCTTGGAGCCACGGGTGATGGTTCCGTTCGTGACGTGGCAACCGGCGATACGGCCGATCCGGGGAACCGAGAAGATCTCCCGCACCTCGGCGTCGCCGGTCACGACCTCCTCGAACTCCGGAGCAAGCAGGCCGAGCATGGCCGCCTCGATGTCCTCGATCAACTTGTAGATGATCTCATAGGACCGGATCTCGACGTTCTCGATGACGGCCAGCTCCCGGGCCTTGCGCTCAGGGCGCACGTTGAAGCCGATGATGGTGGCGTTCGAGGTGGCTGCCAACTGGATGTCGTTCTCAGTGATCCGGCCGACGGCACGGTGCACGAAGGCCAACTTGACGTCCTCGCGCTCCAACTTCCGGAGGCTCTCGGTGACCGCCTCCAGGGAACCGTTCACATCGGCCTTCACGATCAGGTTCAACGTCGCCGTCTCACCCTTCTGGATCTGGGTGAAGATGTCCTCGAGACGTGCTCCACCCGAAAGGGCATGGGCATCCCGGCCGATGTTGGCCTGACGACGCCAGTGGCCCCGCTTGTCGGCCACCCGGCCTGCGATCTTCTCGCTCGGGGCGACAACGAAGCCCTCGCCCGCATCGGCGACGTCGGACAGGCCGAGTACCTGCACCGGCATCGACGGACCAGCCGACTTGACCTGCTTGCCATCGGCGTTGACCAGAGCCCTCACCCGACCCCAGGCGGCGCCCGCCACCAGCGGGTCTCCGACCTTTAGCGTGCCGCGCTGGACCAGCACCGTTGCGACCGGACCCCGCCCGACGTCCAGGAAGGACTCCAGGACGACGCCCTGCGAACGACCGTCAGGGTCGGCTCGGAGGTCCTCGATCTCGGCCACCACGTTCAGGTTGTCGAGGAGGTCGTCCACGCCCAGGTTCTGGAGGGCAGAGACCTCCACGACAATGGTGTCGCCTCCCCATGCCTCCGGAACGAGGTCGTGCTCGGCCAGCTGGCTCAGGACCTTCTGCGGGTCGGCGTTCTCCCGATCGATCTTGTTCAACGCCACGATGATCGGCACCTCTGCCGCCCGTGCGTGGTTCAGCGCCTCGATGGTCTGGGGCATCACCCCGTCGTCGGCTGCCACGACCAGCACGACGATGTCGGTCGAGTCGGCACCACGCGCCCGCATGGCCGTGAAGGCCTCGTGACCGGGCGTATCGATGAACGTGAGGCTGCGGCCATCGTGTGCGGCCTGATAGGCGCCGATGTGCTGGGTGATGCCACCGGCCTCCTCGTCCACGACATTGGTGTTGCGGATCCGGTCCAGCAGCTTGGTCTTGCCATGGTCGACATGGCCCATCACGGTGACGATCGGCGGGCGGATCGGTGCCTCGTCGTCCTCCATGTCGTCTACGACGTCGAGCAGCTTCAGCAGCTCGACCTCCTGCTCCTCGCCCGGATCCACCATGCGGATCTCAACGCCCAACTCGGCGGCGAACAGCTCGATCATGTCGTCGGAAAGGGACTGCGTGGCGGTGATCATCTCGCCCTGCTGCATGAGGAACCGGACCACGTCAGCGGCCGTGCGGTTCAGCTTCGGGCCGAGGTCCTGGGCGGTGCAGGAACGCTCCAGCACCACCTCGCCACCGGGTACGGCTGCATCGTCCGGCGTGTATGCAGGAACGTCCATCGGCTGGAGTTCCTCGCGGCTACGACGGCGACGCCCCCTGCGGCGTGGTGGGCGACGGCCACCAGGACCACCACCGGGACGACCACCAGGACCACCACCGGGACGACCACCAGGACCACCACCGGGACGACCACCAGGACCACCACCGGGACCACCACCAGCGCCGGGCACCGACTCGCGCGGCCCTCCACCCATCGGCGGGCGACGACCCACCGGTGGTGGGCCGGTACGACGCCCCGGAGCGGGGCCGGTCGGAGCCGGCTCACGACGGCCACCCTGACCGGGTGGCGGCGGGATCGGCTTGCCTGACGACGATACGGGTGGCGGCGGGATCGGCTTGCCGGATGCGGACAACGGCGGGGTGGAGCCGGGAGGTGGTACCAGGGCTGCCCCGGGATCCACGACCCTGGCTGCCAGGTCCGGAACGGTCGGGCCGTCATCCCTGGGCGTCGGCTCGATGCTGGGTTGGGCGACCGCCGGCTCAGGCTCGGCCACCTTCCTGGGCGGCACCGAGGAGCCGGTGGAGGTGAAGACGCGCTTCGGGGCCACGGACTCAGGCACCGGCTCAGGCTCGACTACAGCCGGCGTGACCTCCTCGGCCACGGCGGGCTCGTGTTCGGCGACGGCAGGTACGGCTTCGGCGGCAGCGGCAGGTCCAGGCACCGGCTCGGCCACTGCAGGCTCGACTGACTCGACTGACTCGACTGACTCGACTGACTCGACTGGCTGGGAAGGCTCGGCGACGACCGGCGCTTCGGTAGCCGCGGCAGCGCCGCCACCTGTGGGCTCGTCCTGGGCAGGTTCGGTCCCAGCAGGCTGGGCCTCAGGAGGCTTGGCCCCTGTTGCCTTGGCCTTGGCCCCTGTTGCCTTGGCCTTGGCCCCTGTTGCCTTGGCCTTCG
>DUAC01000084.1:0-19140 GCA_012961035.1 Acidimicrobiia bacterium
GGCTTCTGTCATGGCGGCGCTGGCGTGCCTCCTGGTTGCCATCCGGGGTCGCCGCGACTCCGGTCCGTTGGCGCCGGGGTCACCGGTATTCGAGGATCCCCGCAGGAGTCGCCGGGTCGTACCCGACGGTCGGGCCGTTGCCCTGGGCCTGTTCGTGGCCACCTTCTCGGTGGTGAACCTGCCGTCGTGGCACATCGCCGGCCCGGTGATCGGCCTGCTCATGACGCTGGCCCTCCGCGGCTCGATCCCCCGCCGGACCATGCCGGTCCTGGCCGTCCTGGCCATGGGGTCGGCCGCCGCCCTCATCGCCATCGAGCAGATCCGCTTCCGCCACCCCCGGGACTTCGTGTGGCCACTCTTCTTCGAGGGCTACCACGTACTGGGCGTGCTGGCCATCCTGTGCCTGGCAGCCGGTGCCGTGCAGGCCCTCGTGGAGAGACGGGCGGCCTGACCCGGGGGGATCACCCCAACTCGGTGTTGGCCCCCGTCCACAACCAGGTCACGACCGACGCCCCCACGGCCACCACCGGGACCCCTACCACTCCGGCGACGGCGACGCGTCGGCCGAGCCGTCGGGCCGGTCCCACCAGGGCACGCGGTGACCATCCGATGAAGGCCAGCGCGGCCAATGGTGCCGAGTACCTGGCCATCTGGAAACCGATCCTGTCGTAGTCCGGTCGGTCGGTGAAGTAGACGAAGCTGGCGGCGTAGATGGCCATGATCAGCCCCGCTACGCCAAGGCCGAGGGTGACGCGACGCACTCCCGAGAGACGCTCCATGTCATCACCGTCCAGGACCAGCAGCGACACCGCCAGGATGGCCACGAAAACCCACGGAACTACCGAGGCCATGTCGGCCTCCCAGAATCCCAGTTGCCGGAACCAGCCCTGTACGTAGAACCGGTACTCCGTGATCCAGGTGTCCACGGTGGCCCAGAGGAAGCCGGGGACGTCGCCCAGGAGGTGGTCCATCTGGAGTTCTGGGTCGTAGTCCATCCTGCCGGTCATCGTGACCGTGACGGCCTGGTAGTTGTCGCCGGAGTTGGCGACGGTCGCCACCAGGCCGACCAGCAGCCCTGCCCCGGCTACCCAGGCGGCACGGATCCTGCCGGCCGTCCGCTGGAGGACGGCTGAGGCCAGGAATAGGCTGAGGACCAGGAAGTAGGGCGGCTTGGCCAGCGCCAGCATCCCGGTGGACAGGATCAGCGCCGGTAGCGGCACCTCCTCTCCCCCCTCCACCCGGGTCCACATCGCCACCGCCAACAGGACAGCGGCGATCGTCAGACCATCCGGTGAGACAGATGCCGCCAGCGCCAGGTTCAGTGGAATGGTTGCCGCAACGGCAAGCGACCATCGGAAGGCGGCAGCGGTTCGTATGGCCCAGGCGGCCAACAGCATGTAGGCCGCCAGCGAGCCAAGGCGACCCGCCCAGAGCACGATCACACCAGGTGCGCCGAGTGCCACCGGAAGAATGGATCCGACCGCTGCGGGGAGGTAGCCGAGCGGGCTTGAGGCGGTGGTCGGGCGGGTGTCCACGAACACCGTGCGCCCATCGGGTCGATGCCCCAGCAGCGCCCTGATGGAGGTGGGCGTCCAGGGAGGGCGACCTGCCTGATGGTCGATGATGATCTCGTCGGTGGCCTCCCTGTAGGCCGCCGGTATGACCGACCCGACCCCCTCGGGCTTCAGGTCCGGCTCGAGGTTGCCCTGTGCAATGTCGACCACGCGTGCGAAGTGGGTGAACTCGTCGTAGGCCGTCCAGGCCGGTGAGAGCAGGGCGATCAGGAGCCCCAGGGGCACCCCGACCGCAAGGAGCAGGCGCTGTGGCGTCACCGGGCAAGATTAGCGAGGCCACCCCATCAGCCACCGCCCTGATGCTGCACCATGGCGCCCACCCCTCGGGGCCACTCGCCGACCCCGACCCGGCTGGAGAACCGGCACCGGGATATGTTCCCCGGATGACCGGCCCGGACGTACTGATGGTGCATGGATTCGGAACCTCGCACGCCGCCACCTGGCTGGGCAACGGCTGGGTGGACCTCCTCGGAGACGCAGGCAGGACCGTCATCGGGGTGGACCTGCTCGGCCACGGCGAGGCCCCCAAGCCGTCGGACCCGGAGGACTACCGCGACCTGGAGGACCGGATCCTGGACAGGCTTCCAGACGAGCCGGTCGACGCCATCGGATTCTCCGCCGGGGCCATGGCCATCCTCTGGCTGGCAGCGCAGCACCCGGAGAGGTTCCGACGCATCGTGGTCGCCGGCGTGGGAAGGAACCTGTTCGAGTCGGATCCGGCAAGGGGTGCCGCTGTCATCGAGGCGGTGCGGACCGGTGAGGCCAGCAACCCCGAACTCCGCTACTTCGCCGACCTGCCGGATGCCGCCGGCGCTGATCGGGCAGCTCTCACTGCCTTCCTGCAACGACCTGACCGGCGTGTCTTCTCAGCCGAGTTGCTGGCCGGCGTGAGGGTTCCGGTGCAGGTGGTCCTGGGCGACAGGGACTTCGCCGCTCCTGCGGACCTACTCGTCGAAGCGCTCCCCGATGCCACGTCCGTGACGCTGCGCGGCGTCGACCACTTCGCCACGCCACGTGACTTCGGCTTCATCGACGCGGCCCTGGGGTTCCTGGATGCGCAGCCCTTCTGAACGACGTTCGACCCACTGTCCACCCGCGTCATAGATCAGGCGGCCCCAGCCCTCAGGGTGGGCCGAATCGACCGGTTGCAGCGTGTGCCACCGCCATGAACCGTGACCTGCCCGTGTGGTACGGGCCACGCACCTCGGGGCGCCACCACCCGACCGCCGACTCCACTAGGACCACCCCCGCCCGGAAGGCCGCGTTCCGCATGCCGAAGTGGGTTCCCAGGAGCAGCAGGGTGTTACGGACCATGAGGTAGTCGATGGTGGCTGCCTCGGATCCGCTCTCGGGGTTCTCCACCACTGCCCCCCGCACGAGGCCCACCTGCCATCCGGCACGCGTGGCACGGATGCCCAGGTCCGCCTCCTCGCAGTAGGCGAAGTACCGCTCGTCGAACAGCCCCACCTCCTCGACGCATCCCCGGCGGAGCGCCATGAGGGTCCCGTGGGGGTAGTCGGCGGCCTCCCATCCATCCTCTCCAGCTGCCGGCTCACCGATGGGACCCAGGAAGGGCTGGATCCTCGGCACCTCGCCGTCACCCACGTCGGCGCATGCCAGGCCGGCTGAAGGGCGGGCCCGCATCTCCTCCAGGAGCCGCTGGACCGTTCCATCCAGTGGCCGGGCGTCGTGTGGTGCGAGAAGGCAGATCTCGTGGGGTCCTGCCAGCCAGCGTTCCAGTCCGACGTTGGCCCCCGGCCCGAACCCCAGGTTGGAACCAGCCTCCACGACCTCGACACCCGCGACGCCCTCCGCAAGGCCGTCACGCAGGTCCGCCAGCTCGCCGGGTTCCGAGCCGTTGTCGACCACGGTCACGGTGAGGTCCGCCTGGGCCAGGAACCGCTCCACGGTCCGTGCACAGACGGCTCCCCTGTTGCGGTGGACGACCACGAGGTGCGCGGCCGTCGGCACTTCCTACCTCAGCGGAGTGGAGCCGAGGTGGGTGTGACCGGAGACGACAGCTGTGTGCTCCCGCTCAGGAGACGGTCCACCGCTGCGGCACAGGACCGGCCCTCGGCGATCGCCCAGACGATCAGGGACTGGCCCCGACCCATGTCCCCGCAGACGAACACGTCCTCCACCGTGGTTCGGAAGTCCTCGTCGCGCTTCACGTTGCCCCGCTGGTCCAACTCCACGCCTAGGCCCTCCAGGAGCTCGTTGCGCTCCGGGCCGGTGAATCCCATGGCCAGGAACACGAGGTCGGCGGGGAAGTCCTGTACGGACCCCTCCACGGGGTTGAAGGACATGCGCCCGTCCACGAACACCTGCTCCACGCTGTGGGTCCGCAGGGTCGTCACCCGACCGTCGCTACCGATGAACTCGGAGGTCTCTATGGCGAAGACCCTTTCGCCACCCTCCTCGTGGGCCGACGAGACCCGGTAGACCATTGGCCAGGTGGGCCAGGGGTTGCCCTCGCCGCGTTCCTCCGGGGGGCGCGGCATGATCTCGAACTGGTGGACCGTGCGTGCTCCCTGCCTGAGAGCCGTACCCAGGCAGTCGGCGCCGGTGTCGCCTCCGCCGATGATGACCACGTCGCAGCCCTCTGCGTCGATGGGGGCCTTCAGCTCGTCGCCCTCCTGGACCCGGTTCGAGCCGGGCAGGTAGTCCATGGCCTGGTGCACGCCGGCCAGGTCCCGTCCGGGGATGGGGAGGTCCCGACTCTGGGTGGCACCGCAGGCCAGTACGACTGCGTCGTAGTCGGCTCGTAGCTGCTCCACCGGGAGGTCCACCCCCACCGTCGTGTTGGTCCGGAACTCCGTGCCCTCGGCTTCCATCTGCGCCAGGCGACGGTCCAGGTGACGCTTCTCCATCTTGAACTCAGGGATCCCGTACCGCAACAGGCCCCCGATGCGATCCGCCCGTTCGAACACCACCACGCCGTGTCCCGCCCTGGTGAGTTGCTGGGCCGTTGCGAGGCCGGCCGGCCCTGAACCGACCACGGCCACCCGGCGCCCGGTGTTCTCGGCCGAAACCAGCGGGGTGATCCACCCCTCGGCCCAGGCCCTGTCCACGATGCTCACCTCGACCTGCTTGATGGTCACCGGTGGTTCGTTGATGCCCAGTACGCAGGATCCCTCGCATGGCGCCGGACAGAGGCGGCCCGTGAACTCGGGGAAGTTGTTCGTGGCGTGGAGTCGGTCGCTGGCCTCACGCCAGTGGTCCCGGTAGACGAGGTCGTTCCAGTCTGGAATGAGGTTGCCCAGGGGACAGCCGTCGTTGCAGAACGGGATGCCGCAGTCCATGCAGCGGCTCGCCTGATGACGGAGGGTCTCGTCCGGGAACGGCTCGTAGACCTCGCGCCAGTCGCGCAGGCGTACCGGCACCGATCGCCGGTCCGGCAACTGCCTGTCGTGCTTCAGGAATCCCCGTGCGTCGCCCATGTCTGCTTCCTAGGTCCGGGAGGAGGCCATGACCGCCTCCACCTCGTCACGTCCGGAGGCCCTCGCCGCTGCCGCCGCCTCCGTCACCCGCTTGTAGTCGGTCGGCATCACCTTCACGAACCTCCCAGATTCGACTTTCCAGTCGGCCAGCAGCCTCTCGGCCACCGCTGACCCGGTCTCCAGGCGGTGCAGTTCCACCACGTCGCCCAACCAGGCCAGGTCATCCTCGTCGGGGGCCTCGACCAGGACCATTTCCGGGTTCACCCGAGCCGGGAAGGAGCCCTCCGGGTCGTGCACGAAGGCGATTCCGCCGGACATGCCAGCTGCGAAGTTCCGACCGGTGGGACCGAGGATCACGGCCCTGCCGCCCGTCATGTACTCGCACCCGTGGTCGCCGATTCCCTCGACGACTGCCGTCGCACCCGAGTTGCGCACGCAGAAGCGTTCACCCACCCGACCCCGGAAGAAGGCCGCTCCCGAGGTGGCACCGTAGAGCAGGACGTTGCCGGCGATGATCTGCTCCTCGGCCACGAACGGCGAATCTGCCGGGGGCCAGATCGCTATCCGGCCTCCCGATAGCCCCTTGCCGACGTAGTCGTTGGCGTCGCCGGTGAGGCGGAGTGTGATTCCACGGGGCACGAAGGCTCCGAAGCTGTTGCCTGCCGAACCCACCAGGTCCACCTCGATGGTGTCATCGGGGAGCCCGGCCCCGCCGTGGCGACGCGTCAACTCGTACCCGAGCATGGTCCCCACCGAGCGGTCCACGTTCGTGATGGGGGTGGCGAACCTGACGTGTTCCGATCTCTCCAGGGAGGGCTCGAACACCTCGATGAGGCGTCGGTCCAGGATGTCCTCGAGTCCGTGGTCCTGGCTCTTCGTGTTCCTCCGGTCGGCATCACCCACGTCGGGAACGTGGAGGATGGGCGTCAGGTCCAGACCGCTGGCCTTCCAGTGCTCCACGGCACTCCGGACGTCCAGCGTCTCGGTCTGGCCGATGGCCTCCTCGAGGCTCCTGAAGCCGAGGGCCGCCAGGATCTCGCGTACCTCCTCGGCGATGTACTCGAAGAAGTTCACGACGAACTCCGGCCGGCCGGTGAACTTCTTGCGAAGCTCCGGACTCTGCGTGGCCACCCCGACCGGGCAGGTGTCCAGATGGCAGACCCGCATCATCACGCAACCGGAGACCACCAGCGGGGCTGTGGCGAAGCCGAACTCGTCACCACCCAGCAGTGCGGCGATCACGACATCGCGGCCGGTCTTGAGCTGACCGTCCACCTGCACCACGATCCTGTCCCGCAGGTCGTTCAGGAGCAGGGTCTGCTGCGTCTCTGCCAGGCCCAGCTCCCAGGGTGCACCGGCGTGCTTGATGGAGGTGAGCGGCGAGGCGCCGGTCCCACCATCGTGTCCGGAGATCAGGACCACGTCCGCATGGGCCTTCGAGACGCCGGCGGCCACGGTTCCCACCCCCACCTCGGACACCAGCTTCACGTGGATGCGACTCACCGGGTTGGAGTTCTTGAGGTCGTAGATGAGCTGGGCGAGGTCCTCGATGGAGTAGATGTCGTGGTGGGGTGGTGGCGAGATGAGGCCCACGCCGGGGGTCGAATGACGTGTCCTGGCGATCCACGGGTACACCTTGTGGCCCGGCAGCTGCCCGCCCTCGCCGGGTTTGGCTCCCTGGGCCATCTTGATCTGGAGGTCGTCGCTGTTCACCAGGTACTCGCTGGTCACGCCGAACCGTCCCGAGGCCACCTGCTTGATGGCGGACCGACGGAGGTCTCCGTTGGCCTCGGGCGTGAACCTGTCGGGGTCCTCGCCACCCTCGCCCGTGTTGGACTTGCCGCCTATCCGGTTCATGGCAATGGCCAGGGTCTCATGGGCCTCGGCACTGATCGAGCCGTAGGACATGGCGCCGGTGGAGAAACGGCTGATGATCGCCCTGATCGACTCGACCTCGTCGATCGGTACCGGCTCCCTCATGCCCTCCCGGAACTCGAACAGCCCACGCAGGGTCGCCAGGTTCCGGGACTGGTCATCGACGAGGCGCGTGTACTCCTTGAAGACGTCGTATCGCCCCTCCCGTGTGGCGTGCTGCAGCTTGAAGACCGTCTCCGGGTTGAAGAGGTGGTATTCGCCGTCGCGCCTCCACCGGTACTCGCCTCCCTCCTCGAGGGTGCGGTGTGCCCGCTCCTCGGGGTTCTCCGGGAAGGCCATGGCATGGCTCGCTGCCACCTCGGCGGCCAGGACGTCCAGCCCCACGCCACCCAGTCGGCTGACGGTTCCGGTGAAGCAGGACTCCACCACGTCGTTCCCGATGCCGATGGCCTCGAATATCTGGGCACCGGTGTAGGAGGCCACCGTCGAGATGCCCATCTTGGACATGATCTTGAGAAGGCCCTGGTCGAATGCCTTCACGATGTTCCGACGTACCTTCTCGGGCGTCATGGTCGTGGACAGGCCATGGTGGCCGACCGCCGCCATGGCGTCCACCGAGGCGAAGGCCAGGTACGGACAGACGGCCGATGCCCCGTACCCGAGCAGGAGGGCGACGTGGTGGACTTCGCGGGCATCCCCGCTCTCGACCAGCAGGCCGACGCGGGTGCGGGTCTTCTCCCGGATGAGGTGGTGGTGGACAGCACCGGTCGCCAGGAGTGACGGGATGTGGGCCAGGGTCGGGGTGGGGCTGCGATCGCTGATGACCAGGATGTCGACACCGCCGGCGACAGCGGCGGACGCATCGGCGCGGAGCCTCTCGAGCGCCTCGGCCAGGCCCTCGCCGCCGAGCGCCACCTCGTAGCGGGCATCCAGGACCCGGCTGGTGAAGCCACCGGGGGCTCCCTCTCCGTCCAGGCCCACGATGGCTGCCAGCTGCGCTTCGGTCAGGACCGGATGGGGAAGGTGGATCTGCCTGCAACTGCCCGGTTCGGGATCCAGCAGGTTTCCCTCTGGGCCCACGGTGGTGCACAGGGCGGTGATGAGCTCCTCGCGCATGGCATCCAACGGAGGGTTGGTGACCTGGGCGAAGAGCTGTTGGAAATAGTCGTAGATGGGCCGGTTCATGTGCGAGAGGACCGCCACCGGGGTGTCGGTTCCCATGGATCCGATCGCCCCCTTCCCCTCGCGGGCCATCGGGGCCAGGAGCACCTTGAGTGCCTCATGGGTGTATCCGAAGGCCTGCTGACGCTGTACGAGCGTGCCCTCGTCGGTGTTGACCTGGTTGCCTGGTGGCAGGTCGTCCAGGTGTACCAGGTTGGCGTCCAGCCACTCGCGGTAGGGCCGGGCCGATGCCAGACCGGCCTTGATCTCGTCGTCCCGGATGATCCGTCCCTCGCTGGTGTCGATGAGGAACATCCGGCCCGGCTGCAGGCGTCCCTTCTCGACCACCTGGCTGCTGGGTACGTCCACCACGCCGACCTCGCTGGCCATGACGACCAGGTCGTCGTCGGTAACCCAGTAGCGGCTGGGGCGCAGTCCGTTGCGGTCCAGGACCGCACCGATCACCGTGCCGTCCGTGAAGGCGATCGAAGCCGGCCCGTCCCAGGGCTCCATGAGCGATGCGTGGTACTGGTAGAAGGCCCGACGCTCCTCGGACATCTCGGCGTGGTTCTCCCACGGTTCCGGGATCATCATCAGGACGGCCTCGGAGAGCGGGTAACCGCCCAGTGTGAGGAGCTCCAGTGCCTCGTCGAAGCCGGCCGTATCGCTGGCCCCCGGCGTGCAGATCGGGAAGATCCTCTGGATGTCCCCGGGAATCAGGTCGGTTTCCATGAGGGCCTCGCGGGCACGCATCCAGTTCCTGTTTCCCTGGACCGTGTTGATCTCTCCGTTGTGCGCAACCATCCGGTACGGGTGTGCCAGCGGCCAGGAGGGGAAGGTGTTCGTGGAGAACCTGGAGTGGACCAGCACCAGTGCGGTCTCGAGGCGCCGGTCGGTGAGGTCGGTGAAGAACTCGGCCAGCTGGACGTTGGTGAGCATCCCCTTGTAGACGATCGTCCGGGCCGAGAGGGAGGGGAAGTAGACGCTCGGCGTCGTCGACGCGGTGCCTTCATCACCCGATCGGATCTCGTGCTCCACCCGCTTGCGGACCACGTACGCCAGACGATCCAGGAGGATGCCCGAAGGTCGGCCGTCGGCGCCCGGGGCGCCGGCCAGGAACAGCTGCCGGAAGGTGGGCTGAGCGGCTCGTGCGGCGTCGCCGATCATCGAGTCGTCTATCGGGAGGTCTCGCCATCCGAGTATCTCCAGGCCCTCCTGGCGGATGATCTCGTCGACCATTCCGACGGCCCGGTCGGCCATGTCCGGTTCGGCGGGCAGGAAGGCGATGCCGGTCGCGTAGGACCCTGCCTCAGGCAGTTCGAACGGCAGGACCTGGCGGTAGAAGGCGTCTGGAACCTGGAGCAGGATGCCGGCTCCGTCTCCCGTGTTCTCCTCGGCCCCGAGAGCACCCCGGTGCTGCATCCTGCAGAGCGCCCCGAGCCCCAACTCGACGATCCGGTGACTGGCCTCGCCCTTCAGGTGGCAGACGAAGTTGACCCCGCAGGAGTCGTGTTCGAAGCGGGGCAGGTAGAGACCCTGGGCTGGGGGTAGGTCGCTGTTGGCGCGCATGGTTGGGGTTCCGGTGGCACGCGCCGGGCGCTGCTGCTCGGGTTCGGCTGACATTTCGGTTGGGTCGTCTCCCGGGATCATGGACCCGATCGGGCCCACCGTCTGGAGATCGCCCGGAACGTCGTCGGTCGGAGCGAGTGGCTTGGATGGACGCCGTACCTCTGCTGGCGTCTCACGTAGGCCGTGGAGGGACCAATATAGGGCAATGCCCGTCACCGACACCTCTTCGGCACTGGATCTGTGCCGTTTCATCGATTCCTCCCCCAGCCCCTACCACGCCGTTCAAGAGGCGGCGCTACGCCTCACGGCCGCTGGATTCACCGAGCTGGACCAGGACGGGGCGGTGCCGGCTCCGGGCCGCCACCTGATCAGGTCGGGTGGTGCCCTGATTGCCTGGGCTGACGAGGGAAGGTCGCCGGATGCGCCCCTCAGGATCGTCGGGGCCCACACGGACAGCCCCAACCTGCGGTTGAAGCCGCTGCCCGATCGGTCCGGAGCGGGATGCCGCCAGGTGGGCGTGGAGGTCTACGGCGGTGCCCTGTTGAACTCATGGCTGGACCGGGACCTCGGGTTCTCAGGCCGACTTGTCGTACGGAACGGCGCTGGCACACGCGTGGTGCTGGTTCGCGATGATCGTCCCGTGGCCAGGATCCCCCAGTTGGCGGTCCACCTGGATCGGGGGGTGAACGACAAGGGGCTGGTCCTGAACCCACAGGTGCACCTCTCCCCCGTGCTGGGGCCCGGAACCGCGCAGGACGGGGACTTCGCAGCCCTGGTGGCGTCGGCGGCCGGGGTGGATCCCGGCGATGTCCTGGCCTTCGACGTGATGTTCCACGACCTCACGCCGTCCCGTCTCGTGGGTCTGGAGGAGGACATGGTCAGCGCCCCTCGGATCGACAACCTGCTCTCCTGCCATGCCGGGACCGAAGCCCTGGTCGCCGCCGCCGAGGGTCACGGCCCGGTTCCGGTCCTGGCGCTGTTCGACCATGAGGAGGTCGGAAGCGTCTCGTCCACCGGAGCCGCCGGCCCCCTCCTGGAACGGATCCTGCGCCACTTCGTGGGCCTTGACGGCCGGCCGACCGGCGACTCGATCGTCTTCTCCGTGGACGGCGCCCACGCCACCCATCCGAACTATCCGGAGCGGCACGATCCCGAACACCGGATCCTCCTCGACGGCGGTCCCGTCCTTAAGTTCAACGCACGGGAACGGTACGCAACCGACGCGGTCGGCGCCGGAATCGTGAGGCTGGCCGCCGAGCGGGCAGGAGTCCAGATCCAGTCCTTCGTGAGTCGTTCCGACATGGCCTGCGGCTCGACGATAGGACCGGCCACGGCAGCGGTACTCGGCATTCGTACCGTGGACCTCGGGGTGGCCCAACTGGCGATGCACAGCGCCCGTGAGCTCTGCGGTAGCGCCGACCCGGCCCGACTCAGGGACCTGCTGGTGGTACTGCTGGCCTGAGCCGTACCGCCGGCCCTCAGGAACGGCCCCCTCTGCCGGCCCCACGGAGCGATCGGTATGGCGCCACCAACATGAGCAGCATCGGGAATATCTCGAGCCGACCCACCAGCATCAGGACGGCCAGCACCATCCGGGCGGGTGTGGAGAAGCCATCCACGAAGGAATCGGTGGGCCCGACCTCCCCGAGGGCCGGCCCCATGTTCCCGAGGGCGCCGATGACGCCACCCACGGCGGTCACCAGGTCGGTTCCCAGGGCTGTCACCACCATCGTGCCGACCACCACCAGCATTCCGTAGACCACCATGAAGCCGGCGATGCGGGCCACGATGGCCTCTGGCACCGTCCGGGCACCCTGCCAGACCGGATACAGGGCCCTCGGCCGCCGGAAGGCCCGCAGGGTCCGGTAGGCGTCCGCCATGCCGACCCGGAGGCGCATCACCTTCACGCCGCCCGCAGTGGAGCCGGTGCAGCCGCCGAAGACCATCAGGAAGAGCAGGATCATCTGCGGCCCGGCTGCCCAGCGCACGAAGTCGCCGCTGCTCTCGGCCCCGGTGGCGTTGCCGAAACCGCTGCTGGTGCCCAGTGTGACGACGTTGAACACCGCCATGCGCAGCGCCCTGCCGATTCCCATGCCGTCCATCGTCAGCATGCCGGTTACCAGCAGGGTGCCCAATCCGAGGATGGCCAGGTAGCCACGGAACTCGTGGTCCCGGAAGTGCACGACCCGCTTCAGCGAGAGGGACCGCCAGTGGAGCGTGAAGTTGGCTGCACCCAGCACCATGGCGACGACCAGGACGAGCTCCACGCCGAGACTGTCCCAATGGCCGATGGAAGCGTCCCGGGTGGAGAAGCCGCCGGTGGAGGCTGTCGTGAGGGAATGGGCAATGGCGTCGAAGGGGCCCATGCCGGCAGCCAGCAGGCCGACGGCGATCAGGGCGGTTAGGCCGGCGTACAACTTCCAGAAGCGGGTGGCGGTATCCCGGACACGGGGGGCCAGACGATCCACGCCCATGCCCGGTGCCTCGGCATCGATGAGGCCCAGGCCGCTGGCACGCAGGGATGGCAGCACCGTCACCACCAGCACGACTATTCCCATGCCGCCCGCCCACTGGGTGAGCTGCCTGTAGAGCAGCACCCCGGAGCCCTGGTCGCCGATCAGGTTGTGCCCGCCGAACACCGTGGAACCCGTACACGAGTAGCCCGAGATGGACTCGAACAGGGCGTCGGCCAGGACCACGGCCCACGGTCGCCCAGCCACGGCGAAGGTGCCGGCGAACAGGTACGGCAAGGCTCCGAACGCCGACGCCACCAGCCACGTGGTCCCCACGGCCGTGAAGATCGTGGCGTGGTCCAGTACCCCGGGCCGGGTCGACCGCCAGAGCATCGTGCCGAGGACCGCCGTCACCACCGTCGCCAGCAGGAGGGCGGTCCCACTCGTCCCATCCACGTACTCGACGACGGCCGACAGCAGCATCCCCACCGAGATGAACATGAGCGCCAGGCCGGTGACGTGAGCTGTGGTGCTCCGGACCCTGTCCCTCTGCCGAGCCGTCCGATCCCGTGGGCCGGACCTCCGGTACGTCATCGGGTCCGTCCCCTGTATGCGCGTATCCGGCGCCTCAGCCGCACCCGGTGTCGGACCACGGAGACAGTGCTGCTGGCGGCGACCATGACCGGATAGATGGAGAGGCGACCGATGACCATGGCCGGGAGGATCGCCAGGCGAACCGGAGCAGACCAGTCCGTCGGGTCCAGGAGGGCCCCGTCGAGGGCCCGCACGGGGCCACCCGTGGAGATGGCATGCACTGCCACGCCCAGCGCTGTGGCCAGGTCCAGGCCCATTGCGGCGACCACGGTGGCGGTGGCGAACACGACGCTGACCACCAGGAACTGGACGACCACGATCTGCGAGAGCGTCGACTCGGCCACGACACGCCCTCCCAGACGCACCCTGGACACCACCCGCGGGTGGAGTTGGCGGACCATCTCCCGCAGGGCGATCTGGAGGAGGGCACGGTGCCTCATGATCTGGAAGCCACCGCCGGTCGAACCTGTCATCGGTCCGATGGACACGAGGCCCAGGAGGAGTACGGGCGCCGCCGCCGCCCAGGTGCCGGATGGAGCCGACGGGAAGCCGGTGGTCGTGACCGCCGCCGTCACCGTGAAGGCGGCCCGTCGGATGCCGTCAGGCCCGGATCCCCCGGTCCACAGCAGGAACAGGGCCGTACCCGAGACGAGGAGGCCCAGATAGACGCGCAGCTCGACGGACCGCAGGAGTCCCCGGGATCGGCCAACCACGAGACGCCAGAGGACCACCAGGCTGGTGCCGGTGACGGCCATGCCGATGATGGCCACGTACTGCACCGCAGGGGAGGCGAAGGGGTCGCCGTCCACCATGCCCCCGGTGGAGACCGTGGCCATGGCCACCATGAGGGCGTCGAAGGCACCCAGGCCAGCCAGGGTGAAGCCCACCCAGGTCCCCACCGAGACGACGCCGTGCAGGTAGACGATGTTTCGCACGGCGGTCCGCCGGTTCGGGGCCAGGGGGCGCCGTCCACCCAGCCGGGAACGGTCGGCGAACTCCCGTTCGGCTCCGAAGAACGGCAGGATGGCGACGGCCACCATGAGGCCACCGAATCCGCCGATCCACTGGCTCCCGGCCCGCAGGAAGCGTCCGGCGTGGTCGCCGGCGTCCGGCGAGAGCACCCCGAGAGCGGTCGTGGTCAGCCCAGCGGTCGCATCGGCCAGGGCGTCCACGAACGACCCTGTCGTGCCGATCAGGAGGTGCAGGGCACCCACCATCACGATCAGGATGAGCAGGCACAGGGTGACGCCGCCCAGGACGTCCGCATCGCGGATCCGCTGGGCTGATCGGATCCTCGTGAAGCCGATGCTGGAGGCAAGGCCGGCCAGGCCGCCGAGCGTCACGAGCAGGACCGTGTCGTCGCCGTTGCCGAGCAGGTCGGCGAGTCCCGAGGCGGTAGCCAGGACCGAGAACATCCCGGCAGCGGCGACCAGGGCCAGGGCGCCGGCGGTCACCCTGGAGGACCATCTCAAGCCTGGGACCGTCGTAGGCCGGAGTCCGGCCAGGACGGTGCGGATCATCTGGTCGACCGGGTCACTCGAAGAGCGACGAGAGGAGCGGAGCCGAGTCAGGTCGGGTTACAGCTATCACATGGTCACGGGCCCGCAGGGTGCTACGGCCACGGCCGATCTGGGGCTTTCCATCACGGACGATGGCCGCGATGAGCACGTCCTCGTGGAGGCCCAGGTCGGCGATCAGACGACCATCGCAGCGACAGCCGTCGGCCACGGCGAACTCCAGCACCTCGGCATCACCGTGCAGGGAGGTGGCCACGGCAGCGACAGTCTCCCCTTCTCCCCTCACGAAGCGCAGCACGCTGTTGGCGGTGGCGGTCCTGGGGCTGAGGGTGGCGTCCACCTCGTGGGTCTCCAACAGGTCCAGGAGCTGCAGCCTGTGGACCACGGCGATGGTCTCGGGACCGGCAGCCTCCCGTGACCGCCGGTGGCGCCTGCCGGCCGCCTTCGCATACAGGCATGCCAGGACGTTCGCGTCGTCGGCTCCGGTGAGGGCGATTACCACGTCCTGGCTGGCCACGCCGGCCTCCTCCAGCATCGAGGCATCGGTGATGTCGCCCCAGTAGACGGTCACAGCGGGATCCAGCTCCGCGCACAGCTCGTCAGCCCTCTCCTTCTTCTTCTCGATGATGGCCACGTCCAGGCCGCGCTGGATGAGGGACTCCGCGAGCATCTGGGCGGTGCGGCCCCCGCCGAGCAGCAGCGCCCGATCGGGCATGTCGTGTGCGAGCCCCATCCTGGCCGTGACGTCCCGCAGCGCCCGGCGCTTGCATATGACCGTGAGGAGGTCGCCCTCCCGCAGGATCCAGTCGCCCCGCGGAATGATCGTGACCTCCTCGGAGGCATCGTCCTCCCGGCGGGTGATCGAACCCACGATGAAGTCCCAGTCGGGCTCCAGCTCGGCACCGAGGGCCTTCAGCGACACGCCCACGAGGGGCGCGTGGCCGGGCAGGCGGGCGGTCAGAACCTCCACCTCGCCACCCGCCATCTGGTTGACCTCCATGGCGCCCGGGTACTCCATCAGTCGGAGGACGGCGTGGGCCACCTCCTCGTCCGGATCGATTACGAGATGGTCGTCCACCCCGTCGAAGAGGGCCTCCACATCGGCATGGCGGAGGCGACGGGACTCCACGCGCACGACCGTCTTGGACACGCCGGATCCACGGGCCAGCAGGGCACTCAGGATGTTGGTCTCGTCATTGGGCGTCACGGCCACGAGCAGGTCCGCATCCTTGACGCCGGCAGCGCCGAGCGTCAGTGGGTCGGTGCCGCTCCCGAGGATCGTCATTACGTCGAGCTGTTCCTGGATCTCCCGGAACCGCACAGGGTCGGACTCGATGAGGGCCACATGGTGGCCCTGGCTGCTGAGACGTTCGGCTACGTAGGAGCCGACCTCGCCGGCTCCCACCACGATTATGCGCACCGGCCAATCCTTCCCCATGGGAGGCCTGAAGCGGTGGCAATCCCCAATGCCGGTGACCGACGTGGGTCCTCCACCCGTTCAGCTCCCCGGCCGGACAAGCCCGGCATCGGTGACGAGGAGGTCCATCGGCACGTCCCAGGGACGCGCTTCGAGTGCGTCCACCACCTGGAATGCATGGCAGATTCCGATCAGGATCGGCCCGACACCGCTGCCTTCCCGGCAGCCGCCGAAGGTCCTGTCGTAGAAGCCGGCTCCGTGGCCGACCCTGTTGCCTCGCAGGTCGGCGACAACCAGGGGCACCAGGACGACCTCCAGAGAACAGGGTTCGACCTCCCGACCGGAACCCGGTTGCGGGATGCCGTACGGACCGGAATGCAGCTCCTCGTCAGGGACCACGAAGCGAAGGGGCTCTCCTGGCGTGGCCACCGGCAGCGCCACCTCGAAACGCCCGTCGTCACGTAGTGGAGAGGGGTCCACCTCGCCCCGTATGCCCATGTAGGCACCGATGGTCCGTGTGGAGAGCATCTCGGGGAGCCCGAGGAGGCGTTCCACGATGACTGCCGAGACCCTGGACACCTCAACATCGGAGAGCCGCCGGCGGCGGGCCAGCATCCCGACCCTGATCGACTCGACATCGCCGGACATGGAATCCACTACCTGATCGTGGCCCACGATTCGGAGGTCCGCCACCCCGGCAGGCAGGTACCAACCTTGATGGCGATGTACGGCCCGAGGTCCAAATCTCACTAGAGTCCCTCCGGTTCCGGTGCGATCCCGCCCCACGCGGCGAGTTCCGTCGAACCACTCCGCCCAGAGACAACCGGCCGGAGTGACATTACGTCCCATCTGATCGAGGAGACATTTCCTTGGACGCCATTCCCTATCTGGCAGGCGCGTCGGCCCTTCTGGGCCTTCTGCTGGCCGGATTCTTCTTCAAGAACGTGAAGGCCGCCGATCCAGGCGACGACCGCATGGTCTTCCTGATGACCGAGATCCAGAAGGGGGCCAGGGCCTTCCTCAAGAAGGAATACAGCTGGGTGTCGGTATTCGTGGTCGCCATGGCGATACTCATCGCCGCCCTGATAGCGCCGGCTGCAGCGGTCACCTATGTGATCGGTGCGACGCTCTCGGCGCTGGCCGGCTACGTCGGCATGGCCGCCGCCACCATGGCCAACGCACGCACCACCCAGGCGGCCAAGGAGGGGCCCGGCAAGGCCCTGTCCGTCGCATTCCGCGGCGGCGCCGTGATGGGCTTCTCGGTGGCAGGCCTGGCCCTACTGGGCCTGATGGGCGTCTACATCGTCTTCGTCCTCGTCCTGCAGGTCGACGACGCCTTCGAGGTCGTCACGGCCTACGGCCTGGGCGCATCCTCCATCGCACTCTTCTCCAGGGTGGGCGGTGGCATCTACACCAAGGCCGCCGACGTCGGTGCCGACCTGGTCGGCAAGGTGGAGGCGGGCATCCCCGAGGACGATCCGCGCAACCCGGCGACCATTGCCGACAACGTGGGTGACAACGTCGGCGACGTCGCCGGCATGGGTGCCGACCTGTTCGAGAGCTACGCCGGGTCGATCCTGGCGCCGATCTCGCTGGTGGCGTTCGCCCTCGGGCTGGGAGCCGAGCAGGCCTCGGCCGTGACCAACATCTCCCTCCTCTCGTTCCCGATGGCCATCGCCTTCGCAGGCATGCTGGCCTCGATCATCGGTTCCTTCTTCGTCAAGGGCTCCACCTCGACAGACACGAAGGCACTCTCCAAGGCGCTGCACATAGGCACCAACGTCGCCATGGGGCTGGCCGCCCTGGCGACCGTGGGCATCGCCTACTGGCTGTTCGGAGACAACGACGCCTTCGACAACCCACTGGGCCTGGCCATTGCCGTGATCGGTGGCCTGGTCGTCGGCTGGGCGCTGGGCAAGACGGCGGAGTTCTACACCTCCGACCACTACTCCCCGGTCAGGAAGATCGCTTCGCAGACCGAGACCGGCCCCGCCACGACCATCCTCGGCGGCATCTCCACCGGCATGGTCTCGGTGGCGGCCTCGGTGCTCCTCCTGGGCATCGGCGTCGGCGTCGCCTACTGGGGCGGCGAGATGGCGTTCGACAAGATCGGGGCCCTGGAGGGTGGCATCTACGGCATCGCCGTGGCTGCCATCGGCATGCTGGCCACCACCGGCATGGTGGTCTCCGTGGACGCCTACGGTCCGATCGCCGACAACGCCGGCGGCATTGCCGAGATGGCGAAACTGGATCCCAGCGTCCGCGAGGTCACCGACGCGCTCGACTCGTTGGGCAACACCACAGCCGCCGTGGCCAAGGGCTTCGCCGTCGGCTCGGCCGCCCTCACGGCCCTGGCCCTCTTCAAGAGCTTCGAGTTCGCGGTGATCGACGCCGGCGGCAGCCTGTCGCTGAACGTCGGCGAGGTGGACGTCTTCATCGGCCTGTTCCTCGGCGCCATGCTCCCGTTCCTCTTCGCAGCCCTGACCATCGACGCCGTGGGCCGTGCCGCCCAGGAGATGATCGAGGAGGTCCGCAGGCAGTTCCGGGAGATTCCGGGCCTGCGAGAGGGCGTGGAAGGCGTCCATCCGGACTCGGCCCGCTGCGTGGCCATCTCGACCACCGCATCCCTCAAGGAGATGATCATCCCGGGTTCCCTGGCCGTGGTCATTCCGCTGGTCCTCGGCTTCATCAGCGTCGACGTACTCGGGGGCTTCCTCGCCGGCGCCCTGGTCACCGGATTCTGCCTGGCCATCTTCATGGCCAACGCCGGCGGTGCCTGGGACAACGCCAAGAAGTACATCGAGGCGGGGCACCATGGCGGCAAGGGCTCCGACTGCCACAAGGCGGCCGTGGTCGGAGACACAGTGGGCGATCCCTTCAAGGACACCTCGGGTCCGGCCATGAACATCCTCATCAAGGTGATGACGATCGTGTCGCTGGTGTTCGCCTCGGCGTTCGTCGGCTGACCCGTCCAGTCCATCCGGACCGGTCCTGGAACCATCCGGATCGGCAACGAAGGGGTCCCTCCGGGGGCCCCTTCGGCCGCTTTTGGACCACTGCTCAGCCAGGGAGCACGATCATGGGATCCTTGGCCTCGCCACCGGAGCGGAGCTCGAAGTGCAGGTGGGGGCCGGTGGACCAGCCGGTGGAACCGCACCTGCCCAGCACCTCGCCCTTGTCGATCCTGTAGCCGCTCGACACGTTGACCTCCTCCTGGTGGGCGTACACGGTCACCACAGGTCCCTCGTGTTCGATCAGGACCACGTTTCCGTAGCCGTTCTTCCAACCGGCGAAGAGGACCTTGCCGGCCTTGGCCGCCCAGATCGGCTGCCCCCTCACACAGCCGATGTCCACGCCGTTGTGCTGGCGCATGGTTCCGAAGATCGGGTGCTTCCGGGGCCCGAAGCCGGACCCCAACCTGCCCTCGATTGGCATGATGAAGCCCTGCCCGGATTCCTTCGTGAGGTCCGGCGCCGACTTCCGGAGCTCATCGGCGATCAGGTTCTCGATGAGGATCGCCATCACGTACTGGTCCCGCTC
>DUAC01000084.1:19345-26890 GCA_012961035.1 Acidimicrobiia bacterium
GACCGCAGCCTGTCCACCAGGTCGCCCCGGTCGCCCGTCACCGCGTTCAGGATCGCCGAGCGGCGGATTCCGAGGGTCAGGTCTCCGGACTCCAACAGGATGCCCGGCCTCATGCGCGAGATGTAGACGTCGATGGCCAGCTCCTGGATACGCCTCCGCAGCTCGACCACCTCGGCGGCCACCTGGTCGGCCTGCACCCATCGAAGGGTGGCCTCGGATTCGGCAGCCTCGATGGCCTGTCGGGCCGCCGTGATCCTGGCCTCCTGGAGGGACACGGCGTCGTCCAGGGCATGCAGTGCGTCGGAGACCTGGTCGTCCTCGGCGGCCACCAGCTCGAGGGCCTCGGCAGCCGAGGCGGCCTCGTTCCTGGCGGCCTCCCGGCGGTCGCGTGCGTCCCTGATCGACTCTGTCTCCTTGACCGCGCCGGCCGGTACGGCCATTGCAGCCAGCAGCAGGCAGGCGACGGCCGTGGTTCGGCGGAGGGAGGTGGCGGGTCGGTTCAGCATGCAGGTCTTGCCCGGGAGGGGTTCGCGCAGGGTACCCGTGACCCCCGGCCCGTTGCCGTACCCGTGGGTGCGCCCCACCCATCGGTCGGGTGATAGACCCTCTTCAGGAATCCACGCCGACCACCCGGAGCCGATGCCGACCACCCATTCACCGTTGGAGGACCTGAGGGTCCTGGACCTGACCGACGCCCGGGGCGACCTCTGCGGTCGCCTACTCGGGGACCTCGGGGCCGACGTGCTGAGGATAGAGGCACCGGTCGGGGCGGGCAGCCGGACGCTTCCCCCCTTCGGGCCGGATGGCACATCCCTCCACTTCGCCTACCGCAACACCAACAAGCGCAGCGCCGTGCTGGACATCACCACCCCGGCGGGCCGGGCGGAACTCCTGGACCTCGTCTCCCGGGCGGATGTGCTGGTCGAGTCGTTCCGGCCGGGAGCCCTCGCCGACCTCGGCCTGGGACCCGACGTGCTCCTGGAGAGGAACCCCGACCTCGTCATGGCATCGCTGACGTACTTCGGGCAGACCGGTCCCGACCGGGATCTCGTCGCCACGGATGACGTGGTGGTGGGGCTCTCGGGTTGGCTGGCCCTGTCCGGAGTTCCGGAGAAGCCCCCGCTGCTTCCCCCGGGGAGCCTGGCCTCCGACACCCTGGGGGTCCTGGGCGCCTACGCCGTGACGCTCGGCCTCCTCCAGGTGCTCCGGGGCGGCGGCGGACAGCACCTGGACGTCTCTGCCCTGGAGGCCCTGGCACAGATGAACACCTGGGGCCTGCCCAACTCCAGCCACACGCTGGCCCGCGGATCGCTACCGCAGATGGTCCGCTCCGGCGACAGCCCCATGTACCCGACCATTGCGTGCGCCGATGGCCACGTCCGGCAGGTCGTGATGGCACCCGGACAGTGGCGGGCCCTGTGGGAGTGGATGGGCTCACCCGATGCATTCGCCGACGAGTACTGGGAGAGTTTCTTCAACCGGCTATCCAACCTGGACGTTCTGAACCAGCTGTTCGAGGAGCACTGGTCGGGCCTGCCGATGCTGGAAGGCTGCCGGGAGGCGCAGTCCAGGGGAATCGTGGCCACCCCGATGCTCTCCCCTGCCGACATCCTGACCGATGGGCACTTCGCCGCCCGTGGCTCCTTCCGACGGTCCGAGGTGGCTCCGGGAATCGAGGCACCGGTCATGGCCGGGCTGTGGGAGGTCGACGGAGAGCGTGTCGGCTACCGGTTCCGGGCACCGGCGATCGGAGAACACGAGGCGGACTTCAACGGAAGGCGCTTCATGGAATCCGCTGACCGGGTACGCCCACTCGACGGGGTTCAGGCTTCCGACCCGACCCACGCTCCGGGCCTGCCGTTGCGTGGCCTACGCGTCGCCGACTTCGGACATGGTGGCGTCGGGGTGGAATGTGGCCGGATGCTCGCCGAGTACGGAGCCGATGTCGTGAAGGTGGAGAGCCACGCCTACCCGGACTTCATCAGGATCTTCCTCGGCAGCGAGATGACGCCATCCTTCGCCTCGTCCAGTCGCACGAAGCGCTGCCTCGGCCTGGACCTGAAGCACGAGGGGGCCGGCGAGGTGCTGGAGCACCTCGTGGGCTGGGCAGACGTGATCATCGAGAACAACTCCATCGGCACCATGGCCGATCTGGGCCTCGGCTGGGAGGCCCTCCATGCCATGAACCCCCGGTTGGTGATGGTGAGCAGCCAGCTGATGGGATCGCGGGGGCCCCTGGCCGACTGGATCGGCTACGGACCGACCATCCAGACCGTCGGCGGCCTGAGCTGGCTCTGGGCCTTCGACGACGGCGACGGGCCACCCGGTAGCAACGCAATCCACCCGGACCACCTGGCCGGGCGAATCTGCGCCCTGGGAGCCCTGGCCGCCATGATCGGCCGGGAGAGGGGATGCCCCGGTGCCCACGTCGAGGTGGCACAGGTCGAGGCGCTGATGGGAACCCTGGGTGACCTCTTCCTGGGAGAGTCCCTGACGCCCGGCTCGGCCCGCCCGGAGGGCAACGACTCCCCCACCGGCGCCCCCTGGGGGGTGTTCAGGTGTGCCGGCGAGGAGACCTGGTGCGTCCTGTGCGTGAGGAACGACGAGGACTGGGAGAACCTCCGTGGCGCCATGGGAAGTCCCGGATGGATGGAGGATTCCGCCCTGGAGACCACGGCGGGCCGCCTCCTCGCCCGGGACCGGGTGAACGCAGGTGTCTCGTCGTGGACGGCCGGGAAGACCCCACGGGAAGTCCAGGACATCTGCCAGGCCGCAGGGGTACCAGCTGGTCGACTCATGCACCCGGTCGACCAGCTGGAGGACCCGCACCTTGAGCAGCGCGGCTTCCTCGTCGGAATGGACCAGCCGGGCCTGGGCCGGGTGGTGCTGGAGGGCGCCTGCATAACCGGCAGCGGCATGGCGGCACCGGTGATCCGCCCGGCCCCGTTCATCGGAGAGCACACCCGCCGCTTCTGCGTCGAGGACCTCGGCATGCACCCTGATCGGGTCGAGGAACTCATCTCCGCCGGGGCCATGGAAGCCGTAGACGAACCGGCCACCTGAGCCGGTGACCTCCCAACCCTGCCTCCGCTCCACCCACGGGGGTCGACCATGAGAGACCTCCGACTGCGCTATCTGGACCTCCTGGCGGGCTGCCTCTCCCGGGAACTCTTCCTGGAGCTCGACGAGCCCGGAGTGGACCCGGCGGATCGACACGAGGGCCGGGACTGGCCCGCCACCGCCGAGACGATGATCGGGCGACGTCGGCTGGACAACCTCATCGACTGCCTCGCCACCGTGCTGGACGATGACATCCCGGGTGACGTGATCGAGACCGGAGTGTGGCGTGGGGGTGCGACCATCCTCATGCGCGCCGCCCTGGCCGCCTGGGAGGACCCCGACCGCTCGGTCTGGGTCGCCGACTCATTCAACGGCCTCCCACCCCCCGACGCTGCCGCCTTTCCTGCCGACGAGGGGGTGGACCTCTCCGGAATCGGGGCCCTGGCGGTCTCGAGGGCCGAGGTGGCCTCCAACTTCGAGCGTTACGGCCTGCTCGACGACCGCGTCCGCTTCCTGGAGGGCTGGTTCGCCGACACCCTCAGCAGCGCCCCCATCTCCAGACTGGCCCTGATCCGCCTGGATGGCGATCTCTACCAGTCCACATGGGAGGCGCTCGACGCCCTCTACCCGAAGCTCTCACCCGGAGGCATCCTCATCGTCGACGACTACGGGGCATTCGAGCCGTGCCGTAGGGCCGTCCACGCCTACCGGGACCAGCACCACATCCACGAGGAGATCATCACCGTGGACTGGACGGGCGTCTGGTGGAGGCGCGACCGTTGAGTGCCCCTTACGAGACCTACCTCCACATGCTCGTGGACCTCCACCGCCTGATGGCTCCGGCCCGCTACCTGGAGATCGGGGTCAACGAGGGCCACTCGCTGGCATGCGCCGGCAGCGGCACGAGGCTGCTCGGCGTTGACCCCGCTCCCCGCGTGGTCTCCCTCGACCATCCCGACTGGTCGATCGTCGAGGCCACCTCGGAGGCCTTCTTCCGGGAGCGTGACGTGTCAGACCTGCTGGGCGGTCCGGTGGACCTGGCCTTCGTGGATGGCCTGCACCATTTCGAGGTGGCCCTGGCCGACGTGCTCTCCATGGAGCCCCACGCCCACCCGGGCACGGTGGTGCTGGTCCACGACGCCCTGCCGATCGACAAGCCCACTTCCGAACGGGACCGGAGTTCGGTGGTCTGGAGCGGCGACGTCTGGAAGGCGGTGGTCCTGTTGCGAAGGCACCGCCCCGATCTGACGGTGACCACCATGGACGTATCGCCCACAGGAATGGCGGTCATCACCGGCTTCGGCGAGGTGGTGGATCACAGTTGGGTGGGGCCTGCGGTCCGGGGCCTCATGGATGCCGACTACGGGGACCTGGTGGCCATGGGGGTGGAGCGTTCGCTGGGAGTGCGACCGGGAACACCCGCTGTGCTGGCCGACCTGCTTCCGGCCCGGAACCCCTGAGATCAGACCGGCGCTTCAAGCCCCAGCGGGGTGCGGGGTCGCTCCGGTAGGGCATCCACCAGGTCCCCGACGAGGTCATCGCGCAGGGACCGTCGAGTGGGGTCGTCCCAGAGGTTCACGAGTTGGAGGGGATCCTCGTCGAGGTCCCACAGCTCTCCCTCGGTGCCGTCGTGGCAGGTCCCCGGCTCGTAACGCGTGCAGACGAGGGCGTGGCGGGTGATGGTCTGGAGGTGTACCTCGGCGCCACCCGGGTGCACGCTGTCCCACTCGGTCAGGACCCGCTGGCGGCCCTGGGCGCCGGCATCTGCGGGAGACATGGGGAGCGGCTCGCCGTCCATCCATTCCGGCACCGGAAGCCCGGCGATCCGGCAGAAGGTGGGGGCCAGGTCCAGGAGGCCGACGGGTTCCGAGACCACGGATGGCTGGACGGCCCGGGAAGGCGCTGGTCGCCACACCAGCGGAAGGCGCATGAGGGAGTCCACGTGGAACGGACCCTTGAAGAGGAAGCCGTGGTCCCCCTGGAACTCACCGTGGTCGGTCGTGAACACCACATCGGTCCCGTTGCCGCGCCCGTCGGCATCCAGGACGGCCAGGACGCGCCCCAGGGCCTCGTCGATGAGCTCGTTCTGGATGTGGGCCATGGCGTTCACCTCCCTCACCTGGTCGGTGGTGAGGGTCGCCGGGACCCAGCGGGGAGGCGCCTCGAAGTTCGTGACGAGGGTGCCGTCGTACCAGTGGCGCCAGTGGGCGGCCTTGGCGTCGATGGCCGCCTCGCGCTCGGCCTGGAGCACCGGATAGCCCTCGGGCAGGTCCAGGTCCCTCCACGGAACGCGGTGCAGCTCCGACGCCGGTGGATCCCAGGGATGGTGGGGATCGGGGAAGCTCAACCAGCAGAACCAGTCGTCGTCGAGGTCCAGGCCGCCAAGCCAGCTGATGGCCCGATCTGCCACCCAGTCCGTGTGGTACACCTCCCGCGGCACCGGGTTGTGTCGGACCTGGGGCGCACCGCTCTCGCCACCACCCTCGGAGTTCACCTCCAGGTCGATACCCAGAGCGGGGAAGAAGCTGCCCATGTGGTCTGGCTGGTTCCGCCGCAACCACCCCCCGTAGTGGGTCGGTCCGCCCGAGCCGTGCGCCGCGAACTCCATGTGCTCGAAGCCGCGGTGGGGCTTCCCGTCGTCGGTATCGCCGGTCACGCCCATCCGGTTCTCCGGGAAGCGGAGGAAGGGATCCAACAACGGTTCGAAATGCGCCTTTCCGAAGAGGCTGGTCCGCCAGCCCGCATCGTGGAGCAGCCCGGCCACCGTCGCAGACTCGGCCGGCAACGGAACACCGTTCATCCAGACGCCGTGGTTGCGTACGTGCTGGCCGGTCAGCATGGTGGCCCGGGACGGCATGCAGACGACGTTCTGGGGATGCGCACGCTCGTAGCGGATCCCGGCGGCGGCGAGGCCATCGATGACCGGCGTGCGGGCGATCGCACCGCCGTTGCAGCCCAGGGCGTCGTAGCGCTGCTGGTCGGTGGTCACGAACAGGATTCCCCGGCCCATCAGGCGGCCCCCTTCGTCGCCGGCCCGTCGGACCGGTCGTCCACGGCCACGAAGGAGCGCGAGATGCGGCCATCCAGCACCAGGTCCCGAAGGCCGTCCAGGGCGTCGCCGATGGCTGCGTCCAGGACGTAGACGAGGGCCTTCGGCTCCAGCTCCTGTTCGTAGACGACCCGTGCCCCGTCCTGATCCTCCAGGACCGTGATCCGTCCCCTGTGGTGATCCAGGTGCATCGGTCCGGTGATCCGGTACTCGAAGCAGCGTGCCTCGTGGTCGACCTCCAGGATCTCCTCCATGAGGAAACCCCCGACCGCCGTCACGATGGTACGGATTCCGTCATCCACCTGGGAGGAGACCATTCCCGGGAACCACTCGGCCTGCCGGGCGCCATCAGCCACGACTTTCCACACCTCGTCGACCGCCGCACCGATGACGACCTCGCGTCGCACGTCGACCGCGCGTTCCAGCATGGAGCAATGCTAGGCACCGGTCCCGAGCCGGGAGGCAGCGGGCCGTATGCTCGCCACCATGCGCGACGGTGCGGTCTCGGAGATCTTCGATGCGGACAGGTGGGCTGCCGTGGATGGCTTCGACCTGTCCGACATCACCTACCACCGCTGCGTGGACCAGGGAACGGTCAGGGTGGCCTTCGACCGGCCGGAGGTGCGAAATGCCTTCCGGCCGCACACGGTCGACGAGCTCTACCGGGTGCTCGACCACGCCCGGATGACGCCCGACGTCGGGACCATCCTGCTGACCGGCAACGGACCCTCACCCGTGGACGGAGGCTGGGCATTCTGTTCGGGAGGCGACCAGCGGATCCGGGGCCGGGACGGGTACCGCTACGCCGATGGCGATACCGCTGAGTCGGTGGACCCGACCCGTACCGGACGCCTCCACATACTGGAGGTCCAACGGCTGATCCGCTTCATGCCCAAGGTGGTCATCGCCGTCGTGCCGGGATGGGCGGCCGGTGGCGGCCACAGCCTCCACGTCGTGGCCGACCTGACCCTCGCCAGCCGCCAGCACGCCGCCTTCAAGCAGACCGACGCCGACGTGGGCAGCTTCGACGGTGGCTTCGGGTCGGCGTACCTGGCCCGCCAGGTGGGCCAGAAGTTCGCCCGGGAGATCTTCTTCCTGGGGCGCCGGTACTCCGCCGAGCAGGCACACGCCATGGGCATGGTCAACGAGGTCGTGGACCACGCCGACCTGGAGTCCGTGGCACTGGAGTGGGCCGAGGCCATCAACTCCAAGAGCCCCACGGCCCAGCGGATGCTCAAGTTCGCTCTCAACATGATCGACGACGGGCTGGTCGGCCAGCAGGTCTTCGCCGGCGAGGCCACCCGGTTGGCCTACGGGACCGACGAGGCCCAGGAGGGGCGGGACGCCTTCCTTGAGAAGCGTCCGCAGGACTACTCGGACTTCCCGTACCACTTCTGAGTGGGAGCCAGGTCCTCTCCATGATGACCACCAGGGCG
>DUAC01000085.1 GCA_012961035.1 Acidimicrobiia bacterium
GGGAGATAGCGACCCAGGAAGGGCGTCTGGCGTGACAGCATGGTTTGCCAGAATATATTCATAAGAATCTATTGTCAACGTACCGATGACCTTGAACCCGAACCGACCAGGGAGACCGAGCACATGACCCGATGACCGCCACCCGCCGAAGGGGCGACCGAAGCAGGCGCTCACGCGACCGCGGCGTGAAGGTCATCCAGAAGCTCGAGCGACGTATCCCCTACTACGACCTGTTCGAAGAGGACGGCCTGGACCTGATCGAGCTGCACGCCGACCGGATCCTGGCCGAGGTGGGCATCGAGATCTGGGGCGACGAGGTCACCATCGAGTTGTTCCGTGACGCCGGCGCGACCGTGGACGGGCAGCGCCTCCGGTTCGACCCGGGCCTGGTCACCGACATCGTGAAGCGAACCACCCCCGGCCAGTTCGTGCAGCACTCCCGCGACCCGGAGCGGTCGGTGACCATCGGAGGTGACCACACCGTGTTCGCCCCGGGCTACGGCATGCCCTTCGTCCGGGACCTGGACCGTGGACGCAGGTACGGCACGATGGCCGACCTGGAGGACCTGGTGAAGATCAACCACACCCTGGAGTGGACACACCACTCAGGCCTGGTGATCTGCGAACCGACCGACGTGGCGGTCAACAAGCGCCACCTGGACATGCTGGCGCTGCACTTCAGGCACTCCACCAAGCCGCCGCTGGGGGCCATCACCGCACCCGAGCGGGCACTCGACTCCATAGAGATGGCCCGGATCGTGTTCGGCGCCGAGCACCTGGACGACCACTGCGTGATCATGGCCAACATCAACGTGAACTCGCCGCTGGTCTACGACGGTGCGGTCACCAAGGTGATCCGGCACTACGCCGCCGCCGGCCAGGGGATGGTCATCTGCCCGTTCATCCTGGGTGGCGCCATGGGGCCGGTCACGCCGGCGGGTGCCGTCGCCCAGGCCCACGCCGAGGCCATGGTCGGCGTCGCCCTCACCCAGCTGGTCCGTCCCGGTGCGCCGGCCATCTACGGGAACTTCCTGACCACCATGTCACTACGGTCCGGCGCCCCCACGTTCGGAACCCCGGAGGCCGGGCTGGCCTACTTCGCAGTCGGGCAGCTGGCCCGGCGACTCGGCATCCCGTTGCGCTGCGGCGGCTCGTTCACGTCCTCGAAGCTGCCCGACGCCCAGGCCGCATCTGAGAGCGCCACCTCGCTGTCCACGGCGATGATGTCCGGAGCCAACTTCGTCCTGCACGCCGCCGGCTGGTTGGAGGGTGGCCTGGTCATGGACTACGAGAAGCTGGTGCTGGACAACGACCGGTTGGGCATGACCCACGTACTGCTGCGAGGCATGGCCCTCGACGAGAACGCCTTCGCCATGGATGGCTTCCACGAGGTGGGACCGGGCAGCCACTTCCTGGGCTCGGCCCACACCCTCGCCAACTACGAGCACGCCTACTACGAGGCGACCTTCGGCGACGCCGTGTCGTGGGAGCAGTGGCACGAGGAGGGCGAGATGGACGCACGCCAGCGGGCCAACGCCGACTGGAAGGCCCGCCTCGCCAATCACGAATCACCGCCGATGGCCGCCGGGGTGGACGAGGCCCTGACCGAGTTCGTGGACCGCAGGAAGGCCTCGATGGAAGATGCCTGGTACTAGGCGAGCCACCCACCCTGATCCCTCCGGAACCTGAAGGAACAGACCTGACATGAGAACACGAGTCGACGCGGTCGTCATCGGCGGTGGGGTCACCGGCGTGAGCGTGCTGTACCACCTGGCCAAAATGGGCATGTCCAACTGCATGCTCATCGAGCGGGCCGAGCTCACCGCCGGCTCCACCTGGCATGCCGCCGGGGTCGTCCACACGATCAACTCCGACCCGAACATCGCCTCCCTGCAGGCCTACACCCTCGCCCTCTACGCCGAAATCGAGGCCCTCTCAGGGGTTTCGTGTGGCACGCGCTGGCCGGGCGGCATCTACCTGGCCTCGACCCCCGAGCGGCTCGACTACCTGAAGCTGGAGCGGGCGAAGGCCCGGTACATGGGGATGGACGCCGACTTCATCTCCATGGAGGAGGTGAAGCGCCTCAACCCGCTCATCAACACCGACGAGTACCTGGGCGCGCTGTACGAGCCGGCCGATGGGAGCGTCGACCCGTCGGGCGTGACCAACGCATATGCGAAGTCGGCGATCCACCACGGTGCCGAGGTGGTCAGGAACAACCCGGTCCACGACCTGAGGCAGCGCCCCGACGGCTCGTGGAACGTCCACACCGAGCACGGGATCATCAATGCCGAGGTGGTCGTCAACGCCGCCGGCCTGTGGGCCCGGGAGCTGGGTCGGATGGTCGGCGTCGAGCTGCCGCTACTTCCCATGGAGCACCAGTACGTGATCACCGAGGAGATACAGGAGATCGTCGACCACGACGGCGAGCTGGCGGTGACCATCGACTACGAGGGGGGCGTCTACACCCGTCAGGAAGGCAACGGCCTGCTGGTGGGGACCTACGAGAACGCCGGGAAGCCCTGGGCGGCGGACACCACACCGCTGGACTTCGGGATGCGCCTGCTGACCCCCGACCTGGAGCGGTTCGCCGACCGGATCGAGCTGGCCCAGCAGCGGATGCCCGCACTGGCGACCTCCGGCATCGCCCGCGTTATCAACGGTCCGTTCACGTTCGCCCCGGACGGCAACCCCCTCATCGGGCCCGTCCCCGGCGTCCCGAACTACTGGGTGGCCTGTGCGGTCATGGCCGGGTTCTGCCAGGCGGGTGGGGTGGGCCTCTGCCTAGCCCAGTGGATCATCGACGGCGAGCCGGAGATGGACGTGTACGCCATGGACGTGGCGAGGTTCGGCGGGTTCGCCACGAAGGACTACACGTACCTGAAGTCCCAGGAGAACTACCGGCGACGCTTCATGCTCACCTACCCGAACGAGGAGCTGCCGGCCGCCCGGAAGTGGCGCACCACGCCCTCGTACGACGCCCTGGATGCGAAGGGCGCTGTGTGGGGCGCCTCGTTCGGCCTCGAGCACGCCCTCTGGTTCTCCCCCGACGGATCCGGACAGGTCGAGACGCCGTCGTTTCATCGCTCCAACGCCTTCGATCCGGTGGCCAAGGAGTGCAGGGCGGTCCGAACCGGCGTCGGCCTGCTGGAGATCGCCAACTTCGCCAAGTACGAGGTATCCGGTCCCGGAGCAGCCGATTTCCTGGACGGGATCGTGGCCAACCACCTACCGGAGTTGGGCCGGCTCGCCCTCACGCCGATCCTGACGCCGGCCGGGAAGCTGGCCGCCGACCTGACCGTTGGACGCCTGGCCGACGACCGGTTCGTGCTGTTCGGCTCGGGTTCCATGCCCGCCATCACGATGCGGCTGTTCGGCCAGCGCCTTCCCGCCGACGGCGTGACGGTCACCGACCGCAGCGAGGGCCTGCTGGGCTGGTCGATCTCGGGTCCGGATGCCCGGCAGCTGCTGTCCCGCCTCACCGACGAGGACGTCTCCAACCACGCGCTGCGCTTCCGGGACCTGCGGGAGATGACCGTCGGCGGCACGCCGGTGATCGTCGCCCGCCTGTCGTTCACCGGTGAGCTGGGCTACGAGCTGTACTGCACCGGCGAGCACCACGAGGCACTACGGCTGGCAGTGATGCAGGCCGGACGGGACGAGGGCCTGGACGTGACCCCGTTCGGCGGTCGGGCCTTCATGTCGCTACGCCTGGAGAAGGGCTTCGGCGTCTGGAACCTGGAATTCCGGCCGGACTTCACCGCCGCCGAGGCCGGCATGGGCCGGTTCGTCAAGGTCGACAAGGCCGCCGACTTCATCGGCAGGGATGCCGCCCGGGCCGAGCTTGTCGACGGGCCGGCCAGGCGTCTCGTGACGCTGGTCGTCAACGTCGACGACGACGCCGACGCGATCCACGACGAACCCATATTCCACGGTGGCGAATGCGTGGGATTCGTGACCTCGGGGGGCTACGCACACCATTGCGGCCAGAGCGTGGCCCTCGGCTACATCCCGACACACCTGGCCGACGGATCGGCCGGCGTTGACGGTTTCAAGGTGGAGATACTCGGCAGGATGCGTCCAGCACGCCTGCAACTGGAGCCACTGTACGATCCTGACGGCGAGCGGATGCGTGGCTGAGCCCGCCGATCGCCGGCTCCCCCCGAACCTGGAAGTGCTCCTGAACTGACATTGATCCGGCGTGGTCACGGCCACCCGACACGAGAGACCCGAGGACCAGGAATGACCGACAACGAGCGTTACGACGCAGTAATCATCGGTGCCGGGGTGATCGGCTCCGCCATCGCCTTCGAGCTGGCCAAGAAGGGTTGGCGCACCCTGAACGTCGACAAGTTGCCGGCGGCCGGCTACGGCTCGACCAGCAACTCGTGCGCGATCGTGCGCGCCCACTACTCCACCTTCGACGGTGTGGCGATGGCCTACGAGGGCTTC
>DUAC01000086.1 GCA_012961035.1 Acidimicrobiia bacterium
AACCGTCGGGATGCCGGAACCGGAGCGACGACTACCATCGGCGACCGTGCCGATCAGCCCCGACGACCTCGACCATGTTGACGTAGCCGGGAAGGTCGCCGGCGGCGGTTACAAGTGGGCTGACCACGACGGGTCGTCGTTCCCGGCGTTCGTGGCTGAGCACGACCTGGGCCCGCCACCGGCGATGGTCGAGCGCCTTTCCGAGTTGGTGGGGCTGGGTGCCTTCGGCTACCACGACGCCGTGGCCCGCCTCGGTCCGGCCTTCTCCGGCTGGATGGCCCGCCGGCACGGCTGGACACCGGACCCCGAGCTGGTCGTTCCAACGGTGTCCGTACTGCAGGGCGTATGGGTGGCGGTGGAGGCCTTCACGCAGCCCGGAGATGGCGTGCTCCTGACGCCACCCATCTACTTCCCGTTCAACCAGATCGGGCCCACCACGGGGCGACGAACCGTCGACTGGCCGCTGGTACGTGACTCCGAGGGCTGGCACTACGACCTCGACCACCTGGAACGGCTGCTGGCCGACGACCCGGGCATCCGACTCATCGTGCTGTGCCATCCCCACAACCCGACCGGTCGGGTCCTCACCGACGACCAGCTGGCCCGGATCGTGGAGCTGGCCAGCGAGCACGACCTGGTCATCGCATCCGATGAGATCCACTCCGACTTCGTCTACCCGGGGGCCGCCCACCGACCACTCCCCCTCGTCGAGGGAGCCGCCGAACGCACGGTCGTGCTCACGTCCGGGGTCAAGACGTTCGCCATGGGCGGCCTCAGGACTGCAGTGGCCTCCTTCTCCGACGAGCGGCTGCTCGCACGCTTCAACCGGGTGCCGTCGGAACTACTCGGAGGCGTGAACCGTCTGGGCTGTGAGGCGGTGATCGCCGCCTGGGACGCCGGAGACGAATGGGTCGACGCCCTGGTCGCCCTCTTCGACCGACACCGTCGCCACCTGGTGGACCGCCTCGCCGAGGAACTACCGGAGGTCCGGGTGCACCTTCCCGAGGCGACCTTCCTGGCCTGGCTGGACCTGTCCGCCCTCGGACCCGATGGCCCGCCGGGAAAATGGTTGAGCGAGAGGACGGGCGTGTCGTGCAAGTCCGGACCGCCATTCGGCGTCGGCGGCGAGAACCACGTGCGCCTGACCTTCGGTACCTCCACTGCGATCCTGGACGAGATGCTGGACCGACTCGTCGACGGCCTGAGAGGCTGACCACATGATGGAAGCCGACCGGATGGACGACATGGTGCACGTCACCCGCTGGCGCTGGGGTGGGAAGGAATGGTCACCGTTCTCGGCCGCTGAGATGGATCGGCGCCAGGACGCCCTGAGGGCACACATGGCGGCCGAGGACATCGACGCCTGCCTCCTCACCTCGTACCAGAACATCTGCTACCACTCCGGTTGGATCTACTGCTTCTTCGGGCGGAAGTACGGGATGGTCATCGACGCCGACCAGGCCACCACCATCTCGGCGGGCATAGACGGCGGACAGCCCTGGCGCCGCACCCACGGCGACAACCTCGTCTACTCGGACTGGCGCCGGGACAACTACTACAGGGCCGTTCGGGACCTCACCGGGGGCGTGTCGCGCCTCGGCGTGGAGTTCGACCACCTCTCGGTGGACCAGTTCCGGGCCCTGGAATCGGCCCTCCCCGGAGTGGAGCTGGTGGACGTCGGCACGGCCACCATGTGGATGCGGACCATCAAGTCCGCCGAGGAACACGACCTCATCCGGCACGGCACCCGCATCTGCGACCTGGGGGCCGAGGCCTGCGTAGAGGCCGTAGCCGCCGGGGTGCCGGAACACGAGGTGGCGCTGGCGACCACGCAGGCCATGGTGCGCGAGATCGCATCCAGCTTCGAGTTCGTGGAGCTCATGGACACCTGGACGTGGTTCCAGTCGGGCATCAACACCGACGGGGCCCACAACCCGGTCACCAACAAGCTCGTGGAGTCCGGGGACATCCTCTCGGTGAACACGTTCCCGATGATCTTCGGCTACTACACGGCCCTGGAACGGACCCTGTTCTGCGACCACGTCACCTCCGAGGAGCACCTCCGACTCTGGGAGGTGAACGTGGAGGTCCACGAGCGGGGCCTGGAGTTGATCAGGCCCGGCACCAGGTGCTGCGACATCGCCACCGAGCTGAACGACATCTACCGGTCACACGGCCTGCTGGAGTACCGGTCCTTCGGCTACGGGCACAGCTTCGGGGTACTCGGCCACTACTACGGCCGGGAGGCCGGCGTGGAACTCCGCGAGGACGTCGAGACGGTGCTGGAACCCGGCATGGTCGTGTCCATGGAGCCGATGATCGCCATCCCCGACGGGCAGCCGGGCGCCGGTGGCTACCGGGAGCACGACATCCTGATCGTGGGCGAGGACGCAGCCGAGAACATCACCGGCTTCCCGTACGGTCCCGAGCACAACATCATCGGAGGCTGAGCCTCCGCCAGGCCCATGGTCGGACCCGGAGGATGCGACGTGATCGCAGTAGCGCCGACCCGGCGCCGAATCCAGCCGGCAGGCAGTCAGCCCTAGCCGGCAGCGGTCGTGGTGGTCTCCGGTGCGGCCGTGGTCGTCGTCTCGGCCGGTGTCTCGGTCGTGGTCGTGTCAGCCGCGGCTTCCGTGGTCGTGGTCTCAGCCGGCGCCTCGGTCGTGGTGGCCTCTTCCGGTGCCGCCGTGGTCGTCGGAGGTGACGGCACGCCGTCGGTGTCCAGGCCACGGGCCTCCAGCTCGGCCACGTGGGCGGCGCGGGTTCCGTTGCCATACCAGCCATCGGACGTGATCCCCAGCATCTCCTGGAGGATGAGCGCCGGGTCGCTGGGGCCCCAGTTGTAGGTGGCCGTCAGGATGGCGTCCTCGTTCAGCCCTACGGGCACGGTCGCAGCCGGTGCCTCATCAGCCTCATCGGCCGACGAGGAGCCGGAAGAAGTCGCCCTGCTCGTCGTGGTGGCCGGAGCCGCTGTCGTGGCCGTCGCCGACGAGCCCGCGGCCATGGTGGTGGCCGGCACCCGGGCCAGGAGTGACACCTCGGCCTCGAGGTCCATGAAGTCCTCGCGCAACTGGATGATCTCCACGCGGAGTGTCTCCAGTTCGTCGTCGTTCGTCTCCAGCAGGCCACAGCCGGATGCGGCGAGGGCGAGGATGACGAGGGCGGCCGGGGCGAGGGTTCGCATGTGCATGCCCGCAGTATTCCAGAGGATCACGGCAAACGCGCGCCGCCCCGGGAGGCATGACCTACGCTCGGCCCCCGAACCTCCCACCACCGGCATCCGAAACCCGAACGCAGCCGCTCAGGCCACCAGGATCCGTCGGACGTGGTACCCCTCGGCACCGTCAGGGGCGATCGCCTTCGGCCCGGGAGACTGGACGCGTCCGTCCAGGTCGTGCGCCCTGACCCGCAGGACGCGGACCCCCGGCTGGGCATCCCAGGTGTGGAGCCACTGGACCCAGCTGTCCCCCGGCTGACCGGGCGCGCCATCCTGGAGGATCCGGCACTCCATCCAGGGGCCGTCGTCTACCGACACCTCGACCCCGGCGACCCCGGCGACGGGGGCCCAGGCGACCCCGGCAACCGGCTGGCGGCCGGTCAGGACCCGTGATCCAGCCGGAACGTCGATCCGGGATGCGATCTTGATCGGCCCGTACTTCGCCCAGCCCCGGGGCATCCAGTAGCCGTCGTCGTCCAGCGAGGTGAGCTGGATCCGATCCAGCCACTTGACCGCCGACACGTAGCCGTAGAGGCCCGCCACGACCAGGCGCGCCGGAAACCCGTGGCGAAATGGCAGGGGCTCACCGTTCATGCCCACGGCCACCAGCGCCGTTCGCCCGTCCAGCGCCGTCGCCACCGGAAAGCCTGCGTTGAAGCCGTCCACCGACCAGGCCATGACCTGTTCTGCGCCCGGCTCCAGGCCGGCCTCGGCCAGGAGGTCGGCCAGTGGCACCCCCGTCCAGACGGCGTTGCCGACGAGGCCCCCGCCCACCTCGTTGGAGACGCAGTTGAGGGTGATGGCGGAATCCACGAGGTCCATTCCGAGTAGGTCGTCGAGCGTGAACCGGAGCTCGTGTTCGACGAATCCCCCGATGGTCATCGACCAGGTCGAGGGGTCCAGCCTGGGAACGATGAGTGCCGTGTCGATCCGGTAGAAGTCGTCGTTCGGTGTGATCCACGGCGAGAGTCCCGGCATCGGGGTCCAGGGACCCTCGGTCGTGGTTGTCGTGGTGGGCCTGTCAGTCGTGGCTGGCCTGTCACCTGCGGCCCTGCGGGCCGACGGAAGCACCACCTGATTTCGGAGGTCCTCGGAACCCCGGGTTGCGAGCGCCCTGCTGCCGACGGCGACCACACCCGCAGTGACGGACATGCCCGCCGCGTAGGTGATGAACCCGCGCCGGGTGGAGGCCTTCACAC
>DUAC01000087.1 GCA_012961035.1 Acidimicrobiia bacterium
CCAGGTCGTCGACGCACATGGCAACGAGGTCACGACCGATCGTGTCCAGGCGACCGGTCAGGCGGGCGATCTCCGCCTTGGTCCCCACCCCGTCGGTCGCCGACACCAGGATCGGATCCCGGTAACCGGACCTCGCCAGGTCGAACAGGCCGCCGAAGCCGCCGATGTCGCCCATCACCCCTGGGCGGTAGGTGGACCTGACCAGGGGACCGATCCGACGGACCGCCTCGGCTCCGGCATCGATGTCGACGCCGGCGGCCCGGTACCCGACCCCGGTGGCATCGCCCGCGTCGGCCATCGGATCAGCCCCGTCCGAAGAGGCGATTGGCGGCGTCGGTGGGAAGCTCCGCCTCGGGAGCATTCCCGCCCACCGCCACCGTCCGCTCGGCGGCGGGCCCGTCACCCACCTCCAGCACGCCCTTGGACAGGTTGACCGGGATGTCTATCGGGTAGGTACCCGTCAGGCAGGCGTCGCAGAACCCGGCCCCGACGGCGCCGGTGGCCTCCACGAGACGGTCCAGCGTCAGGTAGGTGAGGCTGTCCACCTCCAGGTACTCGCGGATCTCGTCGACCGTGAGGTTGGCGGCCAGCAGCTCGCTGCGGACACCGGTGTCCATCCCGTAGAAGCACGGCCAGCGGTACGGCGGCGAGGAGACACGCATGTGCACCTCGGTGGCTCCCGCGGCGCGCAGCATCCGAACCATCGCTCGCGTGGTGGTCCCCCGGACGATCGAATCGTCCACCACCACGAGGCGCTGGCCCTCCGTGCTGTCGCGCAACGGGTTCAGCTTCATGCGCACCGCCGCCGCACGCATCGCCTGGGTGGGGGCGATGAAGGTTCGGCCTATGTACCGGTTCTTGACCAGTCCCTGGCCGTACGGGATGCCGCTGGCCCGGGCATAGCCCTCGGCGGCCGGCATGCCCGACTCCGGCACCCCCATCACCAGGTCGGCCTCCACCGGGGCCTGAGCGGCCAGCATTTCGCCCATGCGAACCCGAGCGTGGTGGACGCTCTTGCCGTACAGGACCGCGTCCGGGCGGGCGAAGTAGACGAACTCGAAGAGGCAGAGCTTCGGATCCACCACGTCGTCGCTGAAGGGCCGCATCGACCTGCAACCTGTCTGGTCGATCACCACGACCTCGCCCGGATCCACCTCGCGGACCATGTGGGCGCCGATCACGTCAAGGGCCGGCGACTCAGAGGCCAGCACCCAGCCGCCGTCCAGGCGTCCGAGGCAGAGCGGTCGGAAGCCGTTCGGATCCCGTACCCCGACTATCCGCTCGGTGTCGGCCAGCACCAGGGTGAAGGCACCACGCAGGCGAGGCAGCACCTCGGCCAGCGCCTCGTCGAAGGCCTCTCCGGGGTCCATGTCCGAGCGCGATGCCAGCTCCAGGGCCAGCAGTTCGGCAACCAGGTCGCTGTCCGAGGTGACGGTCCCGGGCAGCATCCCGGCATCGGCTGCCAACTGCTCGGTGTTGACCAGGTTGCCGTTGTGGCCGAGGGCGAACTCGAAGTGCTCGGCGCCCCGGTACACGGGCTGGGCATTTCGCCAGGTGCTCGACCCGGTGGTCGAATAGCGCGTCTGGCCTATTGCCAGGTCGCCGGTGAGGGCCACCAGGGTGCGCTCGTCGAAGACGTTGGAGACCAGGCCCATGTCCTTGACCACCGTGAGGGCCTCACCGTCGCTGACCGCCATGCCCGCCGATTCCTGGCCGCGGTGCTGCAGGGCGTAGAGGCCCAGATAGGTCAGGTGGGCGACCGGCATGCCAGGGGCGAAAATCCCGAAGACACCACAGGCCTCCTTGGGCGTGTCGTCGTCCGGGTCCACACCGGTGACATCCGGAGCGGTCACCGGGACGGTCATCGGTTCGTCGTCCCGGCTCCCAGGGCCTCGGGAAGCCGACCGGTGTGAGCGGCCACCACGTCATCGACCGCCACGTCCAGCAGGCCCTTCACGATGAGGCGGTCACCGGTGGCCAGGCCGATCCGCGTGGTCGGTACCCGGGCGGCCTCGGCGGCGGCCAGGACCTCGGAGAGGCACTCGGGATCCACGACCAGCACGACCCGACTCGGACCCTCGCCGAACAGGGCACGGTGGTCTTCGATCCTGGCCAGGTGGGCACCCACCCCGGACCGCGACACCATCTCGGCGACCGCCACGCCCAGGCCACCGGCCGAGACGTCGTGTACGCCGTCGACGCGACCGGAGACGACCAGGTCGCGCACGAAGTCCACGACACGCTGGTGGAGCTCGAGGTCCAGGGGAGCCAGCTCGCCGCCTCGGGCATCACGGGTCGCCCCCCACAGCGACCCGCTGAGCGACACGTCCGACGGCCCCAGCAGCACCAGACGGTGGCCGTCCACGAGGGTGGCACCCGGGGGCCGCCGGACCAGGTCGTCGACCATGCCCAGGAGGCCGATGACGGGAGTGGGATCGATGTCGGTACCGGCCGACTCGTTGTAGAGGCTGACGTTGCCGCCCACCACCGGGACCCCGAATGCGACACAGGCCTCGGCCAGGCCGTCCACGGCCTCCGAGAGCTGCCACATCACCTCGGGATGCTCGGGGTTGCCGAAGTTGAGGCAGTTCACGACGGCCAGCGGACGCGCCCCGACGCAGGCCAGGTTCATGAGCGACTCGGCTACCACCCTCGCCGTGCCCCCACGGGGGTCCACGGAGCACCAGCGGTGGTTGCCGTCGGTGGTCAGGGCCAGGCCCCTGCCGGTCTCGACTCCGGTGGTGGGATGCCGGAGCTTCAGCACGGCGGCATCGTCGCCGGGGCCCACCACGGTATTCAGGAACAGCTGGTGGTCGTACTGCCTGTACACCCATGCCGGGTCGACCAGAAGGTCCAGCAGGTCGGCACCCGCATCCGCCGGCGCCTCCAGGTCCTCGCCGGATAGGCCGGGCGGGGTCTCCGGTTCCGCCATCGGCCTGTCGTAGAGGGGAGCCTCATCGTGCAGGGAGGAGGCCGGCACGTCAGCCAGCACCTCGCCGTCGAAACCGTCCAGGATTCGCAGGGACCCGCCGTTAGTGACCCGACCGATTACCGCTGCGGTGACCTCCCACCTCTCGCAGATGGCCAGCACCCGATCCAACCCGACAGGCTCCACGATCGCCAGCATCCGCTCCTGGGATTCGCTGGTCATCACCTCGTGGGCCTCCATGCCCGGCTCGCGCCGGGGCACCGCAGAGACGTCCACGTCCATGCCGACACCGCCACGCGATGCCGTCTCGCTGGTGGCGCACGTCAGGCCGGCGCCTCCCAGGTCCTGGATGCCCACGACCAGGCCCTCGTCCAGCAGCTGCAGGCATGCCTCGATGAGGCGCTTCTCCTCGTACGGGTCGCCGACCTGGACGCTGGGCCGCTTGTCACCGTCGTCCTCAGCGGAGAACCCGGCGGAGGCCAGCACGCTGACACCACCGATGCCGTCCCGTCCGGTGCTGGAACCCAGCAGCACCGCCAGGTTGCCGACGCCCGAGGCCTGTCCGAACACCAGGCGCTCGGTCGGCATCACCCCGAGGCACAGCACGTTCACCAACGGGTTCCCCTTGTAGGTGCGGTCGAAGACCACCTCGCCACCGATCGTCGGAACCCCGACGGCGTTTCCGTAACCGGAGACGCCCGAGATGACTCCCTCGGCGATCCACCGGCTACGGGGATCGTCAAGGGGTCCGAACCGCAGCGGGTCCATCAGGGCGATCGGTCGTGCGCCCATGGTGAAGATGTCCCGGAGGATGCCGCCCACGCCGGTCGCCGCACCCTGGTACGGCTCGATGGCCGAAGGGTGGTTGTGCGACTCGATCCGGATCGCGGCCGCGATCCCGTCTCCCACGTCGACCACCCCGGCGTTCTCACCGGGCCCCACGAGGACCCACGGGGCCTCGGTCGGGAGGCGCCCGAGGTGGATGCGGCTGCTCTTGTAGGAGCAGTGCTCTGACCACATGACCGAGTACATGGCCAACTCGAGGCCGTTGGCCGGTCGTCCCAGGATCTCGTCGATCCTCACGGCCTCGTCGTCTGTCAGGCCGAGGGCACGGTGGAGTGGCTGGCTCACGCCGGGCACCGTACTAGTCGCCCGCTACCCTCTGGACCCTTCCATCCTGTGACACCCGACGGTTCCGCGCCCCGTTCTCCCTACAGTGTCAAATGTTAGATTGTCATAGCAGAAGAACTCGCTATAGACTTAAAATGAATTGACTAATACTCGCATTCTGCCGGAGCAATTCCTGCTCCAATCCCGATTCATTTCCACCAAGAAGGTAGTTCCAATGGCGCGTACAAAGATGTCCGATTCCGAAAAGTCCGAGGTGGCGGCAGTCCGCGACTACCTGAAGGCACTGGAACAGAACGCCCCACGGCGGGGCCGGAGGCGCACGGCGGAGAGCGTGGGCCG
>DUAC01000088.1 GCA_012961035.1 Acidimicrobiia bacterium
GTTCTCGGTGTGGTGGTGGTGGCCGTCGTCGGATGGTGGTTCCTGCTCCGATCCGATGCTCCCCCCGCCCCCGACCTGGTATCGGCGGTAGAGACCGCCAGCGCGGCCCAGGCCGGTTCCACGGCCACCACGGCCGCTGGCCCCGCCTCCAGCACCACTTCAGCCACATACGGCACGACCACGTCGACGGAAGCTCCTACGGCCGGCACGGCGCCACCCACGACAGCGGCTGTTCCCGGGGAGTCGGGTCCAGCTGTGGGCCCGGCGGGGACCTGGACCGTGGATACAGACATCGGTTCGTTCAGCGACTTCACCTCCACGTGGGTCGGCTACCGGGTCGAGGAGGTCCTGGGCAACGGGATCGGATCCAACACGGCGGTCGGGCGCACGCCCCTGGTGGTCGGGTCCGTGGAGCTATCCGACGACGCTCTCCTGGCGGTAGAGGTGACGGCGGACCTGCGTGGCCTGCGGTCCGACAAGGCGTACAGGGACGGGAAGGTCCGCAGTTCGCTCCATACGGACGACCATCCGACGGCCACCTTCACACTCGAGGGACCCGTCGTCCTCGGAGACCTGGAAGGTGACGGAGCTTCGGTCGAGGCACTGGTGGCCGGCACGATCACCATCAACGGCGTGACCGGTTCCGTTGAGGTGACCCTGGCCGCCACACTGGTGGGCGACGTTCTCACGGTGGTCGGATCCCTCCCGATCCTGTTCTCCGACCATGGCATCGAGGCTCCCAGTGCGTCGATCGTGGTGTCTGTCGAGGACCACGGCATCATCGAGTTCCAGTTGTTCCTGACTCGGTGAGCGGCGAGGCCGGATCGGCCGGGCCTACATCCGGCGCCAGCCCGTTCAGTTCCCTCCGCCACCCGGCCTTCGCCCGCTTCGCCCTGGGTCAGACCCTCTGCGGTACCGCCCAGTTCCTGGGTGGCCTGGCCACGCCCTTCCTGGTGAACCAGCTCACCGACTCGAACACGTGGGTGGGGGCGTCCTCCTTCGTGGCGCTCATCCCGGCCGTGGTCGGCACCCCCCTCTCGGGCACGCTGGCCGATCGGATGGACCGCCGCCTGCTGCTGCTGGTCGGCCTGTCCCTCCAGGTGCTGGTCATGTCGGTCGTCGTCGGCCTCTACGCGGCCGGTGAGCTGACCCCGTGGCGCATCCTCCTCCTGAACTTCGTCGGTGGCTCGGCGGCCTCGTTCCAGTGGGCCCCGATCCAGTCCATGGCGGCGGTGCTGGTGCCACGCGAGTCGCTGGTCGCAGCGGTCCGGATGGTGTCGATCACCTTCACTGTCGGGCGGTCGGTGGGCCCCGCCATCGCAGCATTGACCCTTGCCTTCCATGGGCCGGGCCTGGCCTTCGCCGTTTCGCTGGGCTTCTACGTGGTGGGCCTGGGCATCCTCGCAACCGTGCGTACGACGTGGACGCCCTCCGGGGCCGAAGGCTCCCTCGGCGACCAGTTCCGCGAGGGCCTGGCGTACGTCCGGGTGAGGCCTGAGATGCGCATCGCCTTCCGTCTGGCGTTCAGCGTTGCGGGCCTGGGAGCGGTGTTCGCCTTCTCGTTGGCTGCCGGCGTGGCCGATGACCTGTTCGGGAGGGGCGGCGGCGGGCTGGGGGTCCTGTCCACGAGCCTCGGTGTGGGATCCCTGCTGGCGAGCGCCTTCATCAGCAGTCGGGGCGGGCGCATGTCCCGAGCGGTCCTGGAGCGCCGCTCCATCCTCCTCTACGGGGCCGGCCTGCTGGTCGTGGCCTCGTCGTCATGGTTGGGCGTGGGAATGTTCGGCTACCTCCTGATGGGTGGCGCCCACATGCTCCATGGCACCACGCTGAGTACCTCCCTCCAGCTCCGGGTGGACGAGGAGTTCCGGGGCCGGGTCATGTCGGTCTTCCTGGTGGCGATCCTGAGCGGGATTCCGATTGGCGGGCTGGCGTTCGGGATCCTGGGTGACCTTGTCGGGTTGCGGTGGGTTGCCATGGGCGCGGGGCTGGCGCTCTGCCTGGATGCCGTCGTGACCGGTCGCCGGGGGGCATTCGACCTGCTGGACCGCGAGGTCGAGCTTGAGGTTGACCGTGAGGTTGAGCCTGAGCCTGAGCCTGAGCCTGAGCTTGAAGTTGAGCTTGAAGTTGAGCTTGAAGTTGACCAGGCCGGTGGTCCGGCCGGTGGCGGTGCCGATGCACCAAACGGCGGGTCAACCGGCCCGTTTGCCGATCTGCCGGATTCGGGGGATGATCGGGGTCAGGCTCGCGAGGAGGACCATGGCTGACGACCCATCCGAACAACTACTCGGCGTGATTGACACGCTCGACGAGTTGGCTGGATCCTGTACGCCCGAAGAGGCGGCTGAGCAGTTGGACCCGGTCGTCCTCCAGGCGTTCTGGCGTGACTGGCCACACGCCAGTGTGTGGGCCGGAAACCTCTGGCGCACCCTGAACCGTGACCTCGAGGCACCGGCCAGTGAACGACTGGACCGTGATGTCGACGAGGTGGGGGGAAGCGGTTGATGGTCGCCCTCTCCGATGTCATGACGCCAGATGTGGTCACCCTCTCGTCCGAAGCCTCGGTCGGTGATGCCGCCAAGGTGATGGTGCGCGGGGGATTCGGGTCGGTCGTAGTCGTCCAGGGTCGGATGCTGCTGGGGATCCTCACCGAACGTGACGTGCTGCGCGCCGCCGCTGCCGAAGATGACCTCCGGGCCGCTCCGGTGGAGCGGTGGATGACCCCCGAGCCCGAGACCGCGCTACCGGACCTGGACTCGGAGGAAGCGGTATCCCTGATGCTGAGCCGCGGCTTCCGGCACCTTCCGGTGGTCCAGGACGGTGAGCTGCTCGGCATGGTCAGCCTGCGCGACGTACTCAGCGCCCGCATCGCTCGTCGCTGAGCGGTCCGGCCGACTCGTCCAGCCGGGTCGTCCAGACGGCTTACGGAGAGACCATGGCTTCGGACATCCAGGACCGTGCGCGGCGCACCAACACGGCCTGGACGGCGGGTCCCGTCTACCTGACCATCCGGTCCCTCGTCCGGTGCCTGCTCTGGCCCTACTTCCGGACCCGGGTCACCGGTCGGGAGAACATCCCACCGGGTGGACCGGTGATCCTGGCGCCCGTGCATCGCTCCAACCTGGACTCCCTGATGCTCTCGCCGCTGACGCGCCGGCGCCTGCGGGCCCTGGCCAAGGAGAGCCTGTTCGAGGCAGCACCGATGGCGTGGCTGATGGCCTCCCTGGGGGCCTTCCCAGTGCGTCGGGACTCGGCCGACCGGGAGTCGATGCGGATCGCCCGGGAACTGCTGGCCGAGCAGAACCTGCTCCTCGTCTTTCCGGAGGGAACGCGGCACGAGGGTGACCGGGTGGCCGAGTTGTTCGACGGAACGGCGTGGCTGGCGGCGAGGACGGGATCCAGGGTCGTGCCGGTGGGAATTGCCGGAACCGGCGATGCGATGCCGACCGGGGCGCGGCTACCACGGCCTACGAAGGTCCGGATGGTCGTCGGGCCTGCCATCCAGCCGCCGGAGCCGAAGGCATCACGAAGCGCCTTGCGTGTCTGGACGGAGGGCCTCGCCGCCGCTCTCCAGGCCGCTCAGGACGAGGCTGTCGGAGGCCGGACCGGCACTGGTTGAGCCAGCCCGCTGCGGGTGACATCGCGCCGGTCTGCGGAGGTCCCGACACCGGGCCGAAGTCCGTGGGGTGGGAGGGTGGAGCAATGCAGGTTCAGGCGGCGCGGGGCCGTGCAGCGGCGATCAGCGCCGTCGGCTTCATGGCGCTCGGTCCGAGCATCGTCAAGAAGGTGTCGATGGACGAGATCGCCTTCGTGTTCTGGCGCCTGGCCGTGGCGGCCCTGCTCTACGGGATCCTGCTCCTGGCTTCGGGGAAGCGCCTCAGCCTCGATGACATCCGACGTTCGACGTTGGGCGGCCTCCTGTTCGGCGCCAACCTGGTGTTCTTCATCTTCGCCCTACGGCGCACGAGCGCAGCCAACGCCGTGGTCATCGCGTCGCTGCAGCCCGTGGTCCTACTGGCCGTTGCGGGCCCCATGTTCGGCGAGCGCCCGAGCCGCACCATCTACGCATGGTCGGTGGTCGCCTTCGGAGGCGTGGTGCTTGCCATGTACGGCTCGGATGCCAGCGGGGTGGCCACCCGACAGGGAGACCTGCTGGCCTTGGTGATGATGCTGCTGTTCTCCGCCTACTACGTGGCGAGCAAACGCGCCCGGGCGACCGTCGCCTCGGCCAACTACCAGCTGGCCCTCACCCTCGTGGCCCTCGTGACCGTGGTGCCCTTCGCCCTGGTGATGGAGGGCGGTGTGGCGCTACCTGAGAGTGACGACTGGCTCCTGATAATTGCCATGGCGGCCCTGCCGGGTGCCGGCCACCTGCTCACCAACTACGCCCACGGCCACA
>DUAC01000089.1 GCA_012961035.1 Acidimicrobiia bacterium
AAGCAGAGCAAGCGGTCATTGGCCTCCAGGACACGCTGCCCGCGTGGGTTGGGAATGACCTGGGCCCCCCGGTGGAGGGTCAGCACCGAAATGTCGCGATCCAGGAGCCCGCTCTCCCCGATGGTCTGTCCGACCCAGGAGCCGTCTTCACGTACCAGCATCTCAGCCACCCCGTAGCCGGTGCTCACCGACAGGCGCTGGCGAACGTCCAACTCCGGGAAGGCCACCTGGTTGTCGACGAAGTCCACGACCGCCCCGGCGATGTCCAGTCCCGTGGCCTCCTCGATGCCCTCGAGGCCCGGCGAGGAGTTGACCTCCATGACCAGCGGTCCGTCCGTTCCCTCCAGCATGTCCACCCCTGCCACCCGCAGCCCCATGATCTGGGCGGCCCTCACGGCCGTGACCTCGTACTCCTCGTCCAGGTCCACGGCCTCGACGGTGCCACCCCTGTGCACGTTGGAACGGAACTCGTCACCGGCTGCGGTCCGACGCATGGCGCCCACCACCCGGTCACCGACCACCAGCGCCCGTACGTCCCGCCCCCTCGATTCCTCCACGAAGGCCTGGATCAGCACGTTCTGCTTCGCGCTCTGCAGGGTCTCGATGATGGCCGAGGCGACCCTGGTGTCCGGGGCGAGGATCACCCCGATGCCCTGGGTGCCCTCCAGCAGCTTGATGACCACCGGGGCACCGCCGACCCGTTCGATGGCCGGCAGCACGTCGTCGCGGTTGCGGGCGAAGGCCGTCGCCGGAATGCCGATCTCGTGTCGGGACAGGATCTGGATGGCCCGGAGCTTGTCCCTCGAGTTGGCGATGCCGTTGGAGGTGTTCGGCGTGTACACGTCCATCTGCTCGAGCTGGCGTACCACGGCCGTTCCGAAGTAGGTGATGGATGCCCCGATACGTGGGATCACGGCGTCGTAGTCGTCAATGGGCCGGCCCCGGTACTGAAGGTCCGGGTCGTCACTGGCCAGGTCGATGGCGAACCTGAGCGTGTCCAGCACATCGACCTCGTGACCCCGATCCATGGCGGCAAGGCGAAGCCGCGAGGTCGAATACGAGTTCGGCTGTCGGGAGAGGATCGCTAGCTTCAAATGGGCTCCGGGGTCGAACGGCCTGCGGCAGTGGCACCATTATGGGTGCCGACGGTCTCCGGTGCCCGGAGACCGTCATAGGAAGGCCAACGTGACCGAGGCAGTGCCCATGGGCGCAGACGAAATGGACGCCGGAATCCGGGCGAAGAAGAAGCCGTCCACGAAGAAGCGCCCGGGCTCCACCACGTCAGTGGCGAAGAAGGCCGGGTCGGGTGCCACAGCGAAGAAGAAGCCGTCCAGGAAGCCACCCATGGCACGGACCCTGCCAACCCTCGGCTGGCGCGAGTGGGTCGGCCTCCCCGACCACGGCGTCGAATGGCTGAAGGCGAAGGTGGATACCGGAGCCCGGACCTCGTCGCTACATGCCGCCGGCCTTCATACCTTCCAGGTGGAGAACCGTGAATGGGTGCGGTTCCACGTCTACCCGTGGCAGCGCTCGACCGCCGTGCAGGTCGAGGCCAGGGTGCTGGACCGACGCCAGGTGCGATCGTCCAGCGGAAACACCGAACGACGGCCGGTCGTCGTACTACCGGTGCGCATCGGATCGCGAACCGTCGACGTGGAGTTCACCCTGACGCGACGCGACCAGATGGGGTTCCGGATGTTGCTGGGCCGACAGGCCCTGAGGCGACGATTCCTGGTGGACACCGGCCGGTCCTACCTACTCGGCCAGCCGCCCGGGCCACTACGGCGGGCCAACCGGTCGGCCGATGTGGGGGACCGGGACGATACGACCGCCTCCAATGGGCCGGATACAACAACCGATGGCTGAGCACGGCTCGATCGTCGTCGCTGGCCACGAGATCCAGCCGGGTTGCGTGGACGGCTTCGAGCTGCCCATCGGGCGCCTCGTCACGGGGACCGCCATGGCGCTTCCCGTGCGGGTCGTGCACGGTTCCACTCCCGGCCCGACCGTCTGGTTGAACGCCGCCATCCACGGTGACGAGATCGCCGGCGTCGAGATCATCACCCGGGTCCTCCGGGACCTGGACCCGCTGGAGGTGCGTGGCACGGTGCTGGCCGTACCCGTGGTGAACGTCTGGGGCTTCGTCGGTGGCGACCGCCTCCTCCCCGACCGACGGGACCTGAACAGGTCGTTCCCCGGTTCGGCCACCGGCTCGCTGGCCGCCCAGATCGCCAACCTGTTCATGACCGAGATCGTGGACCGGTCCAGCGTGGGCATCGACCTCCACACCGGTACCGACAACCGTACGAACCTGCCCCAGGTCCGGGCCGACCTGGACGACCCCGAGACCCGCAGGCTGGCCGAGGCCTTCGGAGCGCCGCTGATGGTCCATGCCCGGAACCGGGCGGGCACGCTGCGCCAGGCCGCTACCCGACGGGGGGCCACCGTGCTGCTCTACGAGGCTGGCGAGGCACTCCGCTTCGACGAGGATGCCATCGGCAGCGGTGTGGCCGGCGTGCGACGGGTCCTGGCCGCCGCCGGGGTCATCGACGGCCCGACCGGACCCGATGAACCGTCGTTGACCTCACGATCCACCACCTGGGCCAGGGCCGGCCGTAGTGGAATCCTCCATCTGGCGGTCGGGCTGGGCGACCGGGTGGAGCGTCGACAGGTACTGGGGAGCATCGACGACGCCTTCGGGAACAGCGTGGCCGCCGTGAGGGCGCCGCGTGACGGCATGGTGATCGGCTGCACCCGGTCACCGCTTGTGAACCGGGGCGATGCGGTGGCCCACATCGCAGAGCTGGCCTGAGCACGGGACCTGGACAAGCCGACCACCTGGCGGACGGCGCTGGGGCTGGCGGGATCGCTACGCTGGCGGGCCTCGCGGGTGTAGTTCAATGGTAGAACCCCAGCTTCCCAAGCTGATGACGGGAGTTCGATTCTCCTCACCCGCTCCGCCCCACCCGGTCCGGACCGGCGAACCGGAGTCGCATGGCCGTCTCGACGTCCAACGGCTCGTTGGGTTCGGTCACCCGCCCGCGCTCGCGTTCCAGCAGGTCGTAGGCACTCCGGGGAACGGTTGGTGCCGGGTCGACCTCGATCCCATCCACATCGGAGGTCGCCACCACCGAACAGGCCAGGATGTGCTCGCCCGGCTGAAGGAGGCAGCGGAGCACCGGGACCGCTCCCTGGGGATCGACCATCCCGGCATTGGGCGGCAGTGGTCGTACCTCACCGGACCTGTCCCCGTCGCCATCGACCATGCCGCTCAGGTCCGTGGCGGTGCGGACCACGGCCAACCCGTCCTCCCTTCGCACCTCCGGGGCGAATGGCCCTTCGGCTATCCGCATGGAGTCCACCGCCACGGCGAAGCCGGTCTCGATGGCCGTCAGCCCCCGACCGGTTCGCACCAGGTGCACCCTGTGGTGCCATGGCGCACCCCCGGCCAGCACCGTGTCGACCACCACATCGGGCCACGGCCTCCAACGGGACCAGAGCAGTGGCCCATCGGGACCATGTTCGATGAAGGCGTCCTCCACCGACGACCGGGTCCGACGATCGGTCCCGTCACGGAGGAGCAGCGTGGAATCGGTCAGGGCCTCGCCGTAGTGGAACTCCACCTCGCCGCTGAACCCGTAGCGTGAGGAGTAGGCGAACTTCTCGTACTTGGCGGTCGTCTGTTCCAGGAACCGGACCGACGGGAAGCGCCTGCCGGAGAGTGCCATGGCGTGGGTGTCGTCCCGGTCCAGCACCCATCCGGCCACCGGTTGGGCCACGGGCAGGTCCGTCCCTGCGTGGGCGGCCTCCTCGCCGGTCCAGAACGGGTGGTCGCCGGGAGCAGCCAGGGCTGTGAAGGCCTTCATCGCCCAGTAGGGCGAGCCGGGCGAGTTGTACCCCTCGGCCAGACGGCGGTTGTCGTAGCCATACCCGATGCTGAGGACCCCGTCCCGATCCGAGATGGGCCGATCCGCCCACCAGCGCTGGTGCCTGGCCCAGTGGCCACGGGCTTCGTCCCACGGCACGCCCTCCACGTCGGCGAGGGCGAAGGCCCCCCAGAGGCTGGACTGGGCGAACCTGTAGGTCATGCTCCGCCCGTACGGAATCGCCGCGCCGTCGGGACCGAACCAGTGCCGGAACTCCGGTCCGAATGCCGTGGCCCGCTCCACATAACGCGCGGCTGCCTCCCTGTCACCCAGGCCGGAGGCGGCCAGGATCAGGCCATACGTGTGGAAGGCGAACGGCAGGTACCAGTCCACGGTTCCCAATCGGCCGTCCCGGTACCAGCCGTCCTTGACGTGGTACTCCTCGATCCTCTCGATCGAACGCTGCGCGGCAGCAGGATCGCCGGGCGCTCCCACCCGCTGGCGACCCATGTGCACCAGCAGCCGGAAGAACTGCCAGTTGTTGGCTCCCGGCTGGAACTCGTCGATCCCGTCCAACCACGCCAGCACCCGTTCCTTCGCCGCCTCGCCCAGGGGCTCCCAGATGTACTCGGGAGTGAAGGCCATGGCGAAGCCGATGGCCGCCATCTCGACCATCCTCTGGTCGGTGTCGCCGGCACACGGACCCCAGTACTCGGGGTTCCCGGGGTCAGTGCCGGCAGCCAGGCCGTCACACCACCGGTCCCAGTGGGCGAAGTGCCCACCACCTGCCACCAGGGGCACGATCCCGTAGAGCGGTCGGGCATAACCCTCCAACTCGGCCACGCGCTGGGGAAACAACGCTGCGCCGCTCCCCAGGTGGACCCTGGCCCCACCGGGGGACATGTGGGGAATGATGGGGTCGACGAGGTCACGCACGGCCTGCTGGGCGTCGGCCCGGGTGGCGAACGGGTTGCCGCCCATCGGGTTGGCCCGGGGCTCAGGCATCGGCGGACTCCTCGACACCCAACCAGGTCCGGAGGGTCGCCGCGTCGCCCCGAAGGTTGGCCGGATCATCGTCCAGGACGTACTCCAGGAATGCGTACCGTTCGCGACCGCCGAGAGTCCATGGGTCCCGGCCACCGGCCTCCCCCAGGGCCCGCTCCCAGATCCCGGTACCGGCGGCGAGAGGGCGGCGATCGTCGAATCCGGTTCCCCACGAGAACACGTGGAGGTGGGAGAGACGCGGGCGGACCGCGGCCAGTTCCTCCAGGGCCGAGGCGTCGCCCAACGACGGGTCGGGCTGCCAGTAGGTGAACAGGTTCGGTCGGTCCACGGCTGCAAGCAGGTCAAGTGTCGAGGCCGCTGTCCCGGTCAGGGTCCCCGGGTGGAACTCGAGCGAGACCGCCAGGTCGTGTTGCGCGGCCAGGTCGGCGGCCTCCCGTATCCCGTCGGCGATGGTCGCCCGCTCCGCGGCCGGGGCATCCGGACCCGTCCCGAACGGCGCCCAGATGCGAACGCTGGTAGTCCCCAGATCCACCGCCGTCTGGAGGACCTCGACCACCTCGGCTGTGGAGGTCCGACCGGCCATCACGTAGGAGCCGTAGGAGGGACAGGACAGGCCGGCGTCCGCGCTCCGGCGTGCCACGTCGGTGGCGTGTCGCCCATCGCCCGCCGGCACGTGGAGGTCGGCGCCCCACTCGATGCCGTCAAGGCCCGCCGAGACGGCCAGGTCGATGATGGCCGCCACGTCCAGGGACCGGAAGGTGATCGAGCAGAGCCCGGCCCGTACGCCGGTCACGCGATCCGGTCCATGGCGTCACGGGTGATGGGGTGGAGCGGTGGGAGGCCGGCCACGAACCGCTCGACCTCGGTGACGGCCAGGTCGCCCATGCGGGATACCTCGCTGCCCATCGCTCCGGCGATGTGAGGTGTGAGGACGACGTTGGGAAGGTCGTAGAGCGGAGATCCACTCGGAAGCGGCTCGGGGTGGGGGGTGTCCACGAAGGCGTTGAGCCGCCCCGAGACCAGCTCGGCGGTGATGGCGTCGGTGTCCACCAGCCCACCCCGGGCCGTGTTCAGGAGCCAGGCGCCGTCACGCATGGCGGCCAGTTGATCGGCGCCGATCATGTGGCGGGTGGAAGCCAGCAACGGAGCGTGGAGGGACACCACGTCAGAGGTGGCCAGCAGCTCGTCCAGGTCCACCAGCGCCACGCCGAGCTCCGTCGCCTCCGTGGTGGTCAGGTAGGGATCGGCGACCACCACCTCGACATCGAGGCTGCGGAGTCGTTCGATCACCAGCCTTCCGATCGTCGACGCTCCGACCAGCCCTATCCGCCGGCCGCGGCTGCCCATCCGCGACTGGTCGACCACAGCCTCACAGCCCCTCACGTCGCGATGCCGGTCGCGGACTGCGAACACGTCCTTGGTGATCATGATGATTGCGGCGAAGGTGAACTCGGCCACGGGAACGGCGTTGGCCGAGGCAGCCGAGGTGACGACGATGCCCCGGTCCCAGAGGGCGTCGCTGACCAGGGATCGGACGGTACCGGCAGCATGTGCGACGAGCCTCAGCACCGGAAGGGCCGCCAGGGCCTGTGCACCCAGCACCGGGCATCCCCAACCGGTTACCAGCACCTCGACCTCAGCCGGCACCTCGGCCGGGGTTGCGAAGGGAACGGGCGTCGCCAGGTCCACGACCGCTCCGAGGCGTCCACGGGTACCGGCGGACAGCACCAGCGCCTCCAACCCGGGGTACATCAGCAGGGCGGCAGGGGGGAGCCGGGGCGTGGTTGGCATCGCCTCCCATGGTTGCCCACGTCCCCACCGGCGGGCAATACCGGACTGTCCCCCGTGGCGGCTTGTCGACGATCGTCAAAGGTTATACGATCTGTCTGGGTCGGGAACCCCTGCTGACGGGAGCATCGGTGCGCACACTGGAAAGCCACGTACAGGGCACCTGGCATGCGCCTTCGACCGAAGGCATCGTCACCCGCCATGCCGTCACCGGTCGGCCGGTCGCCACCGTGTCCAGCGACGGAATCGACTTCGGCGCCATTGCCGCCTACGCACGCGACGTCGGCGGACCGACGCTGCGGTCCATGACCTTCCACGAGCGGGCCGCCCTGCTCAAGGCCCTGGGCCAGCGCCTGCTGGCGGAGAAGGAAGCGCTCTACGCCCTCTCGACAGCCACCGGGGCGACCCGGAACGACTCCTGGATCGACATCGAAGGCGGCGCCGGCGTGCTCCTCGGCTACGCCTCGAAGGGCCGCCGTGAACTCCCGGACGGCCATGTCCTCCTGGAGGGCGAACCAGAGGTGCTGGCCCGCGACGGGTCGTTCATCGCCGCCCACGTGGCGACTGCCCGCCACGGCGTGGCCGTACAGGTGAACGCCTACAACTTCCCCTGCTGGGGGCCTCTCGAGAAGCTGGCGCCTGCCCTGTTGGCCGGCATGCCGACCATCATCAAGCCGGCCACCCCGACCGCATTCCTGACCGAGGCGATGGTGCGCTGCATCGTGGAATCCGGAATCCTCCCGGACGGCGCCCTCCAGCTCGTCTGCGGCAGCATCGGTGACCTCTTCGACCACCTGGGGGGCCAGGACCACGTCGGCTTCACCGGTTCGGCCGCCACGGCAGCCGCCCTGAGGGCGCACCCGAACCTGATCGGCCGATCGGTCCGCTTCAACGCCGAGGCCGACTCCCTGAACGCGGCGATCCTGGGGCCTGCCGCCGTACCGGGGACGACCGAATTCGACCTGTTCGTGGCCGAGGTGGCGCGGGAGATGACGGTCAAGGCCGGCCAGAAGTGCACCGCGATCCGACGAATCCTGGTTCCAGCCAGCCACGTGGATGCGGCGGCCGAGGCGATAGCCGCCACGCTCTCCGGGACGAGGGTCGGCGACCCGGCCGACGAGGCCACCGGCATGGGGGCCCTGGTGGGCACCACCCAGCGGGACGAGGCGGCCGCAGCCATCGCCGCCCTGCGGACCGCGGCCCGTGTCGTCACCGACTCCTGCACCTTCCACGACGTGGACCCGGCGGCCGGCGCATTCCTGGCGCCCACACTGCTGCTGGCAACCGATTCCGAAGCACCCGTCATCCACTCCACGGAAGCATTCGGGCCGGTCGCCACCCTCGTCGCCTACGACGGACCGGACGAGGCCGTGAGGCTCGCCGCTCTCGGAGAGGGCAGCCTCGTGGCGTCGATCTACAGCGGCGACGCGGACGAGGCAGCGACAATCGCCCTCGGCATCGCAGCCCACCATGGCCGGGTCCACGTCGTGGACTCCTCGGTGGCCACCACCAGCACCGGCCACGGCTCGCCGCTCCCGATGCTCCTACACGGTGGGCCCGGGAGGGCCGGCGGTGGCGAGGAGATGGGCGGCCTGCGTGGCGTCAGGCAGCACCTCCAGACCACGGCCTTCCAGGGCTCGCCCGACGTGCTGACCCGGATCGTGGGCCAGTGGATGCCCGGGGCCACCCGCCACGCCGACCGGGGCCACCCGTTCAAGCTCCACTTCGACGACCTGGAGTTGGGCACGGCACTGCGTACCGGGTCCCGAACCGTCAGCATCGATGACATCGAGGCCTTCGCCGAGTCCACCGGCGACCACTTCTACGCCCACATGGACGAAGAGGCGGCGGCGGCCAGCCCGATCTTCGGAGGCCGGGTGGCCCACGGCTACCTGGTCCTGTCCCTGGCCGCCGGGCTGTTCGTCTGGCCGGATCCCGGTCCCGTCCTGGCCAACTACGGAATCGACCGCTGCCGGTTCGCCAAGCCGACCTACCCCGGCGACACCCTGACCGTCTGGTTGACCGCCAAGCGCAAGACCCTGCGGGCCGGAGCCGGCTACGGCGAGGTGGCCTGGGACGCACAGGTGGTGAACCAGGACGAAGAGGTGGTGGCGGCCTACGACGTCCTGACGATGGTCGCCAACCGCCCCGGCCTGAACGGCGCACCGGACGAGGTGGCGTGATGGGGCGCACCTGGACCTCCATGGACGACTTCGAAGCCTTCCTGGATGGCGGCGGAATCGTCGAGGTGGACGACGACATGCCCGACGCATACCGACAGGCCGTGTTCGCCTTCATCGAGATGCACGCCAACTCGGAACTGATGGGTGGCCTGACCGAGCGGGACTGGATCCCCAGGACACCGGGCCTGCGCCACAAGATGGCCGTCCTGGCCAAGACCCAGGACGAGATCGGCCACGCCCACCTGCTGTACATGGTGGGTGCCGACATGGACATCAAGACCCGGCGGGAGATCATCGAGGACCTGTTCGCAGGAAGGTCGAAGTTCCACAACGTGTTCCACTACCAGGCCAAGACGTGGGGGGACCAGGTCGCCATCTCGTTCCTCGTGGACGCCGCCGCCCTGGCCAGCCAGCAGGCCGTCTTCAAGAACTGCTCCTACGGCCCCTACCGCCGGATCCTGAAGCGGATCATCAGCGAAGAGGGCTTCCACATGCGCATGGGAGAGGAACGCATGCTGCGCATCGCCGACGGCACCGAGGTGCAGCGGACCATGTTCCAGCAGTCCCTCGACGACTGGTGGTGGCCCTCCCTCCAGCTCTTCGGCCCCGACTCGAAGCCGGGAGACGTCCTCCTGCGCTGGCACATCAAGTCGGAACGCAACGAGGTGCTTCGTGCCCGTTGGGTGCAGAAGTTCGTCCCCCTCCTCATGTCATACGGATTCAGCGTTCCCGACCCCGGCCTCACCCACGACCCGGCGACCGACTCATGGACCTCCGGCCCCATCGACTGGGAACCGCTGAAGAGGACCATGGCCATGCGGGGACCCGACTCGGCCCGACGCATCGCCGATGCTGCCGCCAACTGGGCGGACACCCACTGGGTGCGCCGGGTCCTGGACAACGCTCCGGCCCGCGCCGCAGGGGTCGCCGCATGAGCACCGACCTTCTCGCCGACCGGGTCCGGACCGCTGTGGCGACCGTCGACGACCCCGAGTATCCGGGAATCTCCATCGTCGACCTGGGCCTGCTGGAATCGCTCGACACCACCCCGGACGGCCATGTGGCGGTCGGATTGATCCCGACGTTCTCGGGATGTCCTGCACTATCCATGATCGCCGACGACGTCCGCAGTGCCGTCGACGCCGTCGAAGGCGTGGCCACGGTGGACGTGCGGTGGCTGGGTGCTCCGGTCTGGAGGGTCGACCGGATCACCGAAACGGCACGGGCCACGATGGCCCGCGATTTCACGGTGGCGGTCCGCATCGGTCGGGGACCCGTTGCCTGTCCACGCTGTGGATCGCCCACCGACGAGCAGTCCATGTTCGGCCCCAGCCGGTGCCGGGCCGTCCACACCTGCCCGACCTGCGCCGAGGTCGTTGAAGTGATGCGGGCCTAGGGGAGCTGATGCGGCGCTACGAGGTGTTCCTCAAGAAGGACGGCAGGGACGAGTTCCGGCACGCCGGGTCCCTGGACGCTCCAGACGATGAGTTGGCCCTCGTGCTTGCCCGCGAGAGCTACGCACGCCGGGCCGAGGGTGACCGCCTCTGGCTCGTCGACCGGGAGCACGTGATCCTCGGCGACCCGGAGTTCATTTCCCCCAACGCCGACAAGCCCCACCGGCACAACGACGGCAAGGCCATCGCCGAGCACCGCCGCAACGTCCGGGAGGGCGGTTCATGACCGGCCTGGGAACCGCCGTTCGCGAATTCCTGCTGGCCTTCGCCGACGACGAGCACCTCATGGGCCAGCAGCACACGGAATGGATCGGGGTGGCGCCCTTCCTGGAGGAGGACCTGGCCTTCAGCTCCATTGCCCAGGACGAGTTGGGCCATGCAGCCGCCCTGTACGCCATCGTGGCCGGTGACGGCGACCCGGTCGACGACGACCTCCGGATCGACGAGCTGGCCTTCCGGCCTTCGCCCGGGGATTGGCGTTCCGCACAACTCGTGGAGGTGGCTGCCGGCGACTGGGCCCACGCCCTGGTCCGCCACTGGCTGTACGACGCCGCCGAACAGCTCCGGTGGGAGCAGGTGGCGCAGTCGTCGCTGGCCCCTCTTGCCGAAGCCGCAGCCCGGGCCGAACGCGAAGAGCGGTACCACCGTCGACACGCTGATGGCCTACTCGACGTCCTCCTACCGGTTCCCGATAGCGGGGAGCGCCTACAGACGGCTCTGGCCGACCTGCTCCCGTTGGCGGTCGGCCTCTTCGATCCCGTTGCCGGGGAGGTCGAGGCGGTGGCCAACGGCGTGGCCTCGGCACCGTTCGACACCCGGCTGGACGAGTGGACGGACCGGGTTCGACGCCGCTTTGACGTCGACCCCTCCCAGATACAGCCGGCGCCACCAACCGGACGCCTCGAACGGCACCCGGACTTCGGCCCGATGCTGGTCCGCATGCGCGAGGTCATGGACCTCGACCCTGCGGCCGTCTGGTAGCAGGAACGGTCCGGGCCGAGGCATTACGGTTCGCCGCCATGGTGCTGAGCCCCGGCGAGGTGATCGTCACCGACGACTACCACACTGCCGGCGAACCCTTCCGGATCGTGGACCTGGGCGAGATGCAGGGCGACTCGGTCCTGGACAGGCGATCCTGGGCGATGCAGAACCTGGACGACCACCGGCGGTTCCTCTGCCACGAGCCACGTGGCCACGCCGACATGTACGGCGGCATGGTGGTGCCACCTGACGACGCCGGCGGGGACGTGGGCATCGTGTTCTTCCACAAGGACGGCTTCTCCACGGCCTGCGGCCACGGAACCATCGCCATCACCACCTGGGCCATCGACACCGGACGAATCACGGCTCCGGAGAGCGGCGAGGTGGAGGTGGTGGTGGACGTGCCGTCAGGCCGCCTTCGCACCGTGGCCCACATGGTGGACGGTCGGGTGGCATCGGTGCGATTCACCAACGTGCCCTCGTTCGTGGCGGCCACCAGGCTCACCGTCGACACCTCCTTCGGACCGGTCACCACAGACGTGTCGTTCGGAGGGGCCTTCTACGCCTCCGTGGCAATCGACGACCTCGGGCTGACCGCAACCGCCGACCGGGTGGACGACCTGATCACCCTGGGCCGGGAGGTCAAGGCCGTGCTCTGCGATCATCCGTCGAGCCTGCATGCAACAGACGACCGGTTGTCCGGGCTGTACGGATCGATCATCCACGAGACGCTCGGAGAGGACCCCCTGCAGGAACGCAACGTGACGATCTTCGCCGACGGCCAGGTCGACAGGTCTCCGTGTGGGTCGGGCACCTCGGCCCGTCTTGCCCTGCTCCACCACCACGGTCGGATCGCGTCAGGGGACCCATTCCAGAACCATGGCGTGGCCGGCGACGTCTTCACCGGGCGGATAGTCGAGGTGACCGACGCCGGTGTGGTCACCAGCGTCGAGGGCTCGGCCCACAGACACGCCACCACGACCTTCCACCTGGATCCCCACGACCCGATCGGGCTGGGGTTCGTGTTCCGATGAGGCCCAAACGTTGACCGGACTCCCCCACTACGACGCCGAGGCCATCCTGGCCATCGTCGACATGTCGACGTGCATCGAGGCACTCCGGGCGGGCTCCCTGGAACTGGGAGACCTCCATCCCCGCACGCAGGTGTCCCTCGGCCCGACCGACGACTTCCTCATGATGCCGGCGGTCTCGCCGGCCGGTATCGGCGTGAAGATCGTCAACGTGGTCTCGGGCAACCGGGAACGGGGCCTGCCGCTGATCCACGGCTTCTACCTCTACTGCGACCGGGAAACCGGCGTTCCGACAGCCACCCTGGACGGTTCAGCGCTCACCACCCTGCGCACCCCGGCAGCCTCTGCGTTGGCAGCAGACCTACTGGCCCGTCCCGACGCCGCCACCCTGGGGGTCTTCGGCACCGGCGTGCAGGCCCGGGGACACCTCGAGGCGATGCTCGTCGTGCGTCCCGGCCTGGACCGGATCGTCGTGTCCGGCCGGACGCCGGAATCGTCGGTGGACTTCGTCACCGACCCGAAGGTGGTCGGCCTGGCCGGCGGTCGTGCCCTGGTCGCAGCCGGCTCCGAGGAAACCGCCGGCTGCGACATCGTCTGTGGCTGCACCTCGTCCACCACCCCGGTCATCCCCACCCACGCCGTGCGACCGGGTGCCCACGTGGGCCTGGTCGGCTCCTATTCGATGGCCCGCCGGGAGGTCGATGCCGACCTCGTGAACCTCGCTTCCGTATTCGTGGATGACCGCCATGCAGCAGCCGCCGAGGCCGGAGACCTCATGGTCCCGGCCGAAGACGGCGAATGGTCGTTTGACGCCGTGGTCGGCGACCTGGCCGAACTCTGCAGCGGCAGGGTGGGCCGGACATCAGATGACGAGATCACCCTGTTCAAGTCCGTCGGGCTGGCCGCCTGGGACCTGATCGTGGCCTCCGCCGTGGTGAAGGCCGGCTGACAGCCCCGAGGGTCGTACCCCGGGGTGGGCGATCCGGCCCGCGCTTAGGATCCTCGGATGCCCGGAACCTCCTTCGACCCGGTTGACATCGTCGGCCTGCCGACCGTGGAGAAGCGCTCCCTCCAGGGTGAGCGCCTGGCCGCCCTCGTGGCTCGCCTCGCCACCTGCGGCAACGCCTTCTGGACGGAACGCCTGGCCGACATCGACCCGACATCCATCACATCGGTGGACGACCTGACGTCGCTGCCCTTCACCGTCAAGCAGGACCTGCGCGACCAGTACCCGTTGGGCATGGTCACCACACCCATGGCGGAAACGACCCGCCTCCACGCCAGTTCCGGGACCAGCGGAAAGCCGACCATCGTCGTCTACACCCCCAACGATCTGGCGATCTGGGCTGAGGTGAACGCGCGGGCACTGGCACTGGCCGGCACCCGCCCCGACGACATCCTCCACAACGGCTACGGCTACGGCCTGTTCACCGGTGGCCTGGGCCTCCACTACGGGGGTGAGCGGCTCGGCTGCACGGTCGTTCCGGTGTCCGGAGGCAACACCGCCCTCCAACTCCAACTCCTCGCCGACCTGGGGAGCAGGGTGATGCTGGCCACCCCGTCGTACTGCCTCGTGCTGGCCGAACGGGCCCACTCCGAGGGCATCCGCCACCAATTGGGCGTCCAGATCGGCATCCTGGGTGCCGAGCCGTGGTCGGAGGGGATGCGCACCCGGATCCAGGATGCCTGGGGAGACGGGTTCACGGCGCTGGACATCTACGGGCTGTCCGAGGTGATCGGCCCGGGCGTGGCCATGGAGGCACCGGACGACCTCGGCGCCCTGAACGTGTTCGACGACCACTTCCTGCCCGAGATCGTGGACCCGGAGACCGGTGCTCCCGTGGCTGACGGCGAGTACGGCGAGCTGGTGCTGACCACCCTCACCAAGGAGGCCATGCCGGTGCTGCGATACCGGACCGGTGACATCACCCGGATGCTTCCCGATGGCGGGGTGGCCGGCAGGCACTGGACCCGCATAGCTCGCCTGACCGGGCGTGCCGACGACATGCTCATCATCCGGGGCATAAACGTGTATCCCCGCGAGATCGAGGCCGTCCTCATGGACGACCTCGACGTGGGGACCAACTACGCCATCGTCGTGGATCGACGTGGCCCCATGGTCGAACTGCGCATCCGGGCCGAGGCCACCGCCAATGCCGCCGACCGCCTGTCGACCGTTCGGGATCGGGTCGCCGGGGCCCTGGCTGACCGGATCCGCATACGGGCCGATCTGGAGCTGGTCCCCGAGGGTTCCATGCCACGCACCGAGGTCGGCAAGGTGAAACGGGTCCATGAGCAGGTGGACGACGTGGATCCGTTGGCCTGACAGGCGTCTCCCCCACCCGGACCCCGGCCCGACCGGATAGCCATCGGGCGGATGGAACCGTCGGGAGGGTGGTATGCGCCGCCAGAAACCGAGTTTCTGATGGTCCGTCAGATTTCTGATGCCACTAGCCTTGGCCATCGTGTCGGACCGCACGTTCACCCCGGGCGACGACGCCACCGAATCCCCGGAACAGGTGGCGTTCAGGGCATCAGCGCGCTCCTTCCTCTCCGCACACGCCGAACCCCGGGCCGAGGTCGACCCCTGGCAGGTATCCGGCTTCCCGGACGATGACGAGGCGAGGGCCTACTTCGAACATGGTCGGGCCTGGCAACGAACCCTGGCGACCCATGGCTGGGCCGGCCTGACCTGGCCCACCGAGTACGCAGGCGGCGACCACCCGGCATGGGCCGAACGCATCTTCTCCGAGGAGTCCAGCGCCTACGGATCCGGTCCCGGTTTCATCGGAGCCACCATTGCCATGCTGGGACCCACCCTGCTCGCCCACGCCACCCACGAGGTGAAGGCCCGGCACCTACCGTCGCTGTTGAACGGCGAGGTGGCCTGGTGCCAGCTCTTCAGCGAGCCGGGCGCCGGATCCGACCTGGCCGGCCTCGCCACCCGTGCGGTCCTGGACGGCGATGAATGGGTGGTGGACGGCCAGAAGGTCTGGAACTCCTGTGCCCAGTTCGCCGACTGGGGCTTCCTGCTCGCCCGTACCGACCCCGACGTCCCCAAGCACCGGGGCATCACATTCCTGCTGGTCGACATGACCTCACCGGGCATCGAGGTCAGGCCGCTGATCCAGGCCAACGGCTCAGCGCACTTCAGCGAGGTGTTCCTGTCCGGCGTCCGGATTCCCGCAGACCAGGTGGTGGGCGAGGTCCACGGCGGCTGGGGTGCCGCCCGCACCGTGCTGGCGAACGAAGCCGCTTTCATAGGACGCGGTGGTGGTGCGCCGACGTCGGATCGCCTCCGCGACCTGGCAGCCCTGCACGGTGGCCTGGAAGACCCGCGCGTCCGTCAACGCCTCGCCACCGTCATCAGTCGGGAGAAATTGCAGGCCCTCATGGGCCAGCGCATCCAGTCGGCCGTACGCAACGGACACAAGCCGCCGTTCGATCCTGCCCTCACCAAGGTCATGGCTGCCGGCACCAGGGTGCTGACCGGGAACCTGGCCGCCGAACTGGCCGGCCCGGCCGCCCTCGTGGGCAACGACCCCATCGGCAACTGGGTGAGGGCGGAGGTGGTCAACCGGTTCAGCATCTCGATCGGTGGTGGAACCACCGAGGTCCAGAAGAACAACCTGGCCGAACGGTCCCTGGGCCTCCCCAGGGAACCGGGGATCGACCGGGACACGGCATGGAAGGATGTCCCCCGCTCCTGAGTGGGGGCACGGGGGGAACCGGCATATGCAAGACGACGGCCGCCAGAACGACGAACCGGTAACGGCCGGCGACGGCGCGCCCCTCGAACCCGTCCAGGCCGAAACAGGACCCGGCGACATGGCGGCGCTGGCCGCCACGGTCCTGGACGAGGAGGCCGCCCGCCAGGCCGAGCAGGAGTCCAGCGAGGTCCTCTTCGCCGATGACCTGCTACCGGGCGTCAAGAGCGAAGGCATAAGCCTCAAGAAGGGCCTCGCCATGGGCGGTGGTGCCGCCACGTTCGTGGTCCTGATGATCCTCAACTCCCTGGACGAGTTGCAGACCGCCGCCATTGCCGTGCTGGCCCCCGACATCCGGGACACGTTCGGCGTCAGCGACGGCACCATCACGTTCATCGCCAGCTCGTCCGGCGCCTTCGTGGTCCTCGGCGCCATACCCATGGGCTGGGCCGCCGATCGCATGCGACGGATCCCCATCATCGGCTGGGCCAGCATCATCTTCGCCGCCATGGTGACCCTCTCCGGCATGGCGGTGAACGCCTTCAGCTTCTTCTGGGCACGGTTCGGCGTGGGCATAGCCAAGGCCAACACCATCCCGGTCCACTCATCGATGATCGCCGACACCTACCCGATTGGGATCCGTGGGCGGATCGGTGCCATCGACAAGGGCACGGGCCGCCTCATCGCGGTCATCAGCCCCATCCTGGTGGGAGGAATCGCGGCGATCGCCAACGGTCCCGGCGAGGTGGACGGCTGGCGGTGGACCTACTACATACTCGGCATCCCTGTGGCCATCGCGGCCATCGCGGCCTTCTTCCTGAAGGAACCCCAACGGGGCCGGTGGGAGAAGGAGGACGTGCTGGGTGAGTCGTTCACCGAGGACGACCCGCTACCCGTCTCCCTGGATGCCGCCTTCTCCCGACTCATGCGGATCAAGACCGTCAAGTCGGTCGTCCTCGGGTTCAGTGCCCTGGGATTCGGCCTCTTCACCGCTCCGGTACTCGAGAACCTCTGGTTGGAGGACAAGTTCGGCCTCGAATCCTTCGAGCGTGGCGCCTGGGCCACCGCCGCCGGCCTCTTCACCGTGCTGTCGCTGGTCTACGTCGGCCCCAAGTTCGACCGGCTCTGGCGAGAGAACCCCACACGCACCCTGCAGATGATCGGTGCCCTCATCGGCTTCTCGGCGATCTTCAAACCCATCCAATGGGCCATGCCGACCGTGCCGCTGTTCATCGCCTTCTCGATCCCGACGCTGGTCATGCTGAACACGGCATTCGCCATGGTCAGCCCGGTCATGCAGGCAATAGTTCCCTACCGCCTGCGGGGCAGCGGCACCGCCCTCATCACCCTCTACATCTTCTTCATCGGTGGTACAGGCGGCGGCCTCATCTCGTTCATGTTCGCCGACTCGTGGGGCCCACGTGTGACCACCCTGGTGCTGACGATCCCGTCGGCCATACTCGGCGGCTGGATCATGTACCGGGGCGCCCGGCACGTCCGACACGACCTCTCCCTGAACGTCCAGGAACTCTTCGACGAACAGGACGAGCAGCGGCGGACCACCGGCGACGACGAGGTTCCGGCGCTGCAGCTGAACAACATCGACTTCTCCTACGGCCCTGTCCAGGTCCTGTTCAACGTGGCGTTCGAGGTGAAGAAGGGTGAGACGCTGGCACTGCTGGGCACCAACGGCGCCGGCAAGTCCACGATCCTGCGCGTCATCAGCGGGCTGGGGATCCCCCAGCGCGGGGTGGTGCGCCTGGGCGGCCGAACGGTCACCTACACCTCACCGCAATTGCGGTCCCGCCTCGGCATCCAGCAGCTGCCGGGCGGCAAGGGCGTGTTCCCGGACATGACCGTCCGACAGAACCTGGTGATGGGCGCCTACATCCACCGCCACGACAGCGCCGACGTGGAACGGCGCATCGCCTCGGTCCTGGAGTTGTTCCCCGACCTGGAGCGTCGTCAGGGCCAGCGCGCCAGCTCCATGTCCGGCGGCCAGCAGCAGATGCTGGCCCTCGCACGTGTCCTTCTCCACGAGCCGGAGATCCTGCTCATCGACGAACTCTCGCTGGGGCTGGCCCCGACCGTCGTCCAGGACCTGCTCGAGCTCATCGAACGACTCCAGGAACGGGGCCAGACGATCATCCTGGTCGAGCAGTCCCTGAACGTGGCCCTGTCGGTCGCCGACAGGGCCATCTTCCTCGAGAAGGGCCAGGTCAGGTTCGAGGGCTCGGCGGAGGACCTGCTGAAGCGTGACGACCTGGCCCGGGCCGTGTTCCTGGGACGGGACGGCGGCTGAGGTGGGCAGCGCTGTCCTGGCCGTCTGGACCACCCGACAACTCTGGTTCGACGGTGTAGTGAACGGCATGGTCCTGGGCCTGCTCGCCCTCGGAGTCGTCCTCGTCTACCGATCGACCCGGGTCATCAACCTGGCCGTGGGGAACATGGGACTCCCGGCCACCGGCCTCATAGCCCTGCTGGTGATCAACTACGGCTTTCCCTACTGGGTGGCACTGCCCATCGCCCTCGTGGTGGGCATCGCCGTCGGTGCCCTGATCGAACGCGCCGTCATCCGACGCCTGTTCGACGCTCCCAGGGTGATCGTGCTGGTGGCGACCATTGGAATCGCCCAGTTGATGCAGGCCGTCCTGGCCTCCTACCCCGACCTGGAGCGAACCCGGGGCCAACGCTTTCCGGCACCCCTCACGTTCACCTGGGAGGACGTGCTGGGCCTCAGGATCACCGGCCCGAAACTCACCATCCTCGTGGTGGTCCCACTGCTGGCAGTCGGCCTGTCCTGGTTCCTGAATCGCACCGTGTTCGGCCAGACGGTCCAGGCCTCGGCCACCAATGCCGACCTTGCCAGGCTCTCGGGCATCGACCCGAAGATGGTCCAACTCTTCGTATGGACGATCGCCGGCCTCCTGGCGACCATCTCACTGCTGCTCCTCTCGGCGAACCGGGGAAGCATCGGGGGCCTCTCGAACCTCGGTCCCAACACCATGGCCCGGGCCCTGGTCGCGGCGGTGATCGCCGGCATGGTCTCGTTCCCGAGGGCGCTGGCCGCCGGGGTGGCCATCGGTGTCGTCCAGGCCCACGTTCAGTTCGTGTTCATCAACCAGGGCGGCCTCATCGACTTCCTGCTTTTCGTCCTGGTAGCCGTCGCCGTGGCCTTCCAGAGTCGCGGCTCGGCCGAGGAGGCGGGATCGTTCTCGTTCTCGGCCCGACGTCGACCGATCCCTCAGCGCCTCAAGGAGATCTGGTGGGTCAGGGGCCTGTCGACCACTGCGCTCGGGCTGCTTCTGGCCATCGCCCTGGTCCTGCCCTACCTGGTGACCAGGCCGTCCCGCCACCTGCTGTACGCCAGCATCCTGGCCTTCGCCATATGCGCTCTCTCCATGACCATCGTGACCGGCTGGGCGGGCCAGCTCTCCCTCGGCCAGATGGCCTTCGCCGGCATCGGCGCCCTGTTCGCCGCCGGGTTCAACCGGGGGCTGACGGTCGGGGTGGGCATCGGCGACAGGTGGGAGTTCTTCTCCGTCACCTTCCCCCGGGTGCCGTACCTGGTCTCCATGTTGCTCGCCGCCGGGGTGGCCGCTGCAACAGCCGCCCTCATCGGGCTCGGAGCACTACGCGTCAAGGGTCTGCTGCTGGCGGTAACGACGTTCGCCTTCGCCATGGCCGCACAGCAGTACCTGTACCGACGCCCGATGCTCAACGGTGGCAACAGCCAGAGCATCCCCTTCCGACGCGGCAGCCTGGGGCCACTGGACCTGGCCAGCCAGCGGGCCTACTACTACCTCTGCCTGGGGATCCTGGTGGTGCTCCTGGTGGTGGTGGCACGACTCCGGAGGAGCGGCATCGGCCGCTCGATCATCGGCGTCAGGGAGAACGAGAACACGGCCGCCGCCTACACCGTCAGCCCCACCCGGACGAAGCTCCTGGCCTTCTCGCTGGCGGGGGGAATCGCCGGCCTGGGTGGAGCCCTCCTCGGCGGCCTCGTCCAGAACATTCCATACACGGAACGCCTGTTCCAGATCACCGACTCGCTGCGGCTGGTGTCGATAGTGGTCATCGGAGGGCTGGGAGCCCTCATGGGACCGGTCGTCGGCGCCCTCTGGGTGGTCGGCCTACCGGCCTTCTGGCCCGACAACGAGCTGGTCCCGCTGTTCACCTCGAGCATCGGCCTACTCATCCTGCTGCTGTACTTCCCGGGCGGGCTCATCCAGATCACCTACTCGGCCAGGGACGCCCTCCTCCGGTGGGCTGAATCCCGGCTCCCGGACGCCCCTTCCAAGACATCCACCGCGCCACCGGCCGTCGTCCTGGGTGGGGGGCGGGACCGCCCCGCCTACGAAGGCCATGCCCTGACGGTGAGGGACGTGTCTGTCACCTTCGGGGGTATCCGTGCCGTGGACCGGGTGTCGATCGTTGCCCATCCCGGCGAGGTCGTGGGCCTGATCGGCACGAACGGCGCCGGCAAGTCGACGCTCATGAATGCGATCGGCGGCTTCGCCACAGCCGAAGGCATCGTGGAGATGCTCGGCAACGACGTCTCGGGTCGCTCGGCCTCTGCCCGGGCGCGCATCGGGTTGGGACGGACATTCCAGGCTGCGCGACTCTTCCCGGAGTTGACCGTCCGCGAGACCGTCCAGGTGGCCCTGGAGGCCCGTGGCCGCACCGGCCTGCTGTCGACCGCCCTGTTCCTTCCGTCCTCGTCGCGTTCGGAACGGGCAATGGCCTCCGACGCTTCGGACCTGATCGACTTCCTGGGCCTGGGCCGCTATGCGGACGGCTTCGTCGCCGAACTCTCCACGGGAACCCGCCGGATCGTGGAGCTGGCCGGCCTCCTGGCCCTCGACGCCCAGGTCCTGTGCCTGGACGAACCGACCGCCGGTGTGGCCCAGCGTGAGACCGAGGCATTCGGGCCGCTGTTGAAGCAGATCCAGCAGGAGCTGCATGCCACGATGATCGTCATCGAGCACGACATGCCGATGATCATGGCCCTCTCGGATCGGGTCTACTGCCTGGAAGCCGGACAGGTCATCGCAGAGGGTTCGCCCACCGAGGTCCGAAACGATCCCCGGGTGGTGGCCAGTTACCTGGGTACCGACACCCGGGCCATCGACCGCAGCGACTCCTGAGTCGGCGGCCAACCTTCAGGTACGGCTACTCCTCGCCGTCGCTGCCCGACCGCTTCCCGAGCAGGTCGTGGCGAATCGTGGTCACGGGCTTCACGGCGGGCGCCTTCTCGTCTACCTGGTTTACCCAGACCGTCCGCTGTGGGAACGGGATCTCGATGCCGTTGGCGTCGAATGCCTTCTTCAGCCGGGCCCGGATGAGGCGTCCGGTCGCCCACTGTTCGCCGGGGTCGGTCTTCACGGCCAGCCGGATGGAGATGGCGTCGGCTCCGAAGTTCTGAACGCCCCAGATCTCCGGTTCCTCGATGATTGTCGTCGACTCCAGCTCCTCCCGCCAGACCTCGTCGGCCACCTCCTTGATGACGCTGGCCGCCAGGTCGATGTCGGTGTCGTAGGCAACGTCGACGTCGAGCACCGTGCGGGCCCAGAGCTGCGAGGAGTTACCCACCCGGCGGATTTCACCGTTGGGGATCGTCCACACCGTCCCGTTGACATCCCGCAAGGTCGTGGTCCTCAGGCCCACCTTCTCGACCGTGCCCGAAGCGGCACCCACGTCCACGTAGTCACCCACCCCGTATTGGTCTTCGATGATGATGAAAATCCCGGCGATGAAGTCGGACACCAGCGACTGGGCCCCAAAGCCGATGGCTAGGCCGACGATGCCCGCACCGGCGATCAGTGGACCGAGGTTGAGCCCCAACTCGCCGAGGGCCACCATGAGAGCCACGCCGTAGACGGCAACTCCCGCTATGCCGCGAAGCACCGTTCCCACGGTCGCAAACCGCTGTCGCGAGCGGTCGGCCTGATCGTGAATCTTCTGGAGCCTGCCCCGGGCCCGGCGCCCCAGCTGGGCCAGCCGGGTCGATGACTCGGCTTCAGCCTCGCCCTCCTCCCGGGTCCTCGATTCCACGAGGCGGCTGATCAGACGGTCGATGGCCCGCTTCACCAGGCGGTTCACGACCACGGCGCCGATCAGGATGACCGCCACCTTGAGCGGACGTTCGATCAGCCAGTCGGCCAGGGCGGCCAACGACCCGCTGGCGGTGGCATCCCAGATCCACTCACAGGTGAGGCCGGGCTGGGGGCCACATGCGTCGACCAGCCCCGGGTCCAGCAGTTGTGTGGGCACCACTTCAGCCATCTACGTCACCTCCGCGTCGGACGGTAGCCCAACCACCGGTCCGACCCCACGCCACGATCCCGGGAGGTCGGAGGCTTCAGCCCATGAGCGAGGCGACGGCCCAGAGCGCGGCGACCGTGCCCAGCAGGATGTAGAGCAGGCTCCGCCAGAGAGGTGGCCGGGCCAGGTCCCCGTCCTCGAGTTGCTGTGGAGGTCGCACCAGCGCCATGGCATTTCCCATCGCCATTGCCGCACCGAGCGCCAGGAGCAGCCAGTTGAGTAGGTCCTCGCCCAGGAACACCGGCGGCCCTCAGCTGGCGCGCGACATGTCGGCGAACCGCGTGTAGCGCGGCAGCCATGCCAGTCGGATGGTGCCGGTTGGCCCGTTCCGGTGCTTGGCGATGATGACCTCGGCCATGCCGATGTCCGGCGAGTCCTGGTTGTAGACCTCGTCGCGGTAGAGGAAGATCACGACGTCGGCATCCTGCTCGATCGAACCGGACTCCCTCAGGTCGGACAGCATCGGCCTCTTGTCCTGACGTGACTCCAGGCCTCGGGAGAGCTGGGAGACACCAATCACGGGACACCCCAGCTCGCGGGCCATGATCTTGAGACCCCGACTGATCTCCGACACCTCCACCTGGCGGCTCTCAGCGTTGGACCTACCGGTCATGAGCTGCAGGTAGTCCACGATCACCACCCCGAGGTTGCCGACGCGGCTCTTGAGGCGACGCGCCTTGGCCCGGATCTCCATCACGGTGGTGTTCGGATTGTCGTCGATCCAGATGTGGGCGTCGCCCAGCTTTCCCACCCCGCGGTTGATGCGGGTCCAGTCGTCGGCCGTCAGCTGGCCGTTCCGGATGTTGGTGGCATCGACGCGCGCCTCCGAGCAGAGGATCCGCTGGCAGACCTCGATCTGGCTCATCTCCAGCGAGAAGACAACGGTCGGCAGCTCCTGCCTGATCCCGACGTGGGCGGCGATCCCCAGCACGAACGAGGTCTTTCCCATGGCCGGCCGGGCACCAACGACTATCAGGGCGTCGTCCTGGAGGCCCGAGAGGAGCTGGTCGAGGTCCTCGTAGCCGCACGGCGTCCCCGTGATCGAATCGCCCCGCTCGAAGAGCTCCTCCATGCGATCCAGGCTCACGTTCAGGACGTCACTCATCTTTACCATCGTGTCTCGGACGCGCCCCTGCCCGATCTGGAAGACGAGGTTCTCGGCCTCGTCCACCGCCTTGACCACGTCGTCCGGGTGGCCGTAGCCGATCTCGGCGATCTCGTTCGCCGCTCCGATGAGCCCTCGGAGGGTTGCGTGCTCCTGTGTGATCCGGGCGTACTTTCCGGCACTCGAGGTGGCCGGCGTGGATGCCTGGAGCTCCAGCAGGAGGCCTGGCCCACCGATCTGGTCGAGCAGCCCGGCCCGGGTGAGGGCCTCGGCCACCGTCACCGGATCGGCTGGTTCACCAGCGGAATAGAGCCCGCAGATCGCCTCGAACACGTGGGCATGGGAGGGCTTGTAGAAATGCTCGGCGACGACGACCTCGAGGGCGTCGGCGATGGCATCGCGGGAGAGCAGCATGGCCCCCAGCAGCGAGGCCTCGGCGTCCAGGTTGTGGGGAGGTACACGCCCGACCGGAGTATGTGCAGGCGGTCGACCACCACGACCGGGGGTCCGGAACGGCGCTCCGGGGGCCTGGTCCTCTCCCCTCGGGGGCTCTTCAGGCAGCGGGGCGTCGTCCGGAATCGGAAACTCCGGAAAGGCCATGTCGGCTGGTCCCGGGGTGTCCCCGGTCGGGTCCAGATCCCCATCGCGTGGTGACGCGCTCATATCGACAATCCATCCACGGTTCCGCCCACACAGAGAGCATGCACGTCTGGCCCTGTGGGATACCAGAGGGAAAACTCCGCCTGTTCATCCCCAACCCACGGCCTGCGGAGTGGATAACACGACCGGAACTGTGGAATGTCCACCTGCCGGTCCAAGGTCATGACCGGAGCCACCTGGGATTCAACCTCCAGGTGGCTCCGTGGAGTTCGGGCTCAGGCCTCGGCCTGCACCTCGACGGTCACCGGAACCGCTACCTCGGCGTGGAGCTCGATCGTGAACTCATGCGACCCGATGTCCTTGACCACCTCGCCGGTCACCTGCCTGCGATCCACGACGAGACCCACCTGGGAGGCGAGCACCTCGACGACCTCGACGACGCCGACCGACCCGAAGAGTCGGCCCTCGTCCGAGGCCTTGGCGGTCACATGGAGGACCACGCCGGCGATCTGGGCTGCAACCACCTCGGCATCGCTGCGATCGGCAGCGGCCTTCATGGCGCGCTTGCGTCGCATCACCTCGGCCTGGGCCGTCACGCCCTCGGCAGCCTGGATGGCCAGGCCCTTCGGGACCAGGAAGTTCCGGGCATAACCCCGGGTGACCTCGACTATGTCCCCGGTACGACCGAGCCCTTCGACGTCGGAACGAAGTAGGACCTTCATGACCCGGCCCCTTCCTCGACGACAGCGGCGGCCTCGGCCGACTCGACTGCGGTCAGGTCGGCCTGCACCTCGGCAGCCTCGACCTCCTCGGCCGAAGCCTCGTCACCGGAACCCGGCGGCGGAGCGGTCGGACGCGGCGGCGGACCATCAGCACGGGGGCCCCGGTCATCCGACCGACGCTCTCGACGCTGTGTCGTCACTCGGTTGGTATAGGGAAGCAGGGCCATCTCACGGGCGTTCTTGACCGCCCGTGCGACCTCTCGCTGCTGCTTCTCGCTGTTGCCCGTCACACGGCGGGGCTTCAGCTTGGCCCGCTCGGAAACGAACTTCCTGAGCAGGTCGGTGTCCTTGTAGTCGACGAACTCGATCTTGCCGATGGTCAGCGGGCTGATCTTCTTCTTGCCGCGGCGGTTGCTGTCCTTGTTGTTGCGGCGGGGAGGTGTACGACGTGCCATCAGAAGGGCTCCTCATCGGTCTGGGGTGTCTGGGCGGCCCTGCCACCCCCGCCGGTGGGTGCCGACGAGGTGGCGCCGTCGCCACGAAATTCGTTACGGGTCAGTTCAGCGGTTGCCCACTTGAGGCTCGGGGCCACGTCGTCGGCGACTATCTCCACCTTCGAGCGGCGTTCCCCGTCCTGGTTCTCCCAGGAGCGCTGGTCGAGCCGACCGTAGACGATGACCCGTGATCCCTTGGTGATCGACTCGGCCACGTTCTCGGCCAGGTTGCGCCAGCAGGTCACGTCGAAGAAGGAGACGATCTCCTCGTCGTTCTGTCCCTTGCGGTTCCACGCCAGGCCGAAGCTGGCCACCGCGGCACCACCGGGGGTGAACCGCAATTCGGGGTCGCGGGTCACGTTGCCCACGACTGTCACTGTGTTGTCGTATGCCATGTTGCTACTCCGTTCCTGAACCGGCCTCGGCCGGCGCCACCTCACCGAGGAGACCGCGCTTGGCGACCTCTGCATCGGGAAGGCGCATGATCTTGTGGCGGACCACCTCACTGCGGTCCGCGAGTCGGAGGATGCGATCGGTGGTGTCGAGGTTGCCCGCATCGGTGACCACCTCGAGGACGACGTAGACGCCCTCCCACTTGAGGTTGATCCGATAGGCGAAGCGCTTCCGGCCCCACGGTTCGGAGTCCAGCACGGTGGCCACGCGACCACCCTCGGACTCGATGTTGGTGGTGACCTTCGACAGGCTTGCCGCAATGGCGTCCTCGTCGAGGTCGCCGCCGAAGATGATCATGAGCTCATAGACCTGCATGGCAGGCACTCACCTCCTCTGGTCTCGGACATCGCCTCTGGCGTGCCCGGGGCCCCGGGGCGGGGCAGGGGTAACGGGTTGTCGTGTTCCGTACGGCTCCGGCGAA